>NZ_JBMIQH010000003.1:0-414759 GCF_056155635.1 Paraburkholderia sp. BR10141 | reverse complement strand
CTTTCGATGGGATCACTTCGAGATCGATGCCCGCCGGCTGCGCGACCCATTTCGCGAGGTCCTGGCCGATCTGAATGTACGTCCCGCGCTCCGGGCCGGTCACGATGCGGTAGTGCGCGTCGACCTCGGCGGCGACGGCGAGCGCAGAGAAAAGCAGGGCGATCAGCGCCGCCACTCCTGCTAGAGTCGTTTTCAGCATGGTCTCTCTCCCGCCTTGTTTGCGATCTACGGCAGACTTCGATATGTTATGGAATCCTGTTCAATGTGCGGCGCCAGATGGCGCGGCGTGCTTCCAGCCGTTTTGCAGGATCGCGCGCTCCTGTGCGTCGACGCTGTTGTTGCCGCCGGCGGGACTCGCGGCCGTCGCGACATTCGCCGCGGTCGGGGCATTCGCCGCGTTCGCCGTGTTCGTCGCGCCGGGCAGCGGAGGCGGCGATGCGCCCGTATTCCAGTCCTGCGACGAGGGCAGCCGTACGGTGTTCGCGCCGTGCGGCAACGCCGCTGCCGCGTTCGTTTGCGGGGCGCCATTAGGTGGGCTGAGTGGCTTCCAGGCGGTCGATACGATGGCGCGCTCCATCAACGATTGCGCGACTTGACTGCTCGAATCGATCGCGAGCGCTTCCGAAGCCTGTTGTTGCACGCAGGCCCAGGCACGCTGCGCGACACAGCGGTCTGCGTTTTGCAACGCGCTATCGCGCCGTTGCTCGCGCGCGGCGATATCGTTTTGTAGCGCGCGTGCCTCCTCGTTGTCCCCGCCGTGCGCGAGCACGGCGTTGGCCGCAGTCTTCGCGTCGAACAGGTTGTTTTCCGCAAGGCTGTTGCGCGCGGCACGCAGAGCTTCGGCCGTGTCGGCGAATTGCGGCGCGGGGTGCGCGTTGCGCGGGGGGGATTGCGGATGCTCGCTGGTCTGCGTGCCGGCGGCAGGGGGCGTCTCGTTGGCCTGTTGCCCGGACGCATCAGTCGAAACCGATCCGCCCGATGAGTGCAGGGTCGCTTCGCTGGCGGTGGCCTCCCGCTGGCGGTTCGCACCGAGCAGCAGATACGTGCCGTACGCGAACGCAAGAATCAGTGCGAATACGAATAGACCCCTGGGGAAGATCCATTGCCCCATCTGCGAAAACCGCAACCCGTGTGGAAGCGCCAAGGCGTGCTGCGCGGCATGCGGGTAGCCGGTCTCCAGCGACGGCCCGTCGGATGCGGGTAAGCGCGCCTGCGCGAGCTTCGCGGCCGCGGGTGCGGGGGGCGCCGCGGCCGTGGCGCCGAGCGGTGTCAATGTGGCCTTCGGATGGGTGCCGAGCGAAACGGTGTCGAGTGGAAGATCTGTGCCGCAGTAAGGGCAGAATTCGAAGTTTTCGTACAGCAGTCCGCCGCAATGCTTGCACGCTGCGGGGAAATTCTGGTCGCGACCAATCTGAGCGGACATGATGTCGTCCCACCGTTATGGCGATGCCATTTCGGCATGCTCAGAATCGTCGTTGAAGCGATCGGCAAGGCGTCGCGGAACTCACGATCTGCATGCGCAGGAAAGCGACGGGGCCCGACCGAGCGCAGCCGTCTGGTTCAAAATATGGTTGATTTCGCACAGCGCGTCAATCTCCGTTGTTGCCCGGCGCACATATGCGTGCTGGCTGCGTGCTGGTAAGGATTGCCTTGCGGAATTTTTTACCATGGCGGCGTTTTATTTATAAGAATAGCTAAATGAGCGGACGGCTTCTTAACCGTCACGCACTTCACCTGGAAGTATGGCCCCAATTGAATGGGTGACAGGCGCGCAAGCGATGGATTGCATTCATTCATACAATCCGTGGGCATTGTCGAGCATCCATTTCGCTCTTCGTTCGCGCTCGCGTGGCACGGAGATCTCGCATCGCCGACCCGCATGCACGCGGCCGTTTCGTGCTCGACGCAATTGCTGCGTGCGCAACGAATCAGCGCGCATAGGTTCAAGAACTATCCCTTGACAAAGTACTGCGGCGCCTCCTATTTTTCCTCTGCTATCTTTCATTACCAAATATTTCCAGCGAAATTCCGTCGGCGAAACTCAGTGGTTTCTCCCGATGCTTTATGGATTATTTAGGCATCCATAGTAAATAGATGTCGCTTAAATTGAATCGACTTTGTCAGGAATGGAAAGTTAAATGTCAGCCGCCTCGCGAAGGTAATTGTGTTTGAATTTCGGTGCCTTTTTCAAGGCGTTATTACCGGCGACCGCGGCCCCCGCGTAGTGTGAAGTCATCATTCGAAGGGGTATAACAATGCATCCGGACAGTAAACCCAGTGTGGAGTTCAGCCGCAGTTGGCGCGAGCTGCGCCATGCAGGCGCAATCGCTATCGGCGTGTTGATGCTAGCGGCTTGCGGCGGTGGAGATAGCCCGACTTCGTCGGCCGCGAGCGCCATGAACCAGGTTTCGGCAAGCGCTAAAGCCGCCGTGCAAAATTCAAATTCGCCAAATGCCAACCAGCCTTATACCGACCCGATCGCCTATTCGCCGAACGCTACCGATGGCCTTGCCGCGTCGCAGGTCGCCGAAAAGGCCGCGATCATGCATTACCAGTGGACCTCGGGAAAAACGACCATCAACTACACGACGACAACGGGCCATTTGACGGCTTCGGACGCAAACGGCAATCCGGAGGCGACGATGTCGTATGTCGCCTATACCGCGCCGAGCACGAACGGTTCGCCGCGGCCCGTGACGTTCATCTATAACGGCGGGCCGGGTTCTTCGTCGATCTGGCTGCGTCTCGGCTCGTTTGCGCCAACGCGTGTCGCGACGCCCGATCCGCTGCTCACCAACTGGCCGAACTTTCCGCTCGTCAACAATGCGGAGAGCCTGATCGATACGACGGACATGGTGTTCATCGACCCACCGGGCACGGGGCTCTCGGAGGCCATTCTGCCGAACACGAACCAGAAGTTCTGGGGCTGCGATACGGACGTGGACGTGATGCGCGATTTCATCAAGCGCTATCTGGCCGTGAATAATCGTAGCAGTTCGCCGATCTATCTCTACGGCGAATCGTATGGCACGCCGCGCACCGACATGCTTGCGCTTGCGCTCGAAGCGGCGGGCGTGCAGTTGACTGGCATCGTGCTTCAGTCGTCCATCCTGAACTACTTTGCCGATGCGATCGAGGCGACGGCCATCACGAATTCGACGGCTGGCCTGGTGCTCGATACCGACACACTCGCGGGCTATTACCCCGGCTATGCCGAGGTGGCCGCCTACTTCAACCTGGTTTCGCCGCCATTGATCGATCAAGGCCTCTTCGCGTTGCAGTCGGAGATTTTTGCGACGGGCCAGTACCAGCATTTCCGCAAATACGCGCAATCGTGGGTGCTGAGTCAACTCGGCATTCCCGACGCGCTCGGCAAGCCGGTCTTTCCGCCCGAGAAAACGCTGGATTCGTGGCGTTGGCCCTCGAGCCTCACATTGCAGGCGCTCAATGGCTATTTCAACGTGAATCCGTTCAGTAACGAACTGATCCCGGGCACGACGATCGGTCGTTACGACGGACGCGTATCGCTGCCGAATTCGGATCCGCGCTTGCAGAGCGACGGCGACCCGTCGGACATCCTCATCTCGCAGCCGTTCACGACAGCACTCGCTACGCAAATGCCGGACTATCTCGGCTATACGGCGCCGAATGCGACGTACATGCCTCTGAACGACAACATCATCGGAGTCTGGGACTTCTCGCACGACGGTCAGCCGTTGCCCGATACGCTGCCCGACCTGCTCGGCGCGATCCAGCTCAATCCGCAATTGAAGGTGCTTGCGGAGAACGGCTATCACGATCTTGCTACGCCGTTCTTCAATACGGAGAAGCAGCTTGCGCGTCTGCAAACGGTGGCCGGTTTGAGCCCGAACCTGCAGGTCAACTTCTTCCAGGGTGGACACATGATCTATCTGGACGACGTGGCGCGCCCGAAGATGAAGGCCGATCTCGTGAGCTACTATGGTGGTCAACCCATACCATTGGCGCTTTCGCTCTGGACGCTTCCGCAGCCGTGGCCCGACGAGAGTCCCGCGGGTACGCCGACTTCCACGGCAGTCGCCGCAGCGGGCCAATAACCTGACAGGCCGGGGCCTTTCCTCGAGCGTCGATCATCGATAGCCGATTGAGGCCCGCTCCTCACACATTGAAGGCGAGCGATCATGTCTACATTCAAAAAGCTGTGGTGCATTGCGCCGTTCATGCTTGGCGCGGTTGCTGTGGTCACAACAGGCATTGCCCAGGCGGCAACGCAAGCGGTGGCGCCCGTTCAACTGCCGAAGGGCGGCCACGGTGTGGATGGCCCATTTTTCCCGACGAGCCGGCCAGCGCCGCTCACACCTTCCACCGGTACGCAATTGCAGCAGCAGGCGCAACAGCGGGTTGAGGCTCGCCTGGGTGCGAATACTGCATTGAACAACGGCGCTTCGATCACGAAAGCGCAGGCGCAAAGTAGCGGGCTGGGGTATATCTCGCAGCATTTCGATCAGATCGACACGGCGCATACAGGCAGGGTGTCGATGAGCGACGTGCGGCAATATCTGCAGAAACAGGGCCAATGAGGCCGCAAGTCTGTCGCACTGCATTGATCGGCGTCGTGAGCGTGCTGGCGGCCCGGGCGCCCCGGCCAGCTTCGCGCACGACGCCGCTGCCATCGCGCTGCCTCAGGATGCGCCGCACTACAGGGTGGGAGACAACTTGCGAGCCGGCGCGCGCTATGAAGCGGACTGCATGGCCACCGCCCCTTCGGGCATGAGGGTGCAGCGCCGGGCCCAATGCGAAGTGGACGGCGTGGAGACGGTCAAGACGAAGGCGGGCGTTTTCTCCGCGATCAAGATCACGATGAGCGGCGTCTGGCAGCCGCAGTACGGCCCGGGCGGCGGCCCGATGGAGGAGACGCTCTGGTATGCCCCGAGCGTCAAGCGGGTAGTGCGCGAAGAATTTCAGGGCCGTCTGGCCGGAAGAGGCGCACCCGCAACGAACGCAATCGAACTGGTGCACTACGCAGTGAAGCCGTAATGCAGTGAAGCCGTAACGCCGTTCCCATCGAGTTTGTCTGCACACGAAATCTCCTGTTGCCTCGCTCTCTCCATCAAATGATGGAGGCGCAAGCGTGCGCGGTTCCATAGGCTTAGGAAGCGGAGCGCACACCGGCACGAGCCGGCGCCTCGCTCGACGGCTGCTTTTGGCCCGCTGCGCGTTATGAAGCCAGACGCCTGCTATGGTGACAAGGAGATGACCATGAAGATCAAGCATTCAAGCATTTTGTCGGCAACAGCCTTTGCACTGCTCTCGCTCAGTGGCGTCGCGCAGGCCGACGGGCGCCTTTGCTCGAACGCAACGCTAAGGGGAGCTTATGGATTTCACGGACATGGTGAGATCCTTGGCTTGCTGGATAGCAACAACAAGCTGCACCCGTTTGCCTCACCTTCGACACTCGATGACGTCGCCATCGTGACGTTCGACGGTTCGGGTAAATTCACCCGCACCGACTTCGGCATGATCAATGGCTTGCCGAAAGGCGGGCAGACCGCCTTCAACCCGTACCAGAGCGGCACCTACACGGTGAACTCCGATTGCACGGGGATCATGAAACAGGTCTATGGCAGCGGCGGACCGGTGCTGGCCGGCGTCGAGACCGACCTGCAGATCGTGGTTTCCGACGACGGGACGCTCATCGAATCCGTTGTCTACAGGGCGTATTCGCCCGCGTCCGGTCCCACCGCCGACGGCACGACGTGTCCGCCGAACTGCGAACAAGGTGTGCAGGAACAATTCGAAGGAAAGAAGGTTCTCGTTTACGGCTTCCGTTAAGCACGCCTCTCATTTTCGGGACGGCCGCGTTGCACGTATTCGTTTCGCGCAACGTGGTCTTTCCATTGCCGCAATGCTTCGTTCCTTTCCCCTTTGTATGGCGATATTCAGACGTGAAATTTCGCGCCGAATAAGCGCGAAAGCCACGGCATCGAATTAATTCGGCATATCCGGCGCATGCACAGCTTTGCGCGGCAGCAGCGGGGCCGATGGTACGCTTGGGCTTCTCGAGATCACGTGGCTGGAGATTGCCTATCATGAAGCGCTTGTGCTGCGCAGCGTTCCTTGCCTTACTCGTTGCCGGTTGTGCTTCGCCGTCGCCGCCCGCCGCCGACACGACCACCTACATGCTGCACACCCCCGATGGCGCGAAGCCCGGTTCACCCACCTCGAAGCCGCCGAGGCTCACCGTGGGCGTTAGCGATCCCGACACGCAACTGATTCTCCCGTGGTTTCTCAATGACATCATCAACTTCGTGAACTATCGCTAGCCTCATTCCAAAACACGTAGTGTCGCTCGGTCGTCGGGCGCCGGTCGGCCATGAAGCGTCATTGGTTTGCGTCGACGGCGAGACGTTGAGGCGTCCCGTTTGGCTCAGGGAACGGACACCCAAGTCAGGCTATGCGATTTTTTGATCGGCCGTGGCCGACTCTCACCCCACAAAAGATCCGCGTTGGGACAGGTCCCGCCGCGAGCTGGCAGTTGGATTTCGCCGCTGTGTCTGCACAAGCCTACAGCCTGGGCTCGTTTATCGACGCTGGTAGACAACGCCCTGAACCAAGACCTGATCTGGCTCCGGCTCCTCGTCAAAACGTTTATGCGCCTCGGCAATGGCGACTTGATTCTCGCTCGCCCAGTTGACCAGCGCCATGACAGGCTTCAACAGCGTTCTTCCCATGTCAGTGAGTTCGTAATCGACGCGCGGCGGAATCGTCGGATACATCGTTCGCGTTACCAGTCCGTCGCGTTCCAGCCCGCGCAAGGTCAGCGTAAGCATCCGCTGGGAAATGCCGTCGATGCCGCGTTTCAATTCGTTGAAGCGCCGCGGGCCATTAGCCAGCATGGCGACAATGTAGAGACTCCACTTGTCGCCGATGCGATCCAGGATTTCACGGGTTGCCAGGCAGCCGCCCGCGTCAGGTGCAGGCATATCGGCTGGTAGCTCGGGGTGACTAAGTGACATGCGTGTGCCTTCTTGTGGGGAAACGGCAGGAACCATACCATCCTTCGTATGAATTGGTAAGTCAGAATCAATATCGAACTTGGTTCTCATTTTATACCTAGGAGCCGTCATGAGCCATACCCTACTTGTCACTTCCAGTCCGCGCGGGGCTGACAGCCTTTCCACCCGCTTCGCCGCCGAAATTGCTGAAGGCGTCCAGGCCCGCTCGGGCGGCCCGCTGACCGTGCGCGACCTCGCCGCGAATCCACCGCCGCACATCGCACCGGCCTACATCCAAGGCCGGAGCACGTCGCCCGAAGATCGCACACCGGAACAGGTCGAGGCGGTGAAGGTCGCGCAAGAGTTGGTCGATGAGTTAAAGGTCGCCGATGTGATCGTGCTCGGTTCGGGCATGATCAACTTCGGTCTGCCCTCGCAGCTCAAGGCGTGGTTCGATCACGTCACCTGGCCGGGCGTCACCTTCGGCTACGGCGATGCTGGGCCGAAGGGGCTGCTGACCGGCAAAAAGGTCTATCTAGTTACCGCTACCGGCGGCGTGTTCTCGGAAGGTGCCTGGGCACCGTTCGACTTTCAGACCAACTATCTACTGCACCTGTTCGGTTTCATCGGTCTGACCGACGTTGAAGTGGTGCGTGTCGAAGGCACGGTTTTGGGCCCCGATGCGGCGAAGGCCGCAATCGCCAACACCGATACGGCCATCAAAGCCTTGCTGGCGAAGGCTGCGTGACCTCATGGCCGGAAAAAAACCATCGCGCTGTTCGGTGCGACCGGGCCGACCGGAAGGCACATCATCGAGGAAGCCTTGAAGCAGGGCTACAACCTGTCGGTCTATACGCGCGACGCAAAGAAACTCGCGTCGTTCGCGGGAAGGGTAGAAATCGTTGTCGGCGACCTGCAAGACCAGAGTGCCATTGCGAGGAGCGTTCAAGGTGCCGATGCAGTCATCAGTGCCCTTGGTCCCAACAGTCTCAAGGTGCAAGGCGATAAGCCGATCATGCACGGCTTGACCAGCATCATCGCCGCGATGAAGCACGCAGGCGTGCGCCGTCTTATCCAGATTTCTACGGCTGCCTATCGTGATCCCAAGGATAGCTTTGCCTTCAAAACCCATGCGTTCGCGCTGTTGTTCAAGGTTATCGCGCGCAGGGGGTATGAGGACATCGAGGCGACTGGCGAATTGATCGCCAATTCGGACCTGGACTGGACACTGGTACGCATCCCGAACCTCAAGGATGGTCCCGCGGATGGCAGCGTGGATGTAGGTTGGTATGGAAAAACCAAACTCAGCATGAAGCTCTCCAGAGGCAATCTTGCGAAGTTCCTGGTTGACCAGGTGACCGACAGGAAGTTCGTGCGTGCCGCGCCAGGCATCGCTAACCATTAACGCAATAACGTCTCGACAAGGTTCACTCCATGAGCGGATTCACCCATGCTGATGTACCCGATCAATCGGGAAAGACTTTTGTCGTCACTGGCGCCAACACCGGCATAGGCTTTGAAATAGCGAGTACGTTGGCGGCACGGCGAGCCAGGGTGCTTCTCGCGTGCCGTGACGAGTCGAAAGCGGAAGCGGCTATCAGCCGGATTCGTCTGAAGACCCCTGGAGCGAATCTCGCATTCCTGCCGCTTGACCTCGCAGATCTGACGAGCGTGCGGAACGCAGCAAAACTGGCCGAAAAGGAACCGCGCATCGACGCGCTCATCAATAATGCGGGCGTGCAAGGGCCGAAGCTAAAGCATACGGTGCAAGGCTTCGAGCTGACATTCGGCGTCAATCATCTTGGTTGCTTTGCGTTCACTGCGCTCATGCTGCCCAAGCTCACGGAAACATCCGGGACGCGCATCGTTGTCACGAGCAGCGGCCTGCACAAGGACGCGAAGATCGAGTGGGACGATCTTGATGCGGAGAAGAGTTACAAGTGGATGCCTCGCTATGCAGCCAGCAAGCTTGCGAATCTGCTTTTTATCTTTGAGTTGGATCGGCGACTGCGAGCGGCGGGTATACCTGTTACGGCAGTGGCCTGCCATCCGGGCCTTGCTGGAACCAACCTTGCGCGCGATAGCTGGTGGGGCAACATCGCAATGTCATTGATCGGCCTGTTCTTCAATACGCCGGCTCAGGGCGCGTGGGGTGCATTGCAGGCGGCGACCGGACAAATAAAGTCCGGCGGCTATTACGGGCCGACGAGAACTTCTGAATTGCGAGGCCCCTCTGGTGAATGCACTCCGTCTCAGGACGCGCGGAATCCAGAACTCGCAAGACGACTGTGGGACGTATCGGTTCAACTGAGCGGAATCGATGCCGAACTACCTTCAAATTCATAGCGCGCAGATCAGATCGCCAGAACATGGTTATACAAATAGACCTCTATACTGAAATCACATGTCCGTGGTGCATCGTCGGGCATCACCGTCTCGATAAAGTGCTGGCGGAGCGTTTCCCCAACCTGGCCGTTGACATTCGGCAGCATCCAGTCCTGCTACTGCCAGATGCGCCGGCAGGCGGCCTCTATGTTCCCGACTTGCTGCGTTCGCGCTACGGCATAACCGATCCGAAGGTCGCCTTTGCTCGCCCCGAGGGAGAAGCTCGCGCTTCGGGCTTCGACCTGGATCTTGGCCGCCTACTCTGGACCTATCCGACTCAAGCTGCTCATGCGCTGATTCTGGCGGCCGCTGGGCGTAGCACGCAGCACAGGCTCGCAGTTGCAATCACCCATGCTTATTTCATCGCAGCGAAGAACATCGCCGATGCGGACGTGCTGGCCGACATCGCAGCCGACTACGGTTTCGACCGCGATCAGGCGCGTGCCATTGCACTTGATCCCAAACAGCACCGCCGCGTCGAGCAGGAAGCGGCCAAGTCGGCCAATGCCGGTGTCCGTTCGGTTCCTCACTTTGTCTTTGGGGGAAGCATTGCAATCAATGGGGGGCGCAGCGAAGACGAGATTGCTGCGGCAATACAAGCAGCTTCCGGCGCAATCTCTCTCTGACGCGGCTTCCTCAAAACCAATGACTCGGAATTCGGCGTACGCCAAGTCGATAAGGTCTGCGGCGCTGTTGACTGTGTTGGCCGATGCCCGACCAACAAGACCGGCCGTCGGATGACCGCAGTACCTCAAGAAGCGACAAAGGGACCGCGATCTGACGACCGACCGCAATGAACTCGGTCCGTTTTGATCGAATTTCCGCTTCCGATGAGGAGCCCTACCACGCGCATGCGCGTTGAGATGGGAGAAGGGCGTGGGGTGGGCAGCTTTGAGCCCGCCGGTCTTTCGGTTTCACACTGGATGCGTTACAAGACCGCGCTACACCCGCACGGGCGTCGGGCGAAACCGTTGCCAGACAAGGCTTTGGCGCCGTCTCGCTGATTGTTTATAGGCGACCTCTGAGCTTTCTCAACGACATCATCAACTTCGTGAATTACCGCTAGTCCTCGCGCGCGCTCCCCGGCGACCCGGAAAAACCCTCCCTTGAAGCCTGAAAATCCATTTCCTACTCTATGAAACGTTTCAGTTCGGACGGGTAACGGACGGATAACGCCGGCGCATCACCTCGGGCGGAAAGACCAGCATGGACGACCGCAAGAAAAGTGCCAGTACGCTCAAGGACGTCGCGAATGCGGCGGGAGTCTCGCTGGGCACGGCGTCGAAGGTGCTCGCGGGTGGAGCAAACGTGAGCGAAGCGCGCCAGCGCCAGGTCTGGGAGGCGGCTCGCAAGCTCGGCTACCGGCGCAATAGTCTGGCCGCCGAACTGCGCAGTTGCCGCTCCACGTCGATTGGTTTTGTCGTGCCCGACCTGACCAATTCGTTCTTCATCGAACTCGTCTGCGCGCTCGAAGACCACGCGCTCGAATCCGGTTACCGGCTCATCCTCGCGCACGCCCAGGAGGACCCGGAGCGCGAAGCGGAGCGCATCCGCTTCGTCCTCTCGCGCCAGGTCGCGGGCATGATCATCATTCCGTGCCACGGCTACGAGCACGCAATCAGCGAACTGCGGGAATGCGACGTGCCGCTCGTGATGGCCGATCGCGTGGACAACAGTTTTCCCGCCAACACGGTCACGACCGACAGTCATCGTGCGGCGATGGACGGTACCGCGCATCTGATCGCGCTCGGTCACCGCCGCATCACGTTCATCGTCAATGCGCTCGATCTCGTGAACAGCCGCGAGCGGGCCCAGGGCTACCAGGACGCAATGCAGCGCGCCGGGTTGGCGCAGCACGCCAACGTCGTGGTGTGCGGCATGAGCGATACCGAAAGCCACGCGACGACGCTCGGCGTGCTCGCCGCGCGCGAACGCCCCACTGCGCTCTTCACAGGCGCGAACGTCGCGACGCTCGGCGCGCTGCGGGCGATCCGCGATGCGGGCCTGCAGCTGCCGGACGACATCTCGCTGCTTTCCTTCGACGACGCGCCGTGGATGTCGGTACTGCGCCCCGGCATCAGTTCGATTCGTCAGCCCGCCGAAGCGATTGCCCGCGGCATCTGGCATCTCCTGCACAAGCAGTTGCTGGGCGAGAGCCCGGAGATCGTGCACTTGCGCATGCGTGCCGACTTGCGCGTGCGCGACAGCACAGGCCCGGTACGGTATGACGAATGGGGCGAAGCGGCGCGCGCCTCCGCCGCGCCGCCGCTATAACGTTTTATTTTTCGCAGCACCCGAGGCCGGCCGCACGCGCCGCCCGGTTCAGACAACAAAGGAGACAGGGCAATGGACAGTCAACGACGCATTCTGGTTGCGGGTCTGGTCGCCGTGCCGCTTGCCGGCGCAGCGGGTCTTCTCGGGACGCTCAGTGCGCCCGCGTTCGGGCAGCAGAAGAAATACCGCTTCGGCTTCTCGCAGGTCACCACGGTCGAGCCTTGGCGCGTGCAGTTCAACAAGGACATGAAAGCCGAAGCCGCGAAGCACTCCGAGGTCGATCTGATCATTGCCGACGCCGGCGACCGCACCGACAAGCAGAATGCGGACATGGAGAATTTCATTGCCCAGAAAATGGATGCGATCTTCATTTCGCCAAAGGAGTCGGCCGGGCTGACCGGCGTGGTGGAAAAGGCCTATAAGGCGGGCATTCCTGTGTTCGTGCTCGACCGCGAGGTGAACGGCGAATCCTATACGCAGTTCATCGGCGGCGACAACGTGCAGATCGGCCGCGAAGCCGGCGCATTCATCGTCAAGCTGATGGGCGGCCCGGGTCACGCGCAGGGCAATCTCGTCGAGGTCTGGGGCGGCTTCGGCGCGCAGCCGGCGCACGACCGCCACGACGGCGCGGCGAGCGTGATCGGCAAGGAGTCGGGCATCAAGCTCGTGGGCGAACGCGTGGACTGCGACTGGAAGCAGGACAAGGCGTACGAGTACATGAAGACGGTGTTGCGCGTGAATCCGAAAATCGATGTGGTGTACGGGCACAACGATCCGATGGCCTACGGCGCCTATCTCGCGGCCAAGGACGCGGGGCGCGACAAGAGCATCAAGTTTGTGGGCATCGACGGGTTGCCGCAGGAGGGCGCGACGTGGGTCTCGCAAGGCCTGCTTGCCGGCACGTTCATGTACCCCACGCCCGGCGCCGAAGGCATACGCCAGGCGCTCAAGCTCCTGCACGGCGAAAAGATCCCGAAGAAGGTGACGTTGCCGACCCAGGGTATCTTTGCGGACAACGCCAAGGCGTATATTGCTAGCCACTCCTGAATGAATGCCACCGCCACCGCGCCGCTCATCGAGGCGGCTGGCCTGTCGATTTCGTTCAATGGCAGCGCCGTGTTGTCGAGCGTCGACTTCGATGTCGTAGCGGGCGAGGTGCATGCGCTCGTCGGCGAGAACGGCGCGGGCAAGTCGAGCCTGATGAAGATGCTGGGCGGGCTCTATACGCCCGACAGCGGCACGATACGCGTGCGGGGCGTGCCCACGCGCCTCGCGAGCGTCAACGACGCGATCGATGCGGGGATCGCGGTCATTCATCAGGAGTTGAATCTCGTCGATACGCTTTCCGCCGTCGACAACATATTCCTTGGCAAGGAACCGCGCACGCGCTGGGGCTTTCCCGACCGGCGCGCCATGCGCGCGGCAGCGCGCAGCGTACTCGGCCAACTGGGCTTTCGCGCGAGTCCCGATACGCTGGTCGGCGCGCTGCGGGTGGGCGAAAAACAACTCGTGGAAATTGCCAAGTCGCTGGTGGCCGAAGCTCGGGTGCTGATCATGGACGAGCCGACCTCGGCGCTCTCCGACGCGGAGACCTCCGCACTCCTCGCGCTCACGCGGCAACTGCGCGAACGCGGCATGGGCATCGTGCTGATCAGCCACCGGCTGGGCGAAGTCTTCGCCGTGGCCGACCGCGTGACCGTGCTGCGTGACGGCCGGCGCATCTCGACGCTGCCGGTCGCGCAGGTGGAGTCCTCGACGGCACTCGTCTCGATGATGATCGGCAAGGACTTCGCGCCGCCAGAGCGCGGCGCGGACGAGGCGCCACGCGCTCGCAGCACGAGTGTGGAAGTGCGCAATCTGTCGCTGTGGGGACCGGCGCGCGCGATGGTGCGCGACGTGTCGTTCGAGGTGCGCGAGGGCGAAGTGTTCGGCCTCTCGGGTCTGCTCGGCGCGGGCAAGACCGAAGTGCTCGAAGCCATCTACGGGATTTCGGCCTACCAGCAGGAGGGCGCCATTGCCATTGCCGGGCGGAACCGGTCATTCAGGTCGCCGAACGAAGCCGCAGAATCGGGTCTTGCCTTCGTGACCGAAGACCGCAAGAAGGATGGCCTCGTGCTCGACCAGTCGCTCGAAGCGAATTTCGTGCTGCCGTCGTTGCCGCGCGTGCCCGGCTTTCCGTTCTACCGGCGGCGCAGGCTGTGCGGCTGGGCCGCCGAACAGGCGCGGGCCTCGCGGGTCAAGCATCGCAGCCTCGCGCAAAGCGCCAGTAGCTTGTCGGGCGGCAATCAGCAGAAGCTCATTATCGGCAAATGGCTGATGACGAAGCCGCGCATCCTGCTGCTCGACGAACCGACGCGCGGCGTCGACGTCGCCGCCAAAGCGGAGATCTACCGCCAGATACTCGACGCGGCGCGCTCGGGCGTGACGGTGCTGATCGCCAGTTCGGAAATCGACGAATTGACCTTGTTGTGCGACCGCATTCTCGTGCTGTGCGAAGGGCGCGCCAAACAGATCGTACCGCGCAGCGATTTTTCCGGCGACCTGCTGATCAATCTTGCTTCGCCTTGAATCGATACTGACTGGAGACTGACCATGCTGCATGTGCAGGACCATGTCGCCGAGCCGGACGCGCCCACGCGCAGGCGTCAAATCAGCACGCTCATGACGCACCTGAAGTACTACCTGGGGCTGATCCTGTTGCTCGTGGTGGGCGCGTTCACTTCGCCTCACTCGACCGATGGCAGCAACATCTTTCTTTCCAGCGCCAATATCTCCGACGTGTTTCGCGAGGTCGCCAACGTCGGGGTGATGTCGATCGGCATGACGCTCGTGATCATCACCGCGGGTATCGATCTTTCCGTCGGCGCGATCATGGGCCTCGGCAGCGTGCTGACCGCCATGCTGCTGACTACCGAGGGATGGAACCGGGCGACTTACGCCTCGCTCGTGCTCAATGCGATTGCCGTGTTCTCGATCGTGTTCATCGTGCTCGGTGCATGGCGCAGGCCGCTGCGTTCGCATCGCGCGCATATGGGCGCCGCACGCGCGGTGCGCGGCGGCATTGCGCTGCTGTGCGCGGCGCTGGCGTGCCTGTATATCGTGTTGCACGCGGCGCACCGCATGCCGCTCGCCGGCGTGCTCTGGATCGTGCCGCTTGCGGGCTTCACGGTAGGCAGCATCAACGGCTGGATCATCACGCGCGGGCGCATGCAACCGTTCATCGTCACGCTCGCGGCGATGGTCGGCGTGCTCGGCGCCGCGCGGCTGATCGCCGGGCAGGACACCGCCGTCTATTCGATTTATAGCGGAACGAATGCGACCGCCGAAATCGAGAATCTGCGCGCGCTGCTGTTCAATCTGATCCCCGTGCCTGCGCTTTTCTTTCTCGTGATCGCGCTCGTCTTCAGCTTCGTGATGAACCGCACGGTGTTCGGCAAATATCTGTACGCGATAGGCGGCAACGAGAAATGCGCCGTGGTTTCAGGGCTCGACGTCAACCGCTACAAGCTGATGGCCTACGCCATTTCCGGCCTGCTCTCGGCGCTCGTTGGTGTGCTCTATGCGGCGCAGTACCGCCAGGGGAAGGCCGATGCCGGAACCGGCTGGGAACTCGATGCGATTGCGGCCGTTGTGATTGGCGGCACGAGCCTGGCCGGCGGAGTCGGACGGATATCGGGCACCGTGGCGGGCGTCCTCATATTCGGCTTCCTCGGCAACATCCTGTTGCTCAACGATATCGACAGCAATACGCAGCTAGTCCTCAAAGGCCTGATCATCGTGATTGCCGTGTTTCTGCAGCAGACCGACTATGGGCGCGGCGGCTGGATCAAACGGATCAGACACAGCATCGCGCAGCGCGATCGATAAAGAACGGCGCGCGGACGAGAAGCGCGCCGTCCGCGCGGCGATGCATTCGATCGCATTGACCTCAGCGTCCACGCGCAAGCCAACTGTCCACCGATTGCACGCCCTCGACCGAAGCCGCGCTGCGCTCGGCCAGCGCGACCTGTTCGTGCGCGTCGACCCATCCGAGCAGCGTGACGGTGCCCCCGCGAGCAAAGACAAAGATATGAGAAGTGTTGACGCCGTTACGCGCAAAAGCGACCCGGACGTTGTGCGCGAGTTGCGGGTTGCTCGCGCCTGAGTCGGTTTGAGCCTGTGCGGCCGGCACCATGGCGCTGGAAATCAGCAATGCGAGCGTGGAAGTGATGATGGCTTTCACGATACCTCCTTGCAGTGTGGCAAAAATGCCGGTCACATCCGGCAGCAAGTCTTCCGGTCCTTCTTCAACGCAGGGCCGCGGAAGTCAGAGGGCAAAACCAGCCCGCGCAGTGCGCGGTGCAATGGTCACCGCAAGGACGCGTCAGGGGTTCCGCCAGCCGGGCATGGAACGGCAGCGCCGTCGCCCGGCGAAAGTTGCGCTGGTGCGTGCTGGTGCATTGCGTTCGGACGGGACGTCGCGCGCGACGTGGCGGGGAACAGCGGGAGTCGAGGCGCGGGGAATTGCGTGGCGCGATGGTCTAAAGCCGGAAAGCCCGCGGGATTGATTCAACGCCCGCGCTGAATGTGCTTACCGGAGAATCTCGACTCGTTGCCCGGCAGGGTATACCTTGATCATAGTCGCTATTGCCCAGGCCTGCTGGTGACAGCGCTATCAGCAGATTTGCAACGCTGCGGACGCAACAGGCAAGAAACTCTTGTGTCGCCGTTGCAACTTCACAACGTCACAGCGTCGCTTTTGAAAGCGCTGTCAAGCGCGATTTGGCCGAAGTAGCACGGCTGTTCGGTACATTTCCCTCGCTGCGCATATTTTCCCTCACGACCGCAAACGGAGTTGCGAGCTTTATGACCATAACGGAATGGTCACAAAGCAGGGGCCTACTCCGGGGCCGCGCGTCGCGCAACTGTTATCGGTAACAGCGTTTTCCCTAGCCCGCCGGTTCGATACACGGGGCAGGGGCGTCCCTATAATCGCCTCGAAATGTGATTCGGAACATTTCAGTGAGGCAGCCTGGTAGGGAACGTGTAGAGCGCACGCGACCTGCGCGGTTTGGAGACGCCAAAATATATATAGGATAGCTAATGAACAAGAAGCTTATTGCATTGTCGGTGATGGCAGCTGCGACGACGATGGCGCACGCGCAAAGCAGCGTCACACTGTATGGCCGTATCGACAACGGCGTGCAGTACGAAACCGGCCTGCCGGGGGGTAGCAGGTTCTCGGCACAGAGCGGCGACTGGGGTTGCTCGTGGTTCGGCTTGCTGGGTTCGGAAGATCTCGGCGGCGGCACGAAGGCGGTGTTCCAGTTGGAAGGCCAGCTCAATACGATGACGGGCGCCTCGGCAGGCAACCTGTTCGGTCGTCACGCCACGGTGGGCTTCAGCAACGACCGTTTCGGTCTGTTCAAGATGGGTAATCTCGGCGCCGGCGAACTTTCGCAGGACAGCTGGGGCGCGGACCCGCAGTTGATGCAGCGTTACGCGATTTCGACGCTGGTGCGCGGCCGCAACTGGGCGAGCACGAGCAACGGCGCGGAATATGATTCGCCCACGCTGTTCGGCGGTCTCGTGTTCAAGGGCCAGTATTCGCTGACCAACAACACGAGCTGGAACTCGGCGCCGGTCAACGCGAAGGGCGTCCCGACGGGCCAGGGCCGTACGAATGCGATCGAAGGCATCTATACCTGGGGCAGCGGCGATTTCCGTGTGATCTATGACGAAGTCCGCGGCGCGGACGGTTCGTTCAACAACGTGTATTCGGCTTCGCGCTCGATTCTCGCTGGCGGCACGTACGTGATCGGTCCGGTGAAGATCTACGCTGGCTACCAGCATTTGAGCGCACCGAGCGCCACCAACGCAAGCATGGGCGTGACCGACGCGTCGCAGCCGGCTGGCGTGCGCGCACCGACGACGGTGGACCACGAGTGGATCGGCGCTGGCTGGCAGGTGAACGACGCTTCGGCGATCACGGCTGCGGTGTTCCACGCGAACGCGAACAACGGCAACGGCAACGCCACGCTGTTCACGCTCGGTACGACCTACAACCTGTCGAAGCGTACGTTCCTGTACGCGGAAGCCGGCTACGTGCACAACAGCTCGACGTCGAACATCAACCTTGGCAACGGTTCGTACGGCAACAACAACTTCGACGCGACGACGGGCACGTCTTCAAACGACAACCCGAACTACGGCCACAGCCAGACCGGCGTGTTCGCGGGCATCATGCACATGTTCTGATTTGACTTCGTTTGACCTGTAGTTGTTGTGATCTCTTTGTGTTAGGTACTGCTTAATTCTCTACATAGAGAGGCCGGTGCGATCTCTCCTCCACCCTGGTCGCACCGGCTGCTTTTTCTGCGTTCTTTTAGCCCCTTCGAATTCGTATCCGGGAGCGCTTTTTTCAGTGTTTGAAAGCGCTTTCATGAAAATGTTCAGGCGGAACTCATGACCGACGGCACCAACGAAGCACCCGGCGCGCCCAGTGTCCAGAGCGGACCCACTCCGGGTCCCAACGTGACGCTGGAAGAAATTGCGCGCGCAGCCGGCGTGTCTCCGAGCACGGTGTCGCGCATCCTGAACGGCACCGCGCGTGTTCTCCCCGAAAAGCAGCGCGCGGTGGAAGAGGCGATTGCGCGGTTCAACTATCGTCCGAATGTGCTGGCGCGCAGTCTTGCGAGCGGCCGCACCGAAACTATCGGTGTCCTGACACAAGCCGTGTCGAGCCCGTTTTACGCCGAGTGGCTGCGCGGTATCGAAGAGGCGCTTTCCGAGCCGGGCTTCACGCCGATTTTCGTGAGCAGCCGCTGGAATGTCGTCGACGAAAAGGCGCGCCTCGAAGAATTCATCGCGCGCCGCGTGGACGGCATCATTCTGTTGCATGCGCAACTCGACGAATCGACGCTCACCGAATACTCGCGCTACGCGCCCATGCTCGTACTTGGGCGCTCGGTGCAAAACGGGACGGCGCTCGCTGGCCTGCCGATCGACAACCTGCAGGGCGCACGCGACGCGACCCGTCATCTGATCGAGCAGGGCCACCGCGAGATCGCGTTCATTGCCGGCCCGAGCAGTCACGAGGACGCGATCGAGCGTCTCGACGGTTACCGCATCGCCCTGGAAGAAGCGGGTATCGGCTTCGACGCCGATCTGGTCGAGCAGGGCGATTACCTCGAAACGGGCGGGCTCGCCGCCATGGAGCGGCTGCTGATGCGCCGGCCGTCGTTGAGCGCGGTGTTCTGCGCGAACGACCAGACCGCGTACGGCGCGCGTCTCGCGATGTTCCGCCGCGGCGTACGCGTGCCCGAAGATGTGTCGCTGGTTGGCTTCGACGATCTGCCGACTTCTTCGTACATGACGCCGCCTCTGACGACAGTGCGCCAGCCGACCTATGAAATCGGCCGTCTCGCCGCGCAAGGCATCGTGCAGATGATCCGCAAGCAGCCCATCGCACTGAGCCCCATTCCGCTCACGCTGGTGACGCGCGAGACGACGCGTCGCATCGGGCCGTCGCCGAGCCCGGGAGACACGGCGGCATAAGGTTCGAATCCAGATCGGGCCGTTTTTTTAGTTTTGCAGTGAAAGCGCTTTCAAACAGATGAGCGCGGCAAGCAGGGCGTCAGGCACTGCGAATGAATACAACAGGGGAAGTAGTTCGTAGCAGCAGGGGAGCAATTGAACGTCACTCACAAACGTTTCACCAGGAGACATGTAATGAATTTCCGTTTTTCAGGCACTGCCGCTGCAGTTTTGCTCAGCCTGGCTACCGTGGCTGCGCATGCCAGCACCACGCTGACCGTCGCGGTGTTTCCGAAGCTCGACCAGGAAATCAAGGACGCGATTCCCGCGTGGAAGAAGCTGCATCCGGACGTCGACATCAAGGTGTCGTCGCTTGCGATCGCCGATCACCACAACGCCATGACCACCGCGCTCGCAACGAGCTCGGACCTGCCCGACGTGATGGCCGTCGAAGTCGGCTTCATTGGCCGTTTCGCAGCGGGCGGCGGTCTCGAGAACCTGGCGAAGCCGCCCTATAACGCAGGCCAGTACAAGAGCCAGTTCATCAACTACACGTTCGCGCAGGCTACGACGCAGGACGGCCAGATTGTCGGCATGCCGGGCGATATCGGCCCGGGCACGCTGTTCTACCGCAAGGACATTCTCGACAAGGCAGGCGTGACCGAAGCCGACTTGACCAAGTCGTGGGAGTCGTATCTGGCGGCCGGGCAGAAGATCAAGAAGGCGACCGGCGCATACCTGATGGCGTCGTCGCGCGATATCGAAGACATCTATATTCGCGCCGACCTGAAGGAAGGCGATGGCGTGTACTTCGACAAGGCCGGTAATCCGGTCGTGACCTCGCCGCGTTTCGTGAAGGCATTCGAGCTGGCGAAGAAGGCGCGTGATCTCGGCCTCGACGCGAAGATCACGCCGTGGTCGAACGAATGGGCCGAAAGCTTCAAGCGCGGCACGGTCGCCACGCAAATGATGGGCGCATGGCTCGGCGGCCACCTCTCCTCGTGGATCGCGCCGGATACGAAGGGCCTGTGGCGCGCAACGAATCTGCCCGACGGCGCTTATGCATCGTTCGGCGGCACGTTCTGGTCGATTCCGGTGAAGGCCACGCAAAAGCAGCTGTCGTGGGAATTCATCAAGTTCCTGACGACGCGCCCGGACGAGCAGCTCGCTTCGTTCCGCTCGATCGACGCCTTCCCGGCGCTGCTTTCGGCGCAGCACGACGACTTCTTCGCGCAGCCGGTGGCGTTCCTCGGCAACGAGAAGGCACGCCTGATCTGGCGCGATGCGGCCGCGCATATCCCGGCGATCCAGCGCAGCAAGTATGACCAGGTTGCCGAAGAGGCGGTCCACTCGGCGCTCGACAAGGTGGTCGACAGCAACGAGGACATCCACCAGGCGCTGCAGGAAGCACAGGCTGAAATCACGCATCGTGTCCGCCGTTAAGCGGCTCTGATGAAACGGCGCGGCACGCATCGCCGCGCTTTGAAGCCCGCTGCAACAGCGTGGCCGGTCGCCCCGGCCGGCCACGCCCGAATGGACGGAATTATTGATGAACTCTCCTCTGCCCACAACTGAACAGGTTTCCCGGGAAGGGCTCGTGCCCGATACGCACGCGCCGCTCGCCCACGCTCGTGGCAAGCCGCGGTTCAATCCGGTCAAGATTGCGCCGTACCTCTTTCTCGCGCCGTTTTTTCTGCTGTTCGCCGTGTTCCTGGCCTTTCCGCTGCTGTTTTCGCTGTATCTCTCGTTCCAGAGTTGGGACGCGACAGCGGGTCTGGCGAGCATGAAGTGGGTGGGCCTGTCGAACTTCACCTTCACGCTGACGGACCCGTGGTACTGGAAATCGCTCTACAACACGGCTTCGATGGCGGTCATGTCCGGCGTGCCGCAGCACCTCATTGCGCTGCCGCTGGCGTTCTTTCTGCAAACCGCATTTCGCCGCTGGCGCAATTTCGTGGTCGGGCTGTATTTCCTGCCTTTCATCACGTCGAGCGTGGCGATCGCGCTAATCTTCTCGTCGCTGTATTCGACCGACTTCGGCATGATCAATCTCGCGATCGCCGAGATCGGCAAGATTCCGGGGCTGCACTGGATCGTGCCTTCGAAACCGATCGAGTGGCTGTATAACCCCGCGAACGTGAAGCCGGCGGTTTCCGTCGTCGTCTTCTGGCGCTACGTGGGCTGGAATACGGTGCTTTATCTGTCCGCGCTGCAAACCATTCCGAAGGATCTCTACGAAGCGGCGCGCATCGACGGCGCCAATGGCTGGCAACAGTTCACGCGCATCACGATTCCGCTTCTCAAGCCGATGATCTTCTTCGCGGTCACGCTTTCGATCATCGGTGGGCTGCAACTGTTCGAAGAGCCGTTCATCCTGCTCCCGAACGAAGGCATGGGCACAAGCCAGTCCGGCCTGACGACGGCGGTCTACATGTATCGCACGGCATTCCACGACGGCGACTTCGGCACGGCCAGTTCGATTGCGTGGCTGCTCTTTATCACGATTTCCGCGCTGATGTGGCTCAACACGCGCATTTTCCACCGCAGCGGCATGAAAGAAGAGGCACAGCGATGAAACTGTCGAAAAACAAGGCGCGTTATACGGGCTACGCCGTCGTGCTGGCGGGCGCGGTGCTGATGTTCTCGCCGTTCTGGTTCATGTTCGTCTTCGCTACACATACGAGTTCCGAAATTTTCTCGATGCCGCCGCCGCTGTGGTTCGGCAACGCGTTTCTCGACAACATGGCGTCGCTCATGCGTCACATTCCGTTCTGGCGCAATCTGGGCTGGAGTTTTTATACGGCCACGATCCAGACCGTGCTGACCCTGCTCGTCACCTCGATGGCCGGTTACGCGTTTGCGATGTATGAATTCCGCTTCAAGAAGACGCTCTTTGCCGTCGCGCTCACGGCCATGCTGGTGCCGCCGTTCCTCAGCATGATTCCGACCTTCATGACAATGAATCTGCTCGGCTGGATCAATCAGCCGCGCGCGCTCTACGTGCCCGGCGCGGCTGCCGCGCTCGGCGTGTTCCTCATGCGCCAGTACATCGCATCGGCCATTCCGTCCGACCTGATCGAGGCGGCGCGCATCGACGGCTGCGGCGAGTTCCGCATCTACTGGAGCATCGTGCTGCCGCTGCTTGGGCCGGCACTGGGCACGCTCGGGCTCATCAGCTTCATTCAGGCCTGGAATAACTTCCTCTCGGCGCTCGTGGTGCTGCGTTCGCCCTCGATGTACACGCTGCCCCTCGCGCTGCGCATTTTGCAAAGCCCGACCAATTCGGACTGGGGCGCGGTAATGGCAGGCTCGGCGGTCGCCGTGGTGCCGTTGCTGGTGCTGTTCGCTTTCAGCTCGCGGCGCTTGATCGACGGTTTGACGACCGGCGCGGTCAAGGCCTGAGTTTCGCTTCGTTCATTTCATGCCGCTCGAGCAAGAGCGGATACGACTATTCAGGATACCTACCGTTATGTCGACGTTTCAATTCAAGGAAAATTTCGTCTGGGGTGTGGCCACCAGCTCGTATCAGATAGAAGGCGCAGCCCGTGAGGACGGCCGTGGCGAATCGATCTGGGACACGTTCTGCCGCGTGCCCGGCAAGGTCGTGAAAGGCGAAAGCGGCGACGTGGCCTGCGATCACTACCATCGCCTCGAGGAAGATCTCGATCTGATGGCGCAAATGGGCGTCAACGCCTATCGCTTTTCGATTGCATGGCCGCGCGTGCAGCCGGATGGCCGCGGCGCGTACAACGAAAAGGGCCTCGCGTTCTACGAGCGTCTGGTCGACGGCTTGCTCGAGCGCGGCATCCAGCCGTTCGCGACGCTGTATCACTGGGACTTGCCGCAAGCATTGCAGACGGAGCAAAACGGCTGGGAAAGCCGCGATACGGCTTATCGTTTCGCCGACTACGCCCGCAAGATCGGCAGTGTGCTGGGCGACCGCGTGGCGTCGATCGCCACGCACAACGAGCCCTGGTGTACCGCATGGCTCGGCAACGCAACGGGCTACTTCGCGCCGGGCAATGCCGACCTGAAGAAGGCTGCGCACGTGGCGCATCATCTGCTGCTTTCGCACGGCCTGGCCGTTCAGGCCATGCGCGCCGATGGTGTGAAGGCGCCGCTCGGCATCGTGCTCAACCAGTCGCCGGCACACGGCGCGACCGACGCGCCTGAAGACCTCGCAGCCGCATCGCTCGAATATGCGAAGTTCGTCCGCTGGTACATGGACCCGATCTTCAAGGGCGAATATCCGGCCGAAGCGCTGCAATGGTATGGCGCGAACGGCCCGCAAGAGGTGATTCGCGAAGGCGACTTCGACATCATCGGCACGCCGCTCGACTTCCTCGGCATCAACTACTACACGCGTATCTTCGCGAGCGCTTCGGGCAACAAGCGTCCACCGGGCGTGCACGGCTTCACGGACATGGACTGGGAAGTCTATCCGGAAGGTCTGACCGAACTGCTCACGAAGCTCAATGCCGAGTACAAGCTGCCGCCGATCTTCATCACCGAGAACGGCTGCGCGTCGAAAGACGTGCTCGAAAACGGCCGCGTGCAGGACACCGACCGCATCCGTTTCCTCGATCTGCACCTCGCCGCATTGTCCGAAGCCGCACGACAAGGCGTGGACGTGGCCGGCTATTTTGCATGGAGCATGCTGGACAACTTCGAATGGGCGTCCGGTTACGACAAGCGCTTCGGCATGGTGTACGTCGACTACGAGACCCAGAAGCGGACGCTGAAAGACAGCGCGCACTGGTATGGCAAGGTCATCGCGGAACATGCCGCCGCCGATCAAGCGTACTAAGGAGGACATAACAATGGGCGAACTCGTATTGCGCAACGTCGTGAAGACGTATGGCGAAGGTCCGCAGATCATTCAGGGCATCGATCTTCATATTCCTGATGGACAGTTCACGGTATTCGTCGGGCCGTCGGGTTGCGGGAAGTCGACCATGCTGCGCATGATCGCCGGGCTCGAGGAAGTGAGCGGCGGCGACATTCTGATCGACGGCCTACGCGTGAACGATCTGCAGCCTGTGGACCGCGGCGTGTCGATGGTGTTCCAGAGCTACGCGCTCTACCCGCATATGACGGTTGCGGAGAACATGGGCTTTTCGCTGAAGCTCTCGGGCAAATCGAAGCGCGAAGTACGCGAGGTCGTGGGCCGCGCTGCCGAAATCCTGCAGATCACGCACCTGCTCGAGCGCAAGCCGAAGGCGCTCTCGGGCGGCCAGCGGCAGCGCGTCGCGATTGGCCGCGCGATCGTGCGCAAGCCGCGCGTCTTTCTGTTCGACGAGCCGCTGTCGAATCTCGACGCGGCGCTGCGCGTGCAGATGCGCATCGAACTCGCGAAGCTGCACCGCGAACTCGGCACGACGATGATTTACGTCACGCACGATCAGGTCGAGGCGATGACGCTCGGCGAGCAGATCGTGGTGTTCAACAAGGGGAACATCGAGCAGACGGGCGCGCCGCTCGATCTGTACGACCGGCCCGCGAACCGTTTTGTCGGCGGCTTCATCGGTTCGCCGCAGATGAACATGCTCGGCGCGACGGTCGTGTCGCAAAACGGCGTGCAGACCGTCCTCGCGCTTGCGGGAGCGAGCCACCGTATCGCGTTGTCGGGCCGCCCGGATCGCGCACTCAATGGCGAATTGACCCTGGGCGTGCGCGCGGAACACTTGAGCATCGGCTTCGCGGACGAAGGCATCGCCGCTCGCGTTGAGCTGGTCGAACATCTGGGCGATGTCTCGATCCTGCACGCGCGTCTCGACGGCATGGCGCACGCCGTCGCGCTCAAGCTCGACAAGAAGGACGCGCAATACGAGGCGGGCGCGCGCGTGGCCATCAAGGTGGCCTCGTCCGCGGTCACGCTGTTCGATGCGAAAGGCGACGCGGTGGCGTTCGAGCGTCCCCAGGTGGGAGAGCACGTTCAAGCCGTCGTTTGACGTGCCGGTTTGGTCGGGGAAGAGTGCCATGACGAACAAAGGGTCGAAGGACGATTTCGCGTCCGCTGTCAATGCGCGCAGCAGGCAGGCCGCGACGTCCGATGAAACGCGCGATGTGACGGAGAGGGAGCGCGAGTCGCAACGCGACCGCCAGGAGAAACGGCGCGAGCCGCTGCATGCGTTTATCGTTCATTTCGACGCGGAGCCTGCGACGAAGCCGCCGCCGGATGAGCCGGACCAGCGAGTGTGACGATATGGGGGCAGGGATGATTATGAGTGTCGCGAATCGGCGTTACGACTTTTCTTGCCGCCCATTTAACGTTAGCCGGAACGGTACTTTTTTGCAGTACCCTGTGGCCAGCTTTCCAGGCGCTCTTTCCTTACTGGGCCGGGATCCGGCGCGGTTTACGCGGACTCCGCGTCGATTCGCCAAGCCCAGGTAAACCACGCATGGCGGCGCCGGAAGCGGGCATTTAACATGAATTAACGTTAAGGGTAACGTTATTATGTTTCTGCTTAATCGATGGTCTGCAGCAAAGGTAATCACCTCCCCCAACGCTCCGCTTTCCTGCGGCAGCGTCCGTATCGGCAAGCGAAGCGTACACCGCTACTCGCGCATATCCGCCGGCAAGCAACACACCCTGTTGTCGTGCCTCGCGGGTCGCTCGATCACAACTCGGGCTGCTTGACGGGCATCCATCAGACAGACCGATTATATGAAAGCGCAAGGGCCGCGGGGCGGATTCGGGCGAAACATGTTACCGGTAAAAACCCGCAGTTCGTTGGTGCGAGATATACCGGTGCAGGGCGTAGTTCAGGCAGGAAACGGTTGGGCAACGCCGATAAAGAGCCATTGGGGTGCGAAGCGCAATTTCGTTGCGTGCGCAACGACCCGATGCAATAAAAATCCGATAGAATTTTGATGGGTGGAGAGCGTCATGGAAAAGCGAGTATCCAAAGCCATTTTCAAGTCCCGCGCCTGCGAGCTGTTCCGCCAGGTCGAAACGCTGGGCGAAACCGTCGTCGTGACGGACCGGGGACAACCCACCATTGAAATCCGGCCGTATCGCAGCAAGACGGAGAATCCGCTCGAGCTGCTGCGCGCGTCGATCACGCATTTCAATCTCAAGCACGCGCTTGCACCGGTTCCCGCCGAGCAGGAAGAGTAATGATCACGCTCGACACGCTTGCGCTCGTGTGCTGGCTCGGCAAACAGAAAGCGCTGAGTCAGGCCGCGCACGATGCGATCGACCGTGAACTCGACGGCGGCGAGATCCTCATTTCAGCCATCAGCGCGCTGGAAATCGCGGAGTTCGTGAAGGCGGGCAGCCTGGGGCTTTCCATGGATGCCCGTAGCTGGCTCTCGACGTTTCTGAAGCTGGATGGCGTGCGCCTGATTCCGGTCGATTCGGAAATTGCGTTCCGGGCGGCGACGCTGCCGCCCGCGCTCACTTCGCATCAGAGGCTGATCGTTGCGACCGCCCGCACGCATGGCGGCGCGCTCGTGACCTCCGATGCGAAGGTGCGCGCCTCGACTTACGTCGAAACGATCTGGTGACGCGAGCGGCGGTGGCGCGCTCGCACCGGTCCGGTCGAGTCGCGCACCACCAGCTCGGCAGGCAGCGTGATGCGCTGCGAAGCGGCGTCGATGCCGGCGATCTGCGCGAGCAGCGTATTGACCGCCGAACGCGCCATTTGCTGAAACGGCTGGCGAATCGTAGTGAGGGCAGGATGAAACTGCTCGGACATGGGGATATCGTCGAACCCGATCACGGAAATGTCGTCGGGCACGCGCAGGCCTGCTTCCCTGACTGCGGCGATCACGCCGAACGCGCTCTGGTCGTTGGCCGTGAAGATCGCGGTGGGTGGATCGGGGAGATTGAGCAGGTCGAACGTGACGTCGAACGCCATCATTTGCGAGAGGTCGCCCGCGGCGACCAGCGCGTCTTCACGTGGCAGGCCGAGCTTGGCGAGGGTGTCGCGATAGCCGCGCTGGCGGTCGCGCACGCCTTCGATGGTTTCGTCGCCGGCGAGAAACGCAATGCGCTTGTGGCCGAGTTCCGCGAGATGCTCGACCGCGAGACAGGCGCCGCCGTAATTGTCGACGGACACTGAAGGAAAGCCCGTGAGCGTGCCGCGCTGATCGACCACCACTACGGGCACTTTGGCCGTGGCGAGGGCTTCGAGGCAGAGCGATTCGCGCGGCAGGATGGCGAGAATGCCGTCGGAAAATTGCTGGATCAACCCGAGCAGGTCGTGATGCGTATGGCGGTCTTCGTCGAACACGGTGTACACGAGCATTTCCATGCCCGCGCCGCGTGCCGCGCGGCCCGCGCCGAGCACCAGTTCGCTCGAGAACTGCGTGTCGAGCGTGGGCGTAATGATGCCGATGATGCCGTTGCGGCCGCCCGAGAGTTTCTGGGCGGTGCGGTTCACGACATAGCCGATGTCCGAAGCGATTCTCAGTACTTCGTCGCGCGTTTCGCGCGACACGCCCGGGCGTCCATTGAGCGCGCGCGACGCGGTCATCTGCGACACCCCGGCAAGCTTGGCGACGTGCTCAAGCGTTGGAGTTTGCCTTGCCATGCGTGGTGTGGGCTTACGAGAGGTCATGTCTGCGAAGACTCGCTCGTGACTCGCTGGTTACTCCGCGGATGGGCCGCTCGTCACGTTAGCGATACCGTTTGTGTGCTGGTTATTCTATCAGATGCGCGCTTGTGCAACCGTCCCCGTGCGTACCACCCTTGCGCAGGGCGCAAGCTCCCACGGGGGCTCACCAGGAAAATCCCGCATAGCCGTAGTTTGAGTCTCGGCTTAACATCCACTAACGTTAAGGCTAACGTTAAACCCGCAGATAACTCAGGTAGCTCTCAAAATTCCTAAAGAGGGGACACAAACATGGCGTACCCAGGTTTCTCCACGGCGCGGGCCATTGCCGGCGCCACGGCACTGCTGTTTTCACTGTCTGCAGTCGTTTCGAACGCCGTTGCGGCGGAATCCAAAACCATCACGGTATGGGATCAGCAGACCAATGCGTCGTCGAGCAAGATCATCCGTGACGCGTCGGACCGCTTCGAAAAGGCCGATCCGGGCTACAAGGTCGAGAATTCGCACGTCCTGAACGAGGCGTACAAGACGAAGCTGAAGGTGGCGTTCGGTGCGAACCAGCCGCCGTGCGTGTTCGAGAACTGGGGCGGCGGCGGCCTGCAGGAATATGTGAAATCCGGTCAGATCGTCGACCTCACGCCGTACCTGAACAAGGACCCGGCGTATCGCAACCGCTTCATGCAGTCGTCGTGGAGCGTCACGACGTTCGGCGGCAAGACCTACGGTGTCGCTGCCGAAAACGCCGCGGCCGCCGTGATCTTCTACAACAAGGAAGTCTTCAAGAAGTACGGCATTACGCCGCCCAAGACGTGGGATGAACTGATGCACGTCGTGGATGTGCTGAAGCAGCACAACGTGGCAGCGTTCTCACTTGCGAACAAGAACAAGTGGACGGGCTCGATGTACTACATGTACCTCGTCGACCGTATCGGCGGTCCGCAAGTCGTGAGCGACGCGATCGCAGGAAAGGGCAAGGGCTTCGAAGATCCGGCGTTCATCGAAGCCGGCAAGCGCATTCAGGAACTCGTGAAGGCGGGCGCGTTCGCGCCGGGCATCAACGGCCTCGACTATGACTCGGGTGCATCGCGCCGTCTGCTGTATACGGGCAAGGCCGCGATGGAGCTGATGGGCGCCTGGGAAGCTTCGACGATCGCCAACGAAAATCCGACGTTCTCGAAGGATCTCGACTTCTTCCCGTTCCCGAGCGTGCCGGGCGGCAAGGGCGACCCGCGCGACCTGATCGGCACGGTGGGCGATGGCTTCCTGAGCATCTCGACCGAGTGCAAGACGCCGGAAGCTGCATTCAAGCTGATCCAGTCGCTGACCGACGACCAGGCGATGCAGGCGCGCGCGTCGGATGACCACAAGCTTCCGCCGGTCAACAACGTCAAGATCGACGATCCGTTCACGCAGCGTCTGCAGCAACTGCTTGCCGCGGCGCCGAGCGTGCAGCTCTGGTACGACCAGGCTCTGCCGCCGGCGTTGGGCGAACTGCACAAGGACACGACGCAGGCGCTGTTCGGTCTGTCGGTGACGCCTGAGGCGGCCGCGCAGCAAATGGAAGCCGCTTCGAAGAAGGGCGGTTGATCTCCAGCACTCAGGAAAAGTCCGGCTGGCGCCGCAAGGCGCCGGCCGGCAGAAAAGCTCGTGAATATTGCACTTTCCGCTACACCCGAACGCCGGCTGAAGCTCTCCTCGCAAACGCTCGTCACGGTCGTGTTTCTCGCGCCGGCGCTGCTGCTGCTGGCCGTGTTCCTGCTTTACCCGCTCGTTTCCAGCTTGCGGCTGTCGCTGCTCGACTGGAATGGTCTCGGCAATACGGCCCGCTATACGGGGCTCGCGAACTGGGCGCGGCTCGCCCATGACACGGTGTTCTGGCAATCGCTCAAGAACAACGTGATTCTCGCGCTCGCCTCGATTGTCATTCAGCTTCCTGTCGCGCTGGCGCTCGCCGTGCTGCTGGAAAAGGCCGGCCGTGGCTCGCGCGTACTCAAGGTTCTCTATTTTTTGCCGCTGCTCATGTCGAGCGTGGCGATCGGCGTGCTGTTCAAGCAGATCTACGATCCGAATTTCGGACCCCTGAATGTCGCGCTGCAGGCATTCGGGCTCGATGGTCTCGCGAAGGACTGGCTGGGCGACCCGCACTTCTCGCTGGGCGCGACCATCGCCGTGATCATCTGGCAGAACGCGCCTTTCTACATGATTCTGTTCCTCGCCGGCCTCTCGTCGATGCCGGCCGAGGTTAACGAGGCAGCGCTGCTCGACGGGGCTTCCGAGTGGACCATCTTCTGGCGCATCAAGCTGCCGCACCTGCAGGGCACGGTGCGCACGGCCGTGATCCTTTCCGTGCTCGGCTCGCTGCGTTACTTCGATCTCGTCTTCGTCATGACCGGCGGCGGCCCCGAGGGCTCGTCCGAGGTGATGGCCACCTACATGTATCGCACGGTGTTCAGTTCGTTCCAGCTCGGCTACGGCAGCACCGTCGGCTCGGCGATGTTCCTGATCGTCATCGCAGTGGCGGCGGTGTCGATGTACTTCACGCGCCGCTATGCAACCGAGGTCTGAAGCATGATCAAAAAATTCCGCTTTCCCCGTGTGACGATTCCGATCCTCGCGCTGATCTGGCTGGCCGTCACCACGGTGCCGTTCATCTTCATGGTGGTGTCGAGCGTCAAGAGCCAGGAAGAGACCTTCACGACATCCGTGTGGGCGCCGCCGAGCCACCTTTACTGGGGCAATTACGCGGCCGTGCTGAAGGGGCCGTTCTTCACATATTTCCGCAACAGCCTGTTCACGGTGGGCGTGTCGGTCGCGCTGATCGTCGTCATCAGCGCGATGGCGGCCTATGTGTTTGCGCGCATGCGCTTCAGGCTGAACAAGCTGCTCTTCGGTCTCGTGGTGGCGGGCATGATCGTGCCGCTGCATGCGACGCTGGTGCCGATCTACCTGCTTACGCGCAACCTCGGTCTTTACGATACGCAGTTCGCGCTGCTCGGCCCCTATGTGGCGCTCAGCCTGCCGGTGTCGATCTTCATCCTGACCGAGTTCATGCGGCAGATTCCGCGCGAGCTCGAAGAAGCCGCGCAGCTCGACGGCTGTAGCCCGTTCCGCATTTTCTGGCGTATTTTCTTCCCGCTTTCGGGACCGGGGCTCGCCACGGTGGCGATCTTCAACGGCATTGGTCTCTGGAACGAATTCATCTTCGCGTACATGCTCACGTCGACGTCCGAGCACCGTACGCTGCCCCTCGCGATCTGGGACTTCATGGGGCAATACGCGTCGAACATACCCTCGATGCTTTCCGTTCTCGTGCTCACGTCGTTGCCGTTGATCGTCGCTTACGCGTTCGGTCAGGAGCGCGTGATCAAGGGGATGATGGCCGGCTCGCTCAAGGGCTGATTCAGGTCTGATTCGCACCGCTAACCGAACTTCGCATAAAACGATATGGCAAGCATTTCCCTCAACAACGTACAGAAGGCCTACGCGAGCGGCAACGCGGTGATCCGCGACGCCAACCTCGAAGTCGGCAAGAACGAGTTCTGCGTGTTCCTCGGCCCGTCGGGCTGCGGCAAGTCCACGCTGCTGCGCATGATCGCCGGACTCGAATCGATCACCGACGGCGAACTGCGCATCGACGGTGAACGCATGAACGAGGTCGAACCCGCGAAGCGCAAGGTCGCGATGGTGTTCCAGAACTACGCGCTTTATCCGCATATGAGCGTGTACGAGAACATGGCATTCGGTCTGCGTCAGGCGAAAATCGACAAGGCCGTCATCGACAAGAAGGTGCGCAGCGCGGCTGCCGCACTGCAGCTCGATAGCTATCTCGAACGCCGCCCCGCAGCGCTTTCGGGCGGCCAGCGCCAGCGCGTGGCGATCGGGCGCGCGATCGTGCGCGAGCCGGGCGTGTTCCTGTTCGACGAGCCGCTTTCGAACCTCGATGCGGCGCTGCGCGTGCAGACGCGTACCGAAATCGCGCGTCTGCATCGCGAGTTCAGCGAGGCGAGCGCCGTGTATGTGACGCACGATCAGGTGGAAGCCATGGCGCTGGCCGATCGCATCGTGCTCCTGCAGGCCGGCGATCACATGGAGCGCCACGGCAGCGTTGCGCAGGTGGGGGCGCCCCTCGATCTGTATCACCATCCGAAGAGCCGGTTCGTCGCGGGCTTCATCGGCTCGCCGAAAATGAACTTCTTCGCAGGCACGGTGGTGGGTGGCGACGATGGCGGCGTGGACATCGACCTGCAAAGCGGCGAGCGCGTGCGTGCGCGCGTGGACGGCTCGCGTGCGCGCGCCGGCATGAAGGTGACGCTCGGTGTGCGTCCGGAGCATCTGCGTGTGGCCGGCGATGCACGCAACGAACAGACGCTGGCGTGCCGCGTGAAGCTCGTCGAGCACATGGGCGAGCACAGCTACATCCACGCAACGCAGACCGGCTCGGGCGCGGCGACACTGATCGCCAAGGTGCCCGGCGACAGCGCGTTGACGCACGATGAAGTGGTCAAGCTTGCGTTGCCCGCCGAGGCATGCCACGTGTTCGACGATCACGATATGGCGCTGCGTCGTCTCATCTAAGCCGGGCGCCGCTTTCGCCGCGCGCCCGCCAACGCCATTTTCAAAAGCACAACTAAACGGACGGCGAAACATCAGCGCCGTCTCGTGCAATACCAGGGAGTGAAGCAATGTCGCTTGAACACACCACAGAGATTCCGCTTTACCGCCGCTCCGACGCACCGACCGCGCAGCGCGTGGCGGATCTGCTCGCGCGCATGACGCTCGATGAAAAAATTGCCCAGCTTCACGCCGCGTGGCTGGTGCTTTCGGCCGACGGCGAGCACAAGGCGCGCAGTATCGACTTCGCGCAAAGCGCCAACAGCCTCACGGTGAACCAGATTCTCGAACACGGTCTTGGACAGATCACGCGTCCGCTCGGCACCCACACGGTCGATCCCAAAGAGGGCGTGCGTGCGCTCAACGAACTGCAGCGCAAGATGGTCGAAGATACGCGCCTGGGTATTCCCGTCATGTCGCACGAGGAATGTCTCGTGGGCCTGATGATCAAGGACGCCACGCTGTTTCCCTCGCCGCTGAACTACGCGGCGACGTGGAACCCGGATCTCGTGGGCGAAGTGGGGCGCGTCATCGGCGAGCAGGCACGCTCGATCGGCTGCCACCAGGGCCTGGCGCCCGTACTCGACGTGTCGCGCGATCCGCGCTGGGGCCGCACCGAAGAAACGCTCGGCGAAGATCCGTATCTGGTGGGCGTGCTCGCGTGTCACTACGTGAACGGTCTGCAAGGCGAGCGCCGCGACGTGCTCGCCACGCTCAAGCATTTCGTCGGCCACTCCGCGAGCGAAGGCGCCCGCAATCATGCGCCCGTGCACGTCGGACCGCGCGAGTTGAACGACGTGTTTCTGCTGCCGTTCGAAATGGCGGTCAAACTCGCGCACGCGGGCTCGATCATGCCGGCGTACCACGATATCGACGGCGTGCCCTGCCATGCGGACCGCACGCTGCTGCACGATACGCTGCGCGAAAAGTGGGGTTTCGAGGGGCTCGTCGTTGCGGACTATGCTGCCGTCGACCTGCTCTACAGCCATCACGCGGTGGCGCACGACAGCGCGTCGGCGGCGGCGCTCGCGTTCAATTCGGGACTCGACGTCGAGTTGCCGGGGCACGAGTGTGCGGTCCATCTGAAAGAAGCGCTCGATCGCGGCGAGATCACCGAAGCGACGATCGACACTGCGGTGTCGCGCGTGTTGAGCACGAAGTTCCGCCTTGGCCTGTTCGAGAATCCGTATGTGGACCCCGAGCGCGTGGACGTGAAGGGCACGGCGGCGGCCGATACGGCTTATCAGGTCGCGCTCGAATCGGCGGTGCTGCTGCGCAATGAAGGCGGCGTGCTGCCGTTGAACGCCAATGGCGCGCAAACAATCGCGGTGATCGGCCCGACCGCCGACGACCCGCTCGCGCTGCTCGCCGGCTACAGCTTTCCGGTGCACCTCATCAACTCGGGCGAGCAGTCTGTCGCGTCGATCGCCACGCCGCTGGGCGCACTGCGCGCGCTGCTGGGCGATTCGCGCGTGCTGCATGCCAAGGGTTGCGACATCATCAAGACCCGCCGTGCGGGTGCGCCGGTTTTCCCGGGCGACGTGTCGCTCGACCTGAGCGCCGACGCCAACCGCGACGAACTGATCAGCAAGGACACCGATGCGATTCCCGACGCGGTCGATGCTGCGGGAAAAGCGGACGTGGCCGTCGTATTCGTCGGCGATCTGGCGGGCTTGTTCCAGTCCGGTACGGTGGGCGAAGGCTCCGATACGGACAGCCTGGAACTCCCGGGCGTGCAACTGCAATTGCTCAAGGCCGTAGTCGAGAGCGGCACGCCTACGGTCGTCGTGATGACGGGCGGCCGCCCGTACAACCTCGGCGGCCTCGAAGATCGCATTGCCGCGCAGATCATGGCATTTGCGCCGGGCGAGCGCGGCGCCGAGGCGCTTGCCGATCTGCTGGTGGGTCGCGCCGGGTTCAGCGGCCGCCTGCCGCTCTCCGTGCCGAAGAGCGCAGGAGCGGTGCCGTATGTGTACAACCATCGCCTCAAGAGCGCGGGCACGCCGATCGCCTACCACTTCGGCAGCCGCTATCCGTTTGGTTTCGGCCTCGGCTACACGCAGTTCCGTTACGGCAGTCTCGCGGTGGCGCAACACGAAGTCCCGCTCGAAGACGGCACCGTCGAACTGAGCTTCACGGTCGAGAACACCGGCTCGCGCGACGGCACGGAGATCGTGCAGATCTACGTGCGCGACCAGCATGCTTCGACGGCGCGGCCGGTACGCGAACTCAAGGCGTTCGCTCGTGTGCCGCTCGCGGCAGGCGCGCTCACTCGCGTGAACGTGAAGCTGCCCGTCGATATGTTCAATTTCACCGACGTACGCGGTGAGCGCATCGTCGAGCCGGGCAAATTCGATCTGATGGTGGGCAGTTCGAGCCGCGATATCCATCTGAGCGGCACGGTCACGGTGGTGGGCAATGCCGCGCGCACGCTCCCGCGCGACTGGCGCATGCTGAGCGCCGTCGAAGTCGTCTCGTAAGCGAAAGGGAAGCGGCAGGTCAGGGCGGCGAGCCATTTGCGGCTCGCCGCCCTGTTTGGGTTCTGACAAGTCAACACTGGAATATTTGATGTCGTACGCAATCTATCCGAGCCTGGCGGACAAAACCGTCGTTATCACCGGCGGCGGCAGCGGGATCGGCGCCGCGGTCGTGGAGGCATTCGCGCAGCAGGGCGCGCGCGTGTTTTTCCTCGATGTGGCCGAAGACGATTCGCTCGCGCTTCAGGAAAAGCTTCGCGGTGCGAAGCATCCGCCGCTGTTCAAGCGCTGCGATCTGTGCAGCGTGGACGCGATCGAGAGCGTGTTCGCGTCGATCGTCGATGCCGCGGGCCCGATCGACGTGCTCGTGAACAACGCGGGCAACGACGACCGCCATGATATTGGCGAGCTGACCGCGAGCTACTGGGACGGGCGCATCGCCGTCAACCTGCGCCATCAGTTCTTCTGCGCGCAGGCCGCCGCGCGGGGCATGCGCCAGGCGGGGCGCGGCGTGATCCTGAACTTCGGTTCGGTGTCGTGGCACGTCGCGTTGCCGAACCTGCCGATCTACCTGACCGCCAAGGCCGGCATCGAAGGTTTGACGCGCGGCCTCGCGCGCGACCTGGGCGGCGCGGGTATTCGCGTGAACTGCATTATCCCGGGCGCCGTGAAGACGCCGCGGCAGATGAACCTGTGGCAAACGCCGGAGAGCGAGGCGAAAGTCGTCGCGGGGCAGTGTCTGCAGCTGCGCATCGAGCCCGAGCACGTGGCCCGCATGGCCTTGTTCCTCGCATCCGACGACGCTTCGCGCTGCTCCGGGCGCGATTACTTCGTCGACGCGGGATGGTACGGAGAATGACGATGCCGCATCCCGTGTGCGTCTGGCCGATCGGCGCCGAGCTGGCCGAAGGGCCGCTCTGGCAGGCCGCGGAAAACGCGGTCTATTTCGTCGATATCAAGGGCCGCCGGATTCATCGCTTCGTGGTCACGACCGGGGAGCGCACGACGTGGTACGCGCCCGACCAGGTCGGCTTCATCGCGCCGCTGGGCGACCGGGCTTTCGTGTGCGGCCTGCCTGACGGCCTCTATCGTTTCGACGCCGTGAGCGGGGAATTCGACAAGCTGGTCGATGTCGAGCCGCATCTGCCGGGCAATCGCCTCAACGACGGTTTCGCCGATGCGCGCGGGCGCCTGTGGTTCGGCTCGATGGACGACGCCGAGCAAGCGCCGAGCGGCACGCTGTATCGAGTGGACGCAGGCGCGGTGTTGAGCGCGCAGGACAGCGGCTACGTGATCACCAACGGTCCGGCCATGAGTCCGGACGGCCGCACGCTCTATCACAACGATACGATGCGTCGCGTCGTGTATGCGTTCGATGTCGCCATTGACGGCACGCTCTCTCGCAAGCGCGTCTTCACCGCAATTGCCGGCGACGGGCACCCGGACGGCATGGCGGTGGACGCAGAGGGCTACGTGTGGGTCGCACTGTTCGGCGGCTGGCGCATCGACCGTTATTCGCCCGAAGGCGAACTGGCCGGCCAGATCGCGTTTCCGTGCGCAAATATCACGAAACTCGCGTTCGGCGGGGACGATCTGCAGACCGTGTACGTTTCCACCGCGTGGAAGGGGCTCACGGCAGCCGAGCGCGAGAAGCAGCCGCTGGCGGGCGGCCTGTTCACGTTCCGCTCGCCGGTGCCGGGGCAGGCGCCGGGAAGCTGTGCGGCGGCCTTCGCACGGTAGGGAGCCTCGACCCCAGCCTCGACCCCAGCCTCGACCCTATAGGACCAAAGTCCGATGGTCGGCGCGTCCTGCAGTGTTAGGCTCCGAGAACACACGCCATGGTCCCGGACCGGCGCAGCAAGCGTGGCACCTGATCGTCTCAAGGGGACTACCATGCTCTACCGATCGAATACGCGCATTGCGTTCGCGCGCTGCCTGGCGCTCTCAGTCGTAGCATGCGGCTTCTTTGCGGCCTCGGTACCCCTGTGCCGCGCGGCTGACGAGGACGCCTCTGCTGCCTCGGAGGCCATGCCAGCCGGGGCCTCCGTCGACACGGAAAGCGGCACCATCAGTTTGATCGATCAGAAGAATGCACTCATCGTCGTGACCGTGCCGGGTCACGACGACCTGAGCTTCAATGTGAAAGATCACCCCGATGTGCTTAAGGTCATCCGGGTCGGCGACAAGCTGACGACCCACTACATGGAGCCGTACGTCACCGGATTGACGCCGGCCGAGGGCGCGGCGGTGACGCGCCTGAGCCACACGGCAAAGGTGACCCAGCACTCCTCCGGCGCCGACCAGGAAAACTTCCAGGTACTCCGGGTCTTCAGCGGCGTGGCGCAAGTCACCGGCGTCGACCGCAAGCTCAACCTCCTGACCGTCGTCGACAAGTCCGGCACTGCCCGTTCCATTCGGGTCAGCCGCCCGGATCTGATCGAAGTGATGCAGTCCCTCAAGCACCATAGCCACGTGCGGATCAAGTACGAATCCGAGATGACGATCATCGTCGCCCGTTAGCGGATACGCTGTGGGACGCCCGTTTCTTCCGGACCTAAAAGGTGGTGAGTGCAATCGGACCGATAATTCTCGCCGATCACGTGAAGTCAATCAGCTACCTCAAGAGTGAAGCCGCGTAAATCGTCAAGGATCTGACCGATTCAGGGGAGCCGCTCATCATCACGCGGAAACGCTTCGCTAATGCAGGCCCTGCTGGTGAAGTACCGCGTCCTGCCGACCGCGCGGATCGGTATCGATGAGCTGAGAAGCTACATCGTCCGCGCATCCGGATGGGAGACCTGGCGTCAGACGTCGGCTCAACTCCAGGACACCATTGCGCAGACCCGCGAGTTCCCGGAGAGCGGCCATGTGCCTGCCGAACTCGATGGCTTTGTCGACGACACTTTTCGACAGATGTTTTCGGGCAAGAACCGGATCATCTATCAGGTCGACGACGACACCGTTTTTATTCACCTCGTGATCGACACGCGACGCGACCTGCAAGCGCTTCTCCATAGAATCGTGCTCCGCTTGATGTAAATTGCATGGGCGCAGCGTATCGAATACCGTGGCCGTGTCTCGCCGGGCGCGCCGCTTTCTTCAGGTTTTCGCGCCGAGATCCAGCAGCCGTACCGCATTCTCCTTGAGGATCAACGGGCGCACTTCCGGCTTGATGTCGAGCGTATCGAAATCCGCGAGCCAGCGATCCGGACGGATCAAGGGAAAGTCGGAAGCGAACAGCACTCGCTCGCGCAACAGCGTATTCGCGTACTTCACCAGTTCCGGCGAGAAGTATTTCGGCGACCAGCCCGACAGGTCGAGATACACGTTGGGCTTGTGCAGCGCGATGGAAAGCGCCTGCTCCTGCCACGGCCAGGAGGGATGCGCGATGACGATTTTCATGTCGGGGAAATCGGCGGCCACGTCGTCGAGATAGATCGGCTCCGAGTACTTCAGACGCAACCCGCCGCCGCCGCGCATGCCCGAACCCATGCCCGAGTGGCCGCTATGAAACACCGCGGGCAGGCCATATTCGGCAATCACTTCGTATAGCGGGTAAGCCAGCCGGTCGTTGGCGAAAAAGCCCTGCATGGTGGGATGAAACTTGAAGCCGCGCACGCCATGCGCCTCGATCAGCCGCCGCGCCTCGCGCGCGCCGAACTTGCCCTTGTGCGGGTCGATGCTGGCGAACGCGATCATGATGTCGGCGTTCCGCTGCGCGAAGTCGGCGATCTCTTCGTTGTCGATGCGGCGACGCCCGATATTCGCCTCGCAATCCACCGTGAACATCACGAAACCGATGTTGCGCTCGCGGTAGTGCTCGATCGTTTCCGGAATCGTCGGGCGGCGGCCTTGCTTCAACACGGTGCCGAAATACTTGTCGGCGGCGTCGTCGAACTCCTTCGCGAAGAGGTCGGGCGGCTGGCAGCACGACACTTCGGCGTGGACGTGCGTGTCGATCGCAACGAGCTGGTCGATGTTCAAAGGTGTCTCCTCCTTATTGTCACTCGCCGCACGAGCGCTTAAGCAGCGCGCAGATTGCGCACGCAGGCATGCAGCAGCGCGTGGAGTTTTTCCGCTGTTTCGGTGTCCATATCGTCGAGCATTGCGCCTTCCACGTGGTCGGCGGCGGCGTCGCATTCGCCCAGCAGCGCGTTGCCGGCTTCCGTGAGCGAAAGCAGCACCACGCGGCGGTTCATCGGATCGGCTTCTCGCATGACCCAGCCGTTCGCCTCCATCGTCTTCACGACTTCGTTGGCGGCCTGCGGCGTGATGAACGAGCGCTCGGCGAGTTGCGCATTGGACGAGCGGCCGCGCGCACGCAGCACGGAAAGCGCGGTGTACTGCGGCAGCGTGAGCCCGTGGCGCGCAAGCGCTTCGGTCAGGCGGCGCGACACGACGCGGTCGAGCTGGCCGATCAGGTAGCTCAGGCGCATGGGCGGCACGGTGTGCGGGCTGCCCTCGGCGGCTGGCTGCGCGATTCGGGCGCGCGGCGCAGTGGGTGAGGTTTTCTGGTTCATCGCGTTTTACGGGTTTGTACCGACGAGATCATATTCTACTTTACATATCAAGTAGCCTGATAGTAAATTGATTTCAAGCCGCGAGTGCGGCAGTGTCTACGGAGAGAGAGAATGAGTTACGAAGGTCGCTGGAAAACGGTCAAGGTTGCGGTCGAGGGCGGCATCGGCTGGGTGACGTTCAACCGGCCGGAAAAGCGCAACGCCATGAGCCCGACGCTCAACAAGGAGATGATCGACGTGCTCGAAACGCTCGAGCTCGACGCCGAGGCGCAAGTGCTCGTGCTGACCGGCGAAGGCTCGGCATGGACGGCCGGCATGGACCTGAAGGAATACTTCCGCGAGGTCGATGCGGGCCCCGACGTGCTGCAGGAGCGCATTCGCCGCGACGCGAGCCGCTGGCAATGGCAGCTGCTGCGCATGTATTCGAAGCCGACCATCGCGATGGTGAACGGCTGGTGTTTCGGTGGCGGCTTCTCGCCGCTCGTGGCGTGCGACCTCGCGATTGCCGCGGACGAAGCCACGTTCGGTCTTTCGGAAATCAACTGGGGCATTCCGCCGGGCAACCTCGTGAGCAAGGCGATGGCGGATACGGTGGGCCACCGCGAGGCGCTTTACTACATCATGACGGGCGATACCTTTACGGGCCAGCAGGCCGCGAAAATGGGCCTGGTCAACAAGAGCGTGCCGCTCGCGCAGCTGCGCGAGGAAGTGCTCGCGCTTGCCGCGAAACTGCTCGACAAGAACCCGGTCGTGCTGCGCAACGCGAAGCATGGCTTCAAGCGTTCGCGTGAACTGACGTGGGAGCAGAACGAGGACTATCTCTACGCGAAGCTGGACCAGGCCAACCATCGCGACAAGGAAGGCGGCCGCGAGCAGGGCCTCAAACAGTTCCTCGACGACAAGAGCATCAAGCCGGGCTTGCAGGCATACAAGCGCTAATCGATAGCGGCGCACCAGACAGAGGAGACAACGACATGCATGAAACCCGGCTTCTGATCGGCGGCGAGAAGCGCCGTGCGTCGAACGGCAAGACCTTCGAGCGCATCAATCCGGCCACGCGCGCGGTGGCCACGCGTGCGGCAGCGGCCACGGTGGAAGATGCGGACGCGGCCGTTGCCGCGGGCGCGCGCGCCTTCCCGGCGTGGGCCGCGCTCACGCCCACGGAGCGCCGCAAGCGCCTGCTGGCCGCCGCCGAGCGCATGGATGCGCGCACGGCGGACTTCATCGCCATCGGCGCGGCGGAAACGGGCGCAATGGCGAACTGGTACGGTTTCAATGTGATGCTCGCCGCCAACATGCTGCGCGAAGCGGCCGCCATGACCACGCAGATCGACGGCGCGGTGATCCCATCCGACGTGCCCGGCAGCCTCGCGATGGCCGTGCGCCAGCCGTGCGGCGTGGTGCTCGGCATGGCGCCCTGGAACGCACCGGTGATTCTCGCCACGCGTGCGCTCGCCATGCCGCTCGCGTGCGGCAATACAGTGGTCCTGAAGGCATCCGAAGGGTGTCCCGGCGTACATGCGCTGATCGGCGAAGTGCTTAACGAGGCGGGGCTGGGCGAGGGCGTCGTCAACGTGCTCACGCATGCACCGGAAGATGCACCGGCCATTGTCGAGCGCCTGATCGCCAATCCCGCCGTCAAACGCGTGAACTTCACGGGCTCGACGCGCGTGGGGCGCATCGTCGCCGAACTTTCTGCTCGGCATTTGAAGCCCGCACTGCTCGAACTGGGCGGCAAGGCGCCCGTGCTCGTGCTCGACGATGCCGATCTCGACGCGGCAGTGGAAGGCATAGCGTTCGGCGCGTTCTTCAATCAAGGGCAGATCTGCATGTCGACCGAACGCGTGATCGTCGACCGCAAGATTGCCGATGCGTTCGTCGACAAGCTCGTTGCGAAGGCACGCACGCTGAAGGCCGGCGACCCCACGCAGCCGGGCTCGGTGCTGGGGACTCTGGAGAGCGAAGCATCGGCGCGACGCATACTCGCGCTCGTGGAAGACGCGCGCGAGAAGGGTGCGAAACTGCCGCTGGGCTGCGAGGTGAACGTCGCGATCATGCAGCCTGTGATCGTCGAAAACGTCACGCGCGAGATGAAGCTCTACGCCGACGAATCGTTCGGCCCCGTGGTGACGGTACAGCGTGTGGACAGCGACGAAGAAGCGGTGAAGGTCGCCAACGACAGCGAGTACGGGCTTTCGGCGGCGGTGTTCAGCCGCGATATCGCGCGCGCCATGAACGTGGCGAAGCGCATCGAATCGGGCATCTGCCACATCAACGGGCCGACGGTGCACGACGAAGCGCAAATGCCGTTCGGCGGCGTGAAGGCGAGCGGCTATGGCCGCTTCGGCAGCAAGGCTTCGATCGCCGAATTCACGGACCTGCGCTGGATTACCGTGCAGACCGGCCCGCGCCACTATCCGATCTGAACGCGCGCATCACGACATGAACCACCGGGCCGTCTGCGCCGATCCACCGCGCAGCCTGGCACCGGTCAAGCAAAGGAGACAGGCTTTGGATTCGGAGCCGACCCAAACGCATGCTCGCGCCGTCGTGCAACCGGACTTCGCCGGTTATCGCGCCGTCGCGATCGGCTCGGCCGCGCCGCAGATCGAACGGCGCGGCGACTGCTGGTATTTGCGCTCGAGCGAGGCGCTCGACGACTACCCCGAACGCGTGACCGACCGGCTCGTGAGCGGCGCGCGCGAGCATCCGGAGCGCTGGCTCGTGGCGCGCCGCGGCGCCGACGGCCAATGGCAGGGCATCAGCTACGCGCAGATGCTCGAACGCGCCCGTGGGATCGGGCAAGCCTTGATCGAGCGAGGCTTGTCGGCGGAGCGCCCGGTCGCGCTGCTCTCGGGCAACGATCTCGAACATCTGCAGATGGCGTTCGGCGCGTTATGGGCCGGCGTGCCCTATGCGCCCATTTCTCCCGCTTATTCGCTCGTCTCCAGCGATTACAACAAGCTGCGGCACACGCTGGGTCTGCTCAATCCCGGCCTCGTATTCGCGGCGGACGGCCCCGCTTTTGCCGCGGCGCTCGACGCCGCGGTGCCCGCCGATATCGAGCGCGTGGTCGTGACGCCGGCTGGCGGCGGCCGCCGCGAGACGCCGTTTTCGACGTTGCTCGAGACGCAGGCGGGCAGCTTCGAAGCCGCGCAGGCGCGCGTGAGCGGCGACACGATCGCGAAGTTCCTCTTCACCTCCGGCTCGACGCGCCTGCCGAAGGCCGTGCCCACCACGCATCGCATGCTGTGCAGCAATCAGCAGATGCTGCTGCAGACGTTCCCGCAGTTCGGCATCGAGCCGCCGGTGCTGGTGGACTGGCTGCCGTGGAATCACACCTTCGGCGGCAGCCACAACGTGGGTATCGCGCTCTACAACGGCGGCACGCTCTATATCGACGACGGCAAACCCGTGGCCGGCCGCTTCGAAGAGACGCTGCGCAATTTGCGCGAAATCGCCCCCACGCTCTACTTCAACGTCCCGAAGGGTTGGGAAGAACTGACTGCCGCGCTCGAAACCGACGCGCAACTGCGCGAGACGTTTTTCTCGCGCGTGAAGATGTATTTTTTCGCGGGCGCGGGGCTCTCGCAGGCGGCGTGGGACCGGCTCGAACGCGTGACGCAGGCCCATTGCGGCGAGCGCATTCGCATCATGGCGGGCCTTGGTATGACCGAGACCGCGCCGTCGTGCCTCTTCACGACCGGCCCGGTGATGGGCGCGGGCTATATCGGCCTGCCCGCGCCGGGCTGCGAGACGCGTCTCGTACCCGTGGACGGCAAGCTCGAAGCGCGCTTTCGCGGCCCGAACGTGATGGGCGGCTACTGGCGCGCGAACGAGGCGGACCGTCACGACGTGTTCGACGAAGAGGGCTACTACCGCACCGGCGACGCCGTGCGCTTCGTCGATGCCGGGCGGCCCGAACTCGGCCTGCTGTTCGACGGACGCATTGCTGAGGATTTCAAGCTCAGCTCCGGCACGTTCGTGAGCGTGGGGCCCATGCGCGCGCGCATCGTCTCGGGCGGCGCACCGTACGTGCAGGACGCGGTGATCGCGGGCATGGACCGCGACGACATCGGCGTGCTGATCTTTCCGCGCCTCGACGAATGCCGCCGGCTCGCGGGGCTCGATGCGAGTGCGCCCGCGCGCGACGTTCTGGACGCGAGCGCCGTGCGCGACTTCTTTGCTGACCTGATGGAGCGGCTGAACCGCGAGGCGACGGGCAGCGCGACCCTCGTCACGCGACTGCACCTGATGGACGCGCCGCCGTCGCTCGATCTGGGCGAGATCACGGATAAAGGGTCGATCAATCAGCGCGTCGTGCTGAGCCAGCGCGCGGCGCTCGTAGACGCGTTGTACGCCGCGCGGGGCACAGAAACGCGCGTGATTTTCGCTCGTCATCTGCAGCACGTTTGAGGAACGGTCACGATGAGTCTCGACTATCAGGTCCCGCTGTGCGACATGCGCTTCGTGATCGACGAATGGATCGAAGCACCCGCATGGTGGCGCAGCGTTCCCGCATGGGCGGACCTCGACAGCGCGACGGCGCAGCAGGTGCTCGAAGAAGCCGCACGTTTCGTGATGGAACGCGTCGCGCCGCTGAACCCGGCGGGCGACCTCGAGGGGTGCCGCTTCGAGGGCGGCGAGGTCTCGATGCCCACGGGCTTTCGCGAGGCGTATGCGGATTTCGTCGCGGCAGGCTGGCCGACGCTCGCGCTCGACGCCGACGCGGGCGGCCAGGGCCTGCCGCAACTGCTCGAAGTCGCACTGCAGGAAATGCTCGCGGCGGCCAACCACGCATGGCTGATGTCGCCCGGCCTCACGCATGGCGCGACGGCGTGTCTGATGGCGCACGGCAGTGATGCGTTGAAGCGCGACTGGCTGCCGAAGATCGCGAGCGGCGAGTGGCTTGCCACGATGTGCCTGACCGAGCCGCAGGCGGGCAGCGATCTCGCGCTGCTGCGCGCGCGAGCGACGCCCGACGCGGCGCACGGCGCCTGGCGCATCGACGGCAGCAAGATCTTCATCACGGGCGGCGAGCACGATCTGACCGACAACATCGTGCACCTCGTGCTCGCGCGTCTGCCCGATGCGCCGGCGGGCACGAAGGGCCTCTCGCTCTTCGTGGTGCCGAAATGGACCTTCGGCGAGACCGGCGAGCGCGTGCGCAACGGCGTGCATTGCGAAGGCATCGAAAAGAAGATGGGCCTCAAGGCCAGCCCGACCTGTTCGATGCGTTTCGAGCACGCGCTGGGCTGGCTGGTGGGCGAGCCGCATCGCGGCCTCGCTTCGATGTTCGTCATGATGAACGCGGCGCGCCTGCAGGTGGCGATGCAGGGTGTGGGCCACGCGCAGCTTGCCTGGCAGCGCGCGCACGCCTACGCGCACGAACGCGTGCAAATGCGCGCCGTGAGTGCGCCTGCGCAATACGAGGGCGAGCCGGCGCAGGCCGCGCCGATCGCGTTTCATCCGGCCATGCGGCGCATCCTGCTCGACTTGCGCGCGACGGTGGAGGGCCAGCGGGCCATCGGCTACTGGATCGGTTACTGGCTCGACGTGGCCGCGCGCCACCCCGATGCGAACGAGCGCCAGGCGGCGGGGCAGCTCGCCTCGCTGCTCACGCCTGTCGCCAAGGCGTTCTTCACCGCCAATGGCTTTGCGGCGGCATCGCGTGCGCTGCAGGTGTTCGGCGGCTACGGCTATATCCACGAATACGGCGTGGAGCAGACGGTGCGCGACAGCCGCGTCGCCATGCTTTACGAAGGCACGAACGAAATCCAGGCGATCGATCTGCTCGTGCGCAAGGTGCTCGGCGATGGCGGCGAGGCGTTGCGCGCGTTGCTTGCGCATGTCACAGCGGACGCCACACGCTGTGTCGCTTCCCACGATCCTGCGCTTCACCGTGCAGGCGCACGGCTCGATGCGTTGGTGGCGGACGTGCAGCGCATCACGGGCGAAATCAGGCAGGGCAGCGCAGACGATTGCGAGTTGCCCTACCGCGTGGCCGACGACTATCTCGCGCTTATCGGCTGGCTGCTGCTTGCATTTGCCTGGGCGCGCACGCTGCGCATCGCGATGGATGCCTCGGCCGACGATCCGTTCTATGCCGAAAAGTGCGTCACGGCGCACTACTTCTTCGCTTACCCGCTCATGGCCTTCGATCACCGGCTGCGGCTCATCGAAGCGGGCTGCCGCACTCCGCTGCCCCATGCATGAAATTTTTTTAGCACGTAGGTTAGGTTAACTAACTAGTGACGGCGCGGTGAAAGGCCGCGACATTCCATTACAAAACGAGGAGGCAACGTGTCGTCATCGACTACGCAGGTGAGCGCGCGCACGGCGGCGGGCACCGCATGGGTGTTGGGTTTGTGTCTGATCGTGGCGGTGCTGGAGGGCGTCGATCTTCAGTCGACGGGCGTGGCCGCGCCGCGCATGGCGCGCGAGTTCGGTCTTTCGGTGAGCCAGATGGGGCTCGCGTTCAGTGCGGGCATGCTCGGGCTCCTGCCCGGGGCGATGATCGGCGGACGCCTCGCCGACCGCATCGGGCGCAAGCGCGTGCTGCTGCTCTCGATGGTCGCGTTCGGCGTGTTCTCGATCTTCACCGCCCATGTGTGGAGCTTTGCCACGCTGCTGGTGGCGCGCGTCTTGACCGGCGTCGGCCTTGGCGGCGCCATGCCGAACCTGATCGCGCTCTCGGCCGAAGCCGTGGCGCCGCGGCTGCGCAATACGGCGGTCAGCATCATGTATTGCGGCATGCCGCTCGGCGGCGCGCTCGCGGCGCTGATCGGCGTCCTCAGTGCGGGCGACACCGAATGGCGGCATATCTTCTATGCGGGCGGCGTCGGACCGCTCGTGGTCGCGCCGCTAATCCTCGCCTGCCTGCCCGAATCCGCGGCCTATGAAGCGGCCTCGAGCCGCGCGCAGTCCACGCAGAGCGGCCCGCCGCCCACGTGGCGCGTGCTGTTCGGCGACGGTCGCGCCGCGGTGACCGCACAGATCTGGATCAGCTTTTTCTGCACGCTGATCGTGCTGTACTTCCTGCTCAACTGGCTGCCCTCGCTGATCGTGAGCCGGGGCCTTTCGCGCAGCCAGGCCGGCGTCACGCAGATCTTCTTCAACGTGGGCAGCGTGATCGGCGTGCTCGGCATCGGCATGCTGATGGACCGCGTCAGGCCCGGGCGAGTCGTCGCGGCTGTCTATGCCGGCATCGCGATTTCGCTTTTCATGCTCGCGGGCGCGGGCAACCTGTTCTGGATCTCGGTGTCGGTGCTGCTCGCGGGCATGGGCGTGGTGGGCGCGCAGTCGATGCTCTACGCGCTTTCCGCGGCGAGCTACGCGACCGTCATGCGCGGCACCGGCGTGGGCGCGGCAGTGGCGGTGGGCCGCGTAGGGTCGATCGTCGGTCCGCTCGCGGCAGGGCAGTTGCTGGCGGGCGGCGCGAGCGCCACGACGGTGATAGGCGCAAGCGTCCCGGTTACGGTGGTGGCGGCGCTCGCCGCGCTGCTCGCGGTGAAGCGAGCGCGCGAATCCTGATGGGCGCCGCCGCGCCGTATCAGAGGTCGAGCACGAGCATGGGCGAGCGCGAGCGCGAGCAGCACGGCAGCAGCTGGTCGTTGGCGGCGCGCTCCTCGTCGGTCAGGTAGAGATCGCGATGGTCCGGCTCGCCGGACAGCACGCGCGTGATGCAGGTGCCGCATACGCCTTGCTCGCATGAGACCGGCACCTCGACGCCGCCCGCGCGCAACGCTTCGACGATGGTCGTGCCGGCCGGGATGTCGATCACGCGCTGGCAGCTCGCGAGGGTGACCTGGAAGGCGCCGTTCGTGTCCGCGTTCGCGCTCGCGCCTGCTTGGGCCGCGCCGAAGTACTCGCGGTGCACGTTCTGCGCGGGCCACCCCGCGCTGGTTGCGGCTGCGAGCACGGCGTCGATGAAGCCCGCAGGGCCACATACGTAGGTATGCTTACCGTCGTGCGGAGCGCCAAGCACGCGCGCGAGGTCGATGCGTGCATCGGCGCCTTCGCTGTCGAAATAGAAGTGCGTGTGCTCGGCAAAACCCGCTTCGGCAAGACGCTCGCGAAAGGCGGCGCGCTGTGGGTCGCGCGTGCAGTAGTGCAGTTCGAACGGGCGGCCTTCCTCACGCAACTGCTCGGCCATGGCGATGAGCGGCGTGATGCCGATCCCGCCCGCGAGCAGGATGGTATGCGTGGCTTGTTCGTCCAGCGGGAAATGATTCTTCGGGATGCTGATTTCCAGGTTCGTACCGGCGTCGAGCGCGTGCATCGCAACGGAGCCGCCGCGCGAAGCCGGGTCGCGCAACACGCCGATGCGGTAGGCGCCGTGATCGGAGGGGCGGTTGCACAGCGAGTACTGGCGCACGAATCCATCCACATGGACGTCGATGTGCGCGCCCGCCGCGAATGCCGGAAGCGGTGCGCCGTCGGCGCTCGCCAGTTCGAACTCGCAGATGTCGGTGGCGACGGGAATCTTGCGCAGAAGGGTGACTTTCATGATGCGTTGGGGCAAGGGAAGGAGAGCGGCCGCGCGTGTCCGCGCGACCGTGGCTTTGGTCGAATCAGTCCGCTGCGGCAGTGGCCGTTGCGTTGCGTTCTGCAGCGATCAGCCGGTCGAGCACGCGGCGCGACTGCACGCCGCCGGCATCGATGTTGAGGCTCAGAATGCGGCGTTCGGGCCACATGAGCAGATTGCGCTGCTGCGATTCGAGCATCTCGAGATCCTCCGAGAAGATCTTGCCCTGGCCCGTGCGGATCGTTTCGGTGAGCGCGTGATCGTGCACGGCGAAGCTGCGCGCCATGCCCCAGAAGTACCAGATCGACGTTTCGGTTTCCGGCGTAATGAAGTCGACGACGATGCTCGACGCCTTGTCGCGCGCATCGGCGTCATATCCGCCTTTGCCTGCGTGCGCCACGCCCACTTCGATCATCACGTGGCTGGGCGGCGAGAAGTGGCAGATTTGCCAGCGGTCGCAGGGCACGTTGTCGGCGAGGCCGTTGCCGCGCAGCGCTGCGGCCCAGAAAGGCGGCGGCATGATGTTGTGCATGAAGCGGCTGGTGGTGACCACGTCGCCGTTGACCGTGGTCTTGGGCGGTGCTTCCTCGATCTCGGGCTGGCCGATGCTCGAGGCGTGCACGTAGGTCTCGTGCGTGAGGTCCATGAGGTTGTCGACCATCAGGCGATAGTCGCACTGGATGTGATAAAGGCCGCCGCCATACGCCCACGCGGGATTGTCGGCCCAGTCGAGGTGATGGATCTTCGCCGGGTCGGCTTGCGCCGCATCGCCGGGCCATACCCAAATGAAACCGTAGCGCTCGACCGCGGGATAGCTGCGCACGGACGGAATGCCGCCCACGCGCTGGCACGGCATGCTCACGCATTTGCCGCTGGCGCCCACGGTGAGGCCGTGATAGCCGCACACCAGATGCCCTTCGCGTACGCTGCCGAGCGAGAGCGGCGCGCCGCGATGCGGGCAGAAGTCTTCGAGCGCGGCGACGCCGCCTTCGGCCGTGCGCCAGAACACCATGCGCTCGCCGCAGATTTGCCGCCCAAGCGGCTTGCCGTCGATTTCATCGGGGGTGCATGCGACATACCATGCGTTTTTCAGGAACATATGTCTCCTCCAGGGCGCCTGGCTGCGCCTTCGTTCAGGGTGAGGGGCGGCACGCATGCCGCCGTTCGAATCAAGCCGTTTAGCGAGCGTGTATACCGCGCGCCACTAGCGCGGATTGCGGCGAATGAGATTGCCGCCAATCAGCCTCGTCATGGCGCGTTGGTTGTCGAGCACGCGCTTGAGGTTTTGATGGGCGATATGCGAATGCTCGCGCATCAGCGCTTCGGCGCGCGCGCCTTCACGGCTTTCGATCGCTTCGAGCACGGCGCGATGCTGGGCTTGCGCGACGATCAGCGTTTCGCGCGCACGCGGGTCGAGCGACTGCACGACGACGAACGCGCTGGCGGATGCAAACGGCAAGGTGGCGACTTTCTCGATCTGCCGCGCCACCACTTCGCTGTCGGAAGCCGCGGCCAGCAGCCGGTGAAAGCGGCCATTCGCTTCGACATAGCGGGAGAAGGTTTCTTCGCTCAACTCGCCCACGAGCAGTTCGTCGATGTCGTCGATGCAGTCGTGCAGGTCGCGGAACATCGAATGGGTGATGCCGCGCTCGGCGGCAAGGCGCGCAGCCAGCCCTTCGAGCGTGCCGCGCAGTTCGATCGAGTCGCGTATTTCATTTTCCGAAAACGAGCGTACGGCATAGCCGCCGCTCGGAATCGGTTCGAGCAGCCCTTCTTCCTGCAGGCGCATGAGCGCCGCGCGCACCGGCGTGCGCGAGACGCCAAGGCGCTCGACCACGGCCAGTTCGGAAATGCGCTCGCCCGGCGCGAGTTCGCCGCCGAGTATCAGTTCTCGCAGCCCGAGCTGGGCCTTGACGGTTTGCGAAGCGGCGGAGCCGGCGCGCGTGCTGGCGGGGGTGTCGTCGATGCCGTTCATGCGTAAGGAAGTGGTGAAAAGCGAATGGAGAAGCGGCCAGAGACTGCACCACGATGTGTACAGATTGTATACAGCGAATCGATCTATTCAATACAACTGTCGCGAAATACAGGGTAAACGTGGAAAAGCAAGCGGAAAGTAAAGAGAAATTGTGTACAACGAGGGTCTTTTTTGATTGACATCACTAGGTCAGGTTTCCTACGATCTCGCTCGAAGTTCGATAAACGAAGCGGAGTTCGTAATACGAACACGCAAGACAACCAAGGAGACAAACGTGACGAGGCAGGCCCAATCACATCATCCGCACGAACCACACGATCTGAAAAACGAACGCAGGACGCTGGTCCTGCTCGCCATCGGCTTCGGTCTGGTCGGGCTCGATCGCTGGATGATCGCGCCGCTCTTTCCTCACATGATGAAAGACCTCAACCTGAGCTACCAGCAGCTCGGCCAGTTGATCGGCATTCTCAGCATTGCGTGGGGCGTGTTCTCGATCCTCATGGGCCGCCTGTCCGACCGCATCGGCCGGCGCAAGATCATGATCGCGGCGATGGTGATGTTCTCGCTGCTCTCGAGCTTCTCGGGTTTCGCGACCGGCTTCGCAAGCCTGCTGCTCATTCGCGCCCTGATGGGCGTCGCGGAGGGCGCATTCACGCCCACCAGCGTGGCCTCCGTGGGCGAGGCCTCGCATCCGTCGCGCCGCGGGCGCAACCAGGGGCTGCAGCTCAGCATGTTCGCGCTGATGGGCCTGGGCCTCGCGCCGATCATCGCGACGCAGTTGCTGCGCGTCGTGCCGTCGTGGCACTGGGTGTTCGCGGTTTCCGCGGTGCCGGGCCTCATCGTGGCCGTGCTGATCGCGACGATGTTGCGTGACGCGCCGCAAATCAAGCCGGTGCACGCGGCGGTTGCGCACGCAACGGGCGGCCCGCGCTGGAGCGCGCTCTTCGCCAGCCGCAATGTCGTGCTAGCCATGCTGGCCACGCTGTGCGCGATGGCGGGCATCTTCGTGATCGGCGCGATGGTGCCCAACTATCTCGTGGACTATCTGCATCTCGACACCGCGCAGATGGGCTTTGTCGTGTCGGCGATCGGCTTCGGCGGCTTTCTCGGCGAGTTCGGCCTTGCCAGTCTCTCCGACGTTGCGGGGCGGCGGCTGACCTCGGTCGCGTCGTTCGCGGGCGCGGCGATTTCGCTGTATGTGTTTGCCCGCATCGGCGCGAATCCGTGGATGCTCTTTGCCGTCCTGTTCGTCGTTTCGTTCTTCGCGCTTGGCATGCTGGGCGTCCTCACCGGGCCGATCGCGACTGAAGCGGCGCCGGCGGGTCTCGTCGCCTCGGCCATCGGCATTACTTCGGGTGCCGGCGAGATTTTTGGCGGCGGCATCGCGCCGGCCATTGCCGGTTATGTCGCGCAGCACGACGGCATTCAGTTCACGCTGCAGTTCGCGCTCGGCGGGCTCATTTGCGGCATCTTCGTTTCGATGTTCCTGATCGAAACCGCACCGCGCGCGCTGGCACGCCGGTCGGCTCCGGTCGCACTGCAATCCGACTGATGTCGCGGTGACGGCGCCCCGGCGCCGTTACGGTTTCCCGAAGTTCGACGATTATTTCAATTAATAAGGTATCCGTAATAAAAGGATGCCGACAAAGAGATCAAGGTAAAGGAGACGTCAATGAAGAGCCTCGCACTGTGGTGCACGGCGGTATCGGTGATGGCTTGCGCCCAGGCACATGCGGAAGGCGGCCCGGCAGGCGACAGCGTGTTGCTGTACGGCATGGTGGACGCGGGCGTGTCGTGGGTCAGCAACCAGGGCGGCCACTCGGTGGTGAAGTTCGACGACGGCATTTTCACGCCGAACCTGCTTGGGATACGCGGGCGCGAAGATCTGGGCGGCGGCTTGCACGCGGTGTTCGATCTCGTCGATCAATTTTCGATGGGAACCGGTTCGATCATCTCGGGTCAAGGGATCTTCGGGCGCAACGCCTACGTTGGCCTCGACAGCGACCAGTACGGCAGGCTCACGATGGGCAATCAATACGACTTCATGACCGATTCGCTGTTTTTCGGCCACGACGACGCGGCGATGGAAGTCGGGGGCCTCTACAACTTCCGCGCGGGCCCGTTTGCGAAGATCGCGATTCCGGGCAACCCACCCTTCGCGCAGCAGTTCGACTGGGACCGCATGGCCGGCGCCACGGTCGAGAACTCAGTCAAGTATCAATCGCCGAAGTTTGCCGGCTTCAGCTTCGGCGGCCTGTACGGCTTTGGTGGCATTCCGGGCGCATTCGGACGCGGCAATACAGTCAGTGCCGGCGCGAATTACACCAACGGCGCGTTCGGCATGGCGGCCGCGTACACCGAAGCCAAATATGTAGAGGCCGGCGAACCCGATGTCGGCATTCGCAACTGGGGCGTGGGCGCGCACTACGATTTCGGCAAGGTCATGGCGACGCTGCTGGTGACGACCGTGCGCAACACCTTCAACGGCGGCGCCATTGCCCAGGCCGAGGCCGGCGCGAACTGGCTGCTCGCGCCAGACTGGGCGATTGCCGCCGACTACATGTACATGAAGGGCAACGCGTATCTCGACAACAATCACGCGCACCAGATCACGGCCATCGTCGATCACTTCCTGTCCAAACGGACGGTCGTGTATGTGGAGACCGTGTATCAGCGCACGAACGCCGGGGCTCAGGCGCTGATCAGCGGCGTGCTCGACCCCAACGGTACGTCGAGCGGTCCCAATCAGTTCATCGCCCGCGTTGGCGTGCAGACGCGGTTTTGAACCCAGGCGCCTGCGAGCGCCTCGCTTGACTTGATGGACCGGTTTTCCGGCAATTCCTCACGGGGCGCTTTCCCGGCGCCCTTAGTCTCCTGTCCAGTGACCAGCAAAGCATCTATTCGATGCCTAAATTGTCCCCAGAAAAATATCGTTTATTTTTCCGGCTCTGAAATGACATAATCACCGCCCCGCCGGCCCGCGCGGGGCAGGCCGCGTCACATTCCATTCATAACCCTTTTGTCGACCCCTCTAATCGCAGGGCCGCACGCGATTCTTTATTTGATGTTAATTTAAACGCCATTCCCGATTGACCATTTAAGCGGCGATTTTCCCCATTTTTTGGTGCGAAATTGCCGAACAATGGCTTTTATTATTCGCCACACACAAAACAGTCATCGAAACATGAACGACCGTTCTCCCAATCTCGCGCCCGCGCCGCTCGAAGAGACGACACTGCGCCAGTGGCTGTCAGTCTTGGCCGTGGCGATCAGCGCATTTGCGTTCGTGACGTCCGAATTTTTGCCGGTCGGTTTGCTCACCGAGATCGCCCGCGACCTCGGCGTGACGCCGGGTACTGCCGGACTCATGGTGACCACGCCGGGCGTGATGGCGGCGATCTTCGCGCCGGGCCTGATGATGTTTGCCGGCCGCATGGACCGGCGTCAAGTCTTTCTCCTGCTCACGGCCATGCTGCTCGCGTCGAATATCGTCTCCGCGCTTGCGACGAATTTCGCGTTCATGCTGGTTGGCCGCGCGATGCTCGGCGCGGCGCTCGGCGGATTCTGGACGCTTGCGACTGCAGCGGCGGGCCGCCTCGTGCATACGAGCGACGCCCCGCGCGCAACGGCGATCATCCTGACCGGCGTGACCTTCGCGACGGTGATCGGCGTGCCGCTCGGCACCTTTATCGCGGGTTTCGCGTCGTGGCGCATGTCGTTCTTCGTGACGGGCGGCCTCGTCGCGCTCGCGCTCGTTGCGCAGGCGCTGCTGGTGCCAACGCTTCCTTCCGCCGCCGCATTGCGTCTTGCCGATTTCGCCACGCTGCTGCGTCGCCCGCAAGTGCGTCTGAGCATGCTGATGGTGGCGCTCGTGTTCGGCGCGCATTTCTCGACGTACACGTTCATCGCGCCGCTGCTCCAGCAGGACTTCTCGATGAGCGCCATCACGCTGCTGCTGCTCGCGTTCGGCGTGATCGGCTTTTTCTCGAACGCGCTGACTTCGGCGGTCGTTGCCACGCGCCTGAAGCTCGCCGTGGCGACGATGACGGCGCTGCTGTTGTGCGCGCTCGCAGCGATGATTCTGCTCGACCACGTGCGAATTGGCGAGATCGCGGCGATGCTGATGTGGGGCGTGGCGTTCGGCGCGATTCCGCTGTGCTTCTCCGTGTGGATTCAGCGCGGCACGGCCGATCTTGCCGAAGCAGGCTCGGCGATGTTCGTGAGCGTGATCCAGGTGGCGATTGCGCTTGGCTCGTCAGTGGGCGGCACGATCGTGGACCGCGCGGGCATACGTGCCGATCTGGTGCTCGGCTGCGCGCTCGCCGTGTTCGGACTTGTGACGCTGCATCGGCTTGCGGCAATGGAGCGGCCGGCGCGGGTCGCGGCGCTCGAATGCGAATGCAGCCCGTCGCTCGATTGAAACGATCGCAACGATTGATTCGAAAGCGACGCAAGGCGGCGACCCATCGACCTCGCCGCGCCGCGCTCCGGGTCTGCGCAAAGAGACCCGCTGCTATTGCACCACGTTAGCGCATCGCGCCGCGCTAACGTTTGCGAACGGGCATGATCGTTCGTCCGCAAGGCTCGCCAATTGTTGCGTGCCACGCTCACGCGCAACCCCCTCAAGTGACGCCCGGTTTCGGCCGATATGCAATGTGGTTCCCCTGCGTTCCGCGGGGTCCGCCATTCCCGAACTGAAAGCGAGCGTTACGTGCACGGAATCAAGTTTGCCTGGCTGTGGTCCGGTCTGATCGGCATGCTTTTGCTCCTGGGTTGCGATCAGCAGAACGGCGCCCAGAGCAGCAAGGCCGCGCCGGCACGGACCACCATCACCGCGCTCATCTGGGCGCCGGACTGGCCGGAGGAGATGCTCCAGATCGCCGCCGGGTTCGACAAGCTCAATCCCGATCTGCACGTGAACGTGCAGTTCATGGTCGGCAACTCGATCGAGGAGAACATCAAGCCGCGCGTGGCGGCGGGCACGCTGCCCGACCTCGTCAGCATCAATCCGAACGCCTATGCCGCCGAGCTGGCCGACCAGGGCGTCCTGACCGATGTCCGCCAGAGCGCCGCATGGAAGAACATGCTCGATCCACTCAAGGCTGACTGGACCAGTCGCGAAGGCAAGGGGTTCGGCATATCGGGCGGCGTGGCGACGACGATGATCTATTACAACCGCGCCATGTTCGCCAAGGCCGGCATCGACACGCTGCCGACGAATTTCGATGAGTTCCTGGCGGTGTGCGCGAGGCTCAAGCAGGCGGGCATGATTCCGGTGATGTGGAGCGGCGGCTTTCCGAACATGCTCGGCAACGGGCCATTCGCTTCAGGCTTTGCCAATGATGTGGTCGCGCGCGAGCCCAACTGGAAAGAGAAAATGGCGGACGGCACGCTGAACCTCGATACGCCGGAGGCGGCCGATATCTTCGCCAAAATCGCATTGATCCCGGAGCGCGGTTACGCGCAGCCGTCGTTCATGACGACGGGGTACGACGAGGGCATTCGCCTTTTCAAGGAAGGCAAGGTGGCGATGGCGTTCCAGGGCAGCTGGTCAGCCGGACTCATGCTGCATGGAAACGATTTCTCGGTGGGCGTGTTCGTGCCGCCCTGGAACGCGCGCGGCGAACGCGTCGTGCCGGTGCTCGGCAGCGAAACGGGCTTTGCCGTTTGCGAAACGCCCAACAAGGCCGCGGCCATGCGTTTTCTGGAATTCATCGCCGGCAAGGGGTTTCCGATTCTTCAGCGGAAACGCCACAACATTTCGCCGTTCCAGAAAGGCATGGGGACCGTGGTGAGCGACGTGGAGATCGTCGACTACACGAACGCGCTCAGCCGTTATCCCGTCACGGCAAGCCCCTATTATTCGTCGCTTCCTTCCAATACGATTGAGCTGGTGCATGAATTGATGCAGGATGTGCTGCTCAGGAAAATTACACCCAGGCAGGCTGCGCAGCGCCTGGATAACTCGGTCAAGACTGAAGCGAAGATGCACTACAAATGAATGCAATCTCCGCACTGCTGCGACGCGCTTTCGACTACCTCTGCCAGGATTTGCTTCGACGCGTCGAGATTCGCTATCGACTGATTGCCGCTTTCATTCTGTTGGCGCTGTTGCCCATTATCATTTCGGGCTGCATTTCCTATGTGAAGTCGATCGCGGCGATCAAGGAAAATGCGGAGATATTTTCGAAAGAGGTGGTGAGGCAGGTTTCGAGAAATGTCGAGCTGCGCATGCACGAGATCGAAACGGAAAGCAATCTTCTCGTGCTTTCGGACCGGGTCCAGGGCGCACTGGCGAGAGCGGCGAGCGGCAGTGCGACGGAGCAGAGCGAGGCGCGCGAGGACATGACGCGTTTGCTGCTCGAGCATTATGGGTCGGTCGATTTCATCAACCAGAAATATTTGCTCGACCAGAAAGACCGGATTCTGGATACGCAGGCATTTGCGCAGTTGACTTCGGGTGTGACGGCGCTCGTCGGCATTGCGGAAGAATCGCATGAACGCACCTACTGGGGCAGCTACGACGATGGCGTGGGCCAGCAGAACCTGGGAATGGTGCGCGCCATCTACAACAAGAGCGACAACGCGAAGATCGGCAGTCTGGTTCTGGTCGTTCGCCCCGAATACTTCTCGACGATTTTCAACGACGTCGCGACGGGCAGCGGAACAGAGATTTACGTATTCGATGCGAGCGACAACAAGATCATCGTGGTTCCGAATCACGCCTCGTCGCCCAACCCGGGCGCCGCACCCGAGCCCGGCCTGATCGAGGATATCGCGCGCCACCGCGTATCGGGCGAGTCGAGCCGGTTCGTCAATTTCGCGGCAAAGCGCGGCGGGCATTATCTTGCTGCCTACGCGCGCATTCCCGGCACGAGCTGGTTCGTGGTCAGCACGATCGCCGAACGGAATCTCACCGCGGAGGCGCAGGCCGTACGCAACCAGATCGTGGTGGTCGGTATTTCCGGGTTTCTGCTTTCCATTTTCCTTGCCTACTTTATTTCGTACAGCATTTCGGCGCCGCTCCAGGATCTGGTGCGCCGCATGCACGACACTGGCGAGGATGCCGGCGCCGTCGAGGACGATGGCAAGGACGGGGAAGGCCCGCCTGGCGGACCGGACGAACTGGCCCGGCTGGCGCAGCGCTTCGAGCGGATGCGCACGGCGATCAGGCAGAAGATTCACAAGATCAACGAAATCAATGCGTCGCTCGAACAGACTGTCGTCGACCGGACGGCGGAACTCGTCGCCCGCGAACGGGAATCGCGCACGCTGATCGAGAATTCGCCCGATACGATCACGCGATATGACCGCGAGCTGCGCCGCATCTTCGCCAATCCGGCCTTTTGCACGTCGGCGGGATGCGATCTCGCCAGCGTGCTCGGCAAGCGGCCTTCGGAGCTTCCCGGCGGCGCCAATGCGCTGGTCTACGAAAGGAAGATCGGCGAAGTCATCGCGACGGGAAAAAGCGCCCAGTTCGAACTGCGGTGGGCAGGAAAGGACGGGCAGGAGCAATGCACTCACATTCGCATCACGCCTGAGATCGATCGTTCCGGCCATGTCACTTCGGTGCTGGCAGTCGGTCGCGACCTCTCCGACCGGATGGCGTTCGAGGCGACCATCTGGAAGCAGGCCAATTTCGATGCGCTGACGGGTCTGCCTAACCGGCAGCTCTTTCACGATCGTCTTACCGAGGAGGCCGCGCTCGCGCGCCGTTCGCAAAGGCGCGTGGCCCTGATGTTGATCGACCTCGACCGCTTCAAGGAGGTCAACGACTCGCTGGGGCACGACCGCGGCGACGTGCTGTTGATCGAGGCTGGTCGCCGCATCAGCGCGTGCGTGCGCAATCTGGATACCGTCGCGCGACTGGGCGGCGACGAGTTCACGGTGATCTTGCCCGATCTCGAAGACATGGACGCGGTCGAGCAGACCGTGCGCAATATCAATCGCAAACTGACTGAACCGTTCAAACTCGGCGCGGACGAGGTCTACATCTCGGCGAGCATTGGCGTCACCGTTTTCCCCGACGACACGGTTGAACTCGACGCCTTGTTCAAGAACGCAGACCAGGCCATGTACGCGGCCAAGAATGCCGGACGCAACCGCTTCAGCTACTTCACGCCCGACATGCAGCTGGAGGCGGAAACGCGCTTGCGCCTGACCAGCGACCTGCGTTCAGCGTTGCCTCGCAATCAGCTTCGGCTGGTTTATCAGCCGGTCGTCGACCTGGCAACGGGCCGGGTCTGCAAGGCGGAAGCCCTGTTACGCTGGCTGCATCCGGAGCGCGGCATGATCAGTCCGCTGGAATTCATTCCGCTGGCCGAAGATACCGGCCTGATCATTCCCATCGGCGACTGGGTGTTCAGGCAAGCCGTGCAGCAAGCGCGCATCTGGCGTGAGCAATACGATTCGTCGTTCCAGATCAGCGTGAACATGTCGCCGGTGCAGGTCCGCCAGGACAGCACGGTCGGCGTGCGGTGGCACGACTATCTCGATCGCGAGGGCATGCCGGGGCAAAGCGTGGTGGTGGAAATCACCGAGGGGCTGCTGCTGCAGGCCGAATCGAATATCGACGAGCGGTTGCTCGATTTCCGTCTGGCGGGCATCGGTATTTCGATCGACGACTTCGGCACCGGCTATTCCTCGCTGGCCTATCTCAAGCGCTTCGACATCGATTACCTGAAAATCGATCGGTCGTTTGTCCAGAACCTCAGCGTGGACGAAAACAATCAGGTGCTCTGCGAGGCGATGGTGGTGCTCGCACACAAGCTGGGAATCCAGGTCATCGCCGAAGGCGTGGAAACCGTCGAGCAACGGGATTTTCTCAAGTCGATGGGCTGTGATTTCGCGCAGGGCTATTTGTACTCGAAGCCGATCGAGCCCGAGCAGTTCGAACAGGTGGTTTGGTCATTGATCGCGGAAGGCGCGGCGGCCGGGCAGGAGCGAAGCAATCGCAAATGAATCGATACGGCAGCATCGTATCGACTCACTGCGGAACGATACGAAATAATCAGCCAGCACATAAATCGGCGCGCTCAGGTGTTCTGTACGAAGACGTACGGAATACGCACGCCATGAAACTGCGGCGCATGGCGCGCGATTGACGCGTCGTACGTCGTTCGCGCGCCGCTGCCGTTTCTACTGCGCGAGCCAGCCGCCATCCACCTTGAGTTCGGCGCCGCGCATCTCGTTCGCCGCTTCCGAGCACAGGAAGGCCGCTACGCCACCGATTTGCTCGACCGTCGCAAAGCTTGCCGACGGTTGCTTTTCGCCGAGCAGTTTCAGCGTGGCGTCTTCGACGGAGATGGCCTCGCGGTGAGCCAGGTCATCGATCTGCTTCTGTACGAGCGGCGTGAGCACCCAGCCCGGACAGATCGCGTTGACGGTCACGCCGCTGCGCGCGGTTTCCAGTGCGGCGACCTTGGTGAGCCCGATCACGCCATGCTTGGCCGCGACATAGGCCGACTTGCCGACCGAGCCCACGAGCCCGTGTACCGACGCGATATTGATCACGCGTCCCCAACCCGTTGCGCGCATGATGGGAAGCGCTGCGCGCGTCGCGTGAAACGTCGCGCTCAGATTGATCGCGATGATCTGGTCCCAGCGCTCCACCGGGAAGTTCTCGATCGTTTCGACGTACTGAATGCCCGCGTTGTTGACGAGAATATCGAGCCCGCCGAACGTGCTTGCCGCGAAAGTCACGAGGGCTTCGATCTCGGCAGGACGGCTCATGTCCGCGTTGTGATGCACGGCGCGCACGCCGGTCGCTTCGATTTGCGCGAGCGCGGCCGCCGGATCGCCGAAACCGTTCAGGACGATATTGGCGCCAGCGCGAGCCAGCGCCGTCGCAATGCCGAGACCGATGCCGCTGGTCGAACCGGTGACGACGGCGGTCTTTCCGGCGAGGGAGAGCGTGTTGGGGAGATGCATGGGTGGGCCTGGTGTAGTTGCCGGTTAGACGATGCCGGTCAGGTAGAACACGGCGATGACGAAGAAGACCGCGAGTGTTTTGATGATCGTCACCGCGAAAATGTCGCGATACGACTCGCGGTGCGTGAGGCCCGTAACCGCGAGCAGCGTGATGACCGCGCCGTTGTGCGGCAGCGTATCCATGCCGCCGCTCGCCATTGCCACCACGCGGTGCAGCACTTCCATCGGGATATGCATGGCCTGCGCGGTCTTGATGAAGGTGTCCGACATGGCGGCGAGCGCGATGCTCATGCCGCCCGATGCTGAACCCGTGATACCCGCGAGCGCCGAAACCGACACGGCCGCATTCACGAGCGGATTCGGAATGGCCTTGAGCGCATTGCCGACCACGAGGAAGCCGGGCAGCGCCGAGATCACGCCGCCGAAGCCATACTCGGATGCCGTATTGAGCGTGGCGAGCAGCGCGCCGCTCACTGCGGTCTTCGTGCCGGTCGCGAAGCGTTCCTTCACGCGGCCGAACGCCGTCACGATGACGAGCAGAATGCCGAGCAGCAGTGCGCCCTGCACGGCCCAGATGGCCACGACGCTCTTCACGGCCACCGTCACGGGCGCATGCATGCCGGGCAGCACGTCGGGCGCGACGGTGAAGCTGTCGCCGTACCACTGCGGAATCCCCTTCGTCAGCAGGAAGTTGGCGACGCCAACGAGCACGAGCGGCGCGATGGCCAGCGCCGGATGCGGCAGATTGCCGGTCTCGACGCGCTCCGGTTCGTTCACGAGCGACGTGCCATAGCCTTCGCCCTTCGCCATGGCGCTGCGGCGGCGCCATTCGAGGTACGTGAGACCGACCACGATGATGAAGATCGAGCCGATCACGCCGAGCCAGGGCGCGGCCCACGCGGTGGTCTTGAAGAACGTGGTGGGAATGATGTTCTGGATCTGCGGCGTACCGGGCAGCGAATCCATCGTGAACGTGAACGCGCCGAGCGCGATCGCGCCGGGCATGAGGCGCTTCGGAATGTTGCTCTGGCGATAGAGTTCGGCGGCGAAGGGATACACCGCGAACACCACGACGAAGAGCGAGACGCCGCCATACGTGAGCAGCGCGCAGACCGCGACGATCACGGCATTGGCGCGCGAGCGGCCAATGTAGCGGATCGCGGCGGCCACGATCGCCTCGGAGAAGCCGGATAGTTCGATGACCTTACCGAACACGGCGCCGAGCAGGAAGACGGGGAAGTAGAGCTTGACGAAGCCGACCATCTTTTCCATGAAAATGCCGGAAAACACGGGGGCGACGGCGGAGGGATCGATCAGCAGCACGGCGCCCAGTGCGGCGATGGGCGCAAAGAGAATGACGCTGTAGCCGCGGTAGGCCACGAACATCAGGAACGCCAAAGCGGCGATCACAATCACAAAGGACATCTTGTCTCCAGTTGGTTTATTCGTGCAGGTCTGTTTGTTGTTCGCGCGCGCCGAAGCCGGCGCGACCGCGCAATAGAGCACGATGTGTGCCAGCGGGCGGAGAGCCTTGCGCGAAGCGGCGGGCGAACCCGCTGCGCGGGGCGCAGGGGTGCGCCGGGATGCTTGCGGCGGCTGCGAGTCGCAAAACTGAGACGAGTTAGGCGAAGAAAGCGCGGCGCCGCTTGCCACCCCCGCGCGCCAAGCCGGGAGATTTCAGGGGACGTGGCGCAATCTCACTTCTGAGATAATGCGTCCCGCAAATGAGAATCCACTGGTCGTGACGGGCTACGTCAGGGCCGCGATCCAGGAAAAGCACCGAATGGAAATTGAAACGACCGCGCTGCTGGCCGACTACGACCACGTGCGCAAGCTGGCGATGCAATCGCTCTTTCGATCACTCGACAAGTTCAGCGAAGGCACCGTGATCGTCGATCGCAACGCGCGCGTGGTGTGGATCAACCGGGACTATGCGGCGCGCTTCGGCTTTGACGACCCCACAGCCGTGATCGGTCTCGATTGCGAAGCCGTCATTCCCAACAGCATGATGCGCGACGTCGTGAAGGGGGGCGAGCCCATTCTGCTCGACATTCTCGAGACCGATCGCGATCCGATCGTCGTCACGCGTTTGCCGATCAAGGACGACAACGGCGAGACGATCGGTGCTGTCGGCTTCGTGCTGTTCAACGAACTCAAGGGACTGTCGCCGCTCTTTAGCCAGTACGCACGGCTGCGAGCCGAACTGATCAGCACGCGTCAGTCGCTCGCGCAGGTGCGTCGCGCGAAGTACAGCTTTTCGAGCTTGATCGGCACGAGCGCCGCAAGCCTCGAAGTGAAGCGCCAGGCGCGCCGGGCCGCGCGTCTCGCCTCGCCGGTGCTGTTGCTTGGCGAAACGGGCACGGGGAAGGAGCTGCTCGCGCACGCCATCCACGGCGCGTCCGGACGCGCGGACAGTCCGCTCGTGACGGTGAACGTCGCGGCGATTCCCGACACGCTGCTGGAACTGGAATTCTTCGGCGCGGAGGCGGGCGCGTACACCGGCGCGGAGCGCAAGGGGCGCATCGGCAAGTTCGAGCTGGCTCAGGGCGGCACACTCTTTCTCGACGAGATCGGCGACATGCCGCTCGCGCTGCAGGGCAAATTGCTGCGGGTCTTGCAGGAGCAGGAGTTCGAGCCGCTCGGCTCGAATCGCATCGTGCGCACCGACGTGCGCATCATCGCGGCGACCTCGGCGGATCTGCCCGCACTCGTGGCGCAGGGCCGGTTTCGTGCGGACCTCTACTACCGGCTCAACGTACTAATGATTCGTGTGCCGCCGCTGCGCGAGCGCCTGGCGGACATCGAGGCGATGGCGTATTCGATTCTCGACAAGCTCGCGGTGGAGAGCGGCGCGGGGCATCTCGAACTCGACAAAGACGCGCTCGCGGTGCTGTGTGCGTATGGCTGGCCAGGCAACGTGCGTGAGCTGCGCAATACGCTCGAGCGCGCGGTGTTGCTATCGGACAGCGAGCGCATCGATGCGCGCTCGCTCGCGCGCTTCATCGGCGATGGGCGCGGGCAGCGCCGCGACGAAGAGACGGGCACTCAGCACGATACGCAGGACGACACCGGCGTGCCGCAGTATCAGCAGTACGACGAAGCAATGCGCGATTACGAACGCCGCTTCCTGACCGACGCGTTACGCGCGGCCGGCGGCCAGGTGACGAAAGCCGCCGCGCAGATCGGCATGGCGCGCGCGACGCTGTACCGGCGCATCGTCGCGCTAGGTATCGAGGTGTGATGCGCAAGAATCGCGTCGCGGGCCACCACCGCGCCGGATTCGTATAGAGCCGGTGCCCCACTACGGCCGACCCCCAGTAATCGGGGACATATTGTCCTGCGCATCCGGTTATACCCTGGGTCTATTTCACACGCGTGAGCACTCTGGTATAACTGCGCTCCCAAGCTGATTACGTTTTAGCACGGCAAAAAACCGCAGGCGCGGCAAGCCGTCGAAAGGGAGTGCAATGGCGCGCGTAGTGGTGGTGGGCAGCATCAACATGGACATGGTCGTCACGACCGACACGTTTCCCCGGCTCGGCGAGACGCTGTTCGGCACGCATTTTTCGACCCATCCGGGCGGCAAGGGCGCGAACCAGGCGGTCGCGGCGGCGCGCCTTGGCGCCGAGGTGATGATGATCGGCTGCGTCGGCGCCGATGCGTTCGGGGGCGAGATGAAAGCGACGCTGGCGCGCGAAGGCGTCGATATCGCCCACGTAAGCACGGGCCGCGAGGCGACCGGCATCGCGTCGATCACGCTCTCGGGCGGCGATAACGCGATCATCGTCGTGCCCGGCGCGAACCACGAGCTTTCGCCCGACGACATCGACCGTGCAAGCACCGCGATCGCGCAGGCCGACGTCGTGCTCGCCCAACTCGAAGTGCCCTACGCAACGGTGCTGCACGCCGCGCGGCGCGCTCGCGAACACGGCAAGCCGTTCTTTCTCAATCCCGCGCCCGCAGTCGAACTGAGCGGCGAACTGCTCGAACTGACTACGCTGCTGACGCCCAACGAGCATGAACTCGCCACCGCGCTGCAAACGCCGGAAGGCGCGTGGGCCGAGGTCATCGCGCGCTCGCCCATGCGCATCGCCATGACCCACGGCAAAGACGGCGCGTACTACGCCGATGCCAATGGCGCGCTCGTGCATCAGCCGGGATTCGCCGTCGAAGCCGTCGATACGACCGGCGCCGGCGACACCTTCAACGGCGCACTCGCGGCGTTCTGGCATCTCGGCATTGGCGAGGCCGTGCGGCGCGCGAACGCAGCCGGCGCGCTCTCGGTGACGCGCGCCGGTGCGCAGGGCGGCATGCCCACGCTCGCCGAACTCGAAGCCTTTCTGAACACGCAAGCCCGAGATTCGCAGTGAAAAAACACGGACATCTGAATCGCGACATCGCACGCGTGCTCGCCCGCATGGGCCACACCGATAGCCTCGTGATCGCCGATTGCGGGCTGCCCATTCCCGACGGCATGGAATGCATCGACGTTTCGCTCGCGGTTGGCGTGCCCGACTTCTTCGCCGTGCTCGACAGCGTGCTCGCCGACTTCAAGGTCGAGCGCGCGGTGTTCGCGAGCGAGGCGCAGACGCATAACGCGGCCGTGGTGGCGCGCAGCCGCGAGATGGCCGCCACGCACATCGCCGTGGAAACCGTGCCGCACGAAGAATTCAAGCGCCGCTGCCGCGAGGCGAAGGCGGTGATCCGCACCGGCGAATGCAGCCCCTACGCGAATGTGATTTTGCATTCGGGCGTGATCTTCTGAGAGGTCCAGGATGCAAGTGATGATGCAGGGGATCGGCAAGGCGTTCGGTCCGGTTCGGGTGCTCGAAGGCGTCGATTTCCGCATCGAGGCGGGTGAGATCCACGCGCTGATGGGCGAGAACGGCGCCGGCAAATCGACGCTCATGAAGATCCTGAGCGGCGTGTATCAAGCCGATGCAGGCGAGATCCTCGTCGATGGGCGCGCGGTGCCGATCCGCAGCACCGTCGAGGCCGAACGCGCGGGCATTGCCATCATTCACCAGGAATTGAACCTCATCGCGCAGTTGACGGTGATGGAGAATCTGTTCCTTGGCCGCGAGCCGAGCCGCTTCGGCATGGTCGATGTCGCGACGATGCGTAAAGAGGCGCGCAAGTGGCTCGACAAGGTCGGCGCGCAGCGTATCGATCCGCAGACCGAAGCAGGGCTGCTCTCCATCGGTCAGCAGCAACTCGTGGAAATCGCCAAGGCGCTGTCGCTGAACGCGCAAGTCCTCGTGATGGACGAGCCGACCGCCGCGCTCACGAACCGCGAAATCGAAACGCTCTTCGAGATCATGCAGTCGCTCAAGGCGAGCGGAGTGGCGATCGTCTACGTTTCGCACCGCATGGAAGAGATATTCCGCGTGTGCGACAAGATCAGCGTGCTCCGTGACGGCCATTTCGTCGGCGAACGCGCGATTCGCGACACCGGTTTCGACGAGATCGTGCGCCTGATGGTGGGGCGCGAGATCGGCGAGCGTTTTCCGAAACGCAGCCATGCACCGGGCGACGTGCGCATGCGCGTGGCCGGTCTGGCGGATGAAGGCCATATCGAAGGCATTACGTTCGACGTGCGCGCGGGCGAGGTGCTCGGTATCGCCGGACTCATGGGCGCCGGGCGCAGCGAGATCCTGCGCACGCTGTTCGGCGCGAACCGCAAGAGCGCGGGCACGGTCACGCTCGACGGCAAGCTGCTCGAGGTGCGCGACGCGTCCAGCGCGATTGCGGCGGGCATTGGCTTCGTTACGGAAGACCGCAAGCGTCAGGGGCTCGTGCTCGGCATGTCGGTGCGCGAAAACGCGACGCTCGTGCATCTGGATCAGTACGCCACCCTCGGCTTCGTCAACGAGCGCGCGGAGCGCAGCGCCGTCGACGGTCTCATCGAGCAGTTGCGTGTGCGCACGCGCGACGCCGAACTGGACGTCAAGGCGCTTTCGGGCGGCAATCAGCAGAAGGTCGTGTTTGCGAAGTGGCTGGCGCAGCCGCCGAAGGTGCTGCTGCTCGACGAGCCCACGCGCGGCGTGGACGTGGGCGGCAAGGCCGAGATCTATACGATCATCAATCAGCTCGCGGCGCAGGGCGTCGCCATCGTGATGGTGTCGTCCGAGTTGCCCGAAGTGCTGGCCATGAGCGACCGCATTCTCGTCATGCATCAGGGACGCCAGAACGGCATCTTCGAGGCGGCCACGGCCACTCAGGAACTGATCATGACGGCGGCAGCCGGCGGCCAGGCGAGCGCTGCGCAAGCCGTGGCGGTCTGAGCGAAGGCGCTTACTCATACACTACAAACTAGCGAGACATGACATGTCGCAAGTGACCCTTACCCCCGGCAGCCGGGCGACGCTGCAAAAGCTCGGACCCTTCGTAGCACTGCTGATCATCTCCGTGGCGCTCTCGATCGTGAGCCGCGATTTCCTCACGCTCGACAACCTGCTCAACGTGATGCGGCAGGCGTCGATCAATGCGCTGATCGCGTTCGGCATGACGCTCGTGATTCTGCTCGGCGGCATCGATCTCTCGGCGGGCTCCGTGCTCGCGCTTTCCTCGGTGATCATCGCGACGCTGCTGAGCACGGGCACGCCCGCTATCGTCGCGACGCTCGCCGGCCTCGTGGCTGGCGGCCTGATGGGCTTCGCCAACGGACTCGTCATCAGCAAGGGCAAGGTCGCGCCGTTCATCGCCACGCTCGGTTCGATGACGGTGCTGCGCGGCCTCGCGCTCGTCGTGTCGAACGGCAGCCCGATCAGCAGCTTCAACAGCGACTTCTTCTCGCTGCTGGGCGGCGGCTATGTCGCGCGCCTCGTGCCGATTCCCGTCGTGCTGATGCTCGTGATGTTCGGCGTGTTCTGGGTGCTGCTGCGCAAGACCGTGTTCGGCCGCCATATCTACGCGACGGGCGGCAATGCCGAATCGGCGAAGCTTTCGGGCGTGAAAGTCGATCGCATCCAGCTGTGGGTGTACACGATCGCGGGCGTCATGTCGGCGCTCGCGGGCGTGGTGCTGACTTCGCGCCTGAACTCCGCGCAGCCGACCGCGGGCACGGGCTACGAGCTCGACGCCATCGCGGCGGTCGTGCTGGGCGGCACGAGCCTCACGGGCGGCCGCGGCTGGATCTTCGGCACGCTCGTGGGCGCGCTGCTGATCGGCGTGCTCAACAACGGCCTGAACCTGCTCGACGTGTCGTCGTTCTATCAGCAGGTCATCAAGGGCATCGTGATCCTGCTCGCCGTGCTGATCGATCGCGGCAACAAGAAGTCGTCGTAATCCCCAGGCTGCGCCACGCTTCATTCGCCTGGCGCGGCAGTTTGGCATCAATAGGTATCCTGAGATTTTATCTCCACACACTCCACATATAACGAGGAGGAAGACTATGCATAAGCACAATTCGCCGTCGATATCAAAACTCTTTGCGGCGCTCGCCGCCGGTTCGCTCGTGCTGGGCCTCGCGGCCTGCTCGAAGGAAGGTCCGGGCAGCACGGCCGATGCTGGCGCGTCGGCGGCGCCGGCTTCGGGCGGCGCGGTCACAGTCGGCCTGTCGATCTCGACGCTCAACAATCCGTTCTTCGTCTCGCTCAAGAAAGGCGCCGAAGACGAAGCGAAGAAGGATGGCGTGACGCTCATCACCGTCGACGCGCAGAACGATCCGGCGAAGCAGCAGGCGAGCGTGGAGGACCTGATCGAGAAGAAGGTCAACGTCATCCTCATCAACCCGACCGATTCTTCGGCCGTGGCCAACGTCGTGAAGGAAGCGACGAGCAAGGGCATCAAGGTGATTTCGCTCGACCGCAGCGTGAACGGCGCGGAAGTCAGCTCGCATATCGCTTCGGACAACAAGGCAGGCGGCAAGATGGCTGCCGGTTTTCTCGCCGACAAGTTGGGCGGCAAGGGCAACATCGTCGAGCTGCAAGGCATTCCGGGTTCGTCGGCGGCCAACGAGCGCGGCGCCGGTTTCGACGATGAAATCGCGGCAAAGGGCGGCGTGAAGATCGTCACGAAGCAGCCCGCCGACTTCGATCGCGCCAAGGGCCTTTCGGTGATGGAAAACATCATCCAGAGCAACAAGGACATTCAGGGCGTGTTCGCGCAGAACGACGAAATGGCGCTGGGCGCGGTCAAGGCGCTGCAGGCTGCGGGCCTGAAGAACGTGGCCGTGGTCGGCTTCGACGCCACCGACGACGCGATCGCCGCCGTCAAGTCCGGCCAGATGGCCGCGACCGTGCAGCAGCAGCCCGAACTGATCGGCCAGTATGGCGTGCAGGCCGCGAAGAAGGTGGTCGACGGTCAGCCGGTCGACAAGTTCATCCCGGTGCCACTGAACCTGTACAAACAGTAAGCACGTTTTCAGGCGCGCGCGAGCGTAGTACCATCGGACGCGAAGACTTCGCGACCGCGCGCACTTGAGAGTGACCGCGCGCCCCGTGCCACACGGGGCGCTTCGTTTTGGGCCTTGCCCTGGCTCGCAGCCGCGTCGCCCACTCTTCGCTCCCGCGTTCACCCGATCCCCAACCCACATCCAGCAGGAACGCCGCGTGTCCCAGTTCGAGCGTCTGACTATCGACGACATTGCCCGCCTCGCGGAGGTTTCGCGCACCACGGCCAGCATGGTGCTCAACGGCAACGCCGAGCGCTACCGCATCTCGGCGGCCACGGTCGAGCGTGTGCTGCAGGTGGCGAGGGACCATCATTTCACGCCGTCGCAATCGGCGCGCGCGCTGCGCTCGCGGCGCAGCAACACGATCGGCCTCGTGATTCCCGATCTGACCAACTCGGCGCACGCCGCGCTCGCCCAGGCCATGGAATGGCAGTGCCGCGAGCGCTACCGTTATCAGCTCGTGATCGTGACGAGCGACGAAGATCCGGTGCGCGAGACCGAGGGTCTTGCGCATCTGGTCGCGCAGCAGGTGGATGGCGTGGTGGTCGTCCCGTGCACGGCCGAAGCGCCGCGCTACGACAAGTGGGTCAAGCGTCTGCCGATCGTGTTCGCCGACCGCCGCGTGGCGACGAGCGCGATTCCCTATGTAATTACCGACGCCGCTGAAACGGTGGCGGCTCTGGTGGGCGAGACGATCGAACAGGGCGCACGGGAAGTAGTGTTCTTCGGTGGCCAGCCGGAACTTTCCCCGAGCCGCGACCGCCTTGCGGGCTATCGGCTCGCGCTAGAGCGGCACGGCATTGCGGAGCAGGCCGACTGGGTGTATCAGCGCGATTACCAGCGAGAGTCGGGCTATGCGCTGATGAAGGCCTGGTTCGAAGCCCATGGGCGCTACCCCGAGGCGCTGTTCGCCGGTTCGATCACGCTGCTCGAAGGCTTGCTCGAGTTCGTGAACGAAGCGCATCAACTGGCCCAGGCGCCGGGCCGCCTGATGACCTTCGACGATCATCAACTGCTCGACTGCCTGCCGCTTCGCATCGACGCCATCGTGCAGGACAGCGCGCAACTCGCGGAACATAGCCTGCGTTGCGTGTTTTCACTGCTCGAAGGCGAAGGCGCGCCCGAGTCCATTCAGGTGCCCGCGCAGATCCATTACCGGCAGCGGCGCGGGCGGCCCGAGCCCCGCTAACCCTGCACGCACGTAAACAATTTCGCGATGTTCACGTCGCCCGCGTCTTTCGACTCGCTTTCCGGCTGCTCCGCGCCGACGGGAGTATCGTTGCGCAGATGATCCACGAGGGTAGGACAACCGATGACGCGTCTTCACAGCCCCATCGATGCGCAGCGCCTCGACGACGAATGGCTCGAAGCGGACGGCGCCGGCGGATTTGCATCCGGCACAGTCGGCACCGCGCGTACGCGCCGCTACCACGCGCTGCTGCTCACAGCTATGCAGCCGCCCACGAACCGCGTGGTGCTCGTCAACGGCATCGAAGCCTGGCTCGAGGACGGGGAGCGCAAGACCGCGCTGACGATGCAGCGCTACGCCCCCGATCTGCTCTATCCCGATACCTCGGGGCGCATCGCGAGCTTCGACACCTCGCCGTGGCCCACGTGGTGCTACCGGCTGGACGGCGGCGCCGTGCTCACGGCAGAAGTTTTCGTGGCGAAGGCGAGCCGCGAAACCGTGCTGCGCTGGCGGCTCGATGCACCCTCCGGGGCTGGCGTTGCCGTGCTGAAAGTCCGTCTGCTGATCTCGGGCCGCGACTATCACGGGATGCACCACGAGAACCCCGCGTTCGACTTCAACGCCCAGATCGACGGCGAGCACGTGCGCTGGCAACCGTACGGCGATCTGCCCGCCATCGTCGCGCGCTCCAACGGCTGCTATACGCATGCGCCGGACTGGTACCGCAACTTCTGCTACCCGCGCGAACGCGAGCGAGGGCTCGACTACATCGAGGATCTCGCGACGCCAGGCGTATTCACGTTTGACCTGGGCATAGGCGATGCGGTGATACTGTTGCACGCGCAACCATCTTCGGGTGTGCCGGATGCCTCGCTCGACAGCAACGATAGCGCCGCGAGCCGCGCGCAGCTGCTCGCCGGCATCGAAGAAGCGCGCCGGGCGTCGCTCGGCTCGCGTCTGCAGCGTTCGGCCAATGCCTATGCCGTTGCACGCGGCGAAGGCCGTACGATCGTCGCGGGCTATCCGTGGTTCACCGACTGGGGCCGCGACACGTTCATCGCCATGCGTGGCCTGCTGCTCGCGAACGAGCGCTACGAGGAGGCGGGCGCGATCCTGCTCGAATGGGCGGCGACCGTTTCTGAGGGCATGCTGCCAAACCGTTTTCCCGACGCGGGCGGCGCGCCCGAATACAACTCCGTCGACGCATCGCTGTGGTTCGTCGTGGCGGTGCACGACTACTTTGCGGCCGGGAACGTGCCGCACGAAGCGCGGCATGCGCTCCAGGGCGCCGTCGACGCCATCCTCGAAGGCTATGCGCGCGGCACGCGCTACGGGATCGCAGCCGATCCGCGCGACGGCCTGCTGCGAGCGGGCGTGCCGGGCGTGCAGCTCACCTGGATGGATGCGAAGGCGGGCGACTGGGTGGTCACGCCGCGCATCGGCAAGCCGGTGGAAATACAGGCGCTGTGGATCAATGCGCTGCGCATCGCCGCGGCGTGGGATACGCGCTGGCGCGAATTGGAAGCGCGCGCAAGCGCCTCGTTTGCCGGGCGCTTTGTCGATCCGTCGACGGGCGCGCTGTTCGACGTGGTCGATCTCGATCACGTGGACGGTACGGTCGATTGCTCGATTCGGCCGAACCAGATCTTCGCGGCAGGCGGTCTGCCGTTCGCGCTGCTCGAAGGCGATGCGGCGCGCGCGGTCGTGGCGCAGGTCGAAGCCAACCTGCTCACGCCCATGGGGCTGCGCACGCTCGCGCCGTCTGACCGCGCGTATCGCGGGCAGTACCGTGGCGAGGTGCTGCAGCGCGACGGCGCCTATCATCAGGGCACCGTCTGGCCCTGGTTGCTCGGCCCCTTCGTGGATGCCTGGCTGCGCGTGAACGGCGATACCGCGGCGCAGTGCGCGCTCGCTCGCGAGCGGTTCGTCGCGCCGCTGCTCGCGCATCTCGACCGCGCCGGGCTCGACCATGTTTCCGAGGTCGCCGATGGCGATGCGCCGCACCGGCCTGGCGGCACACCGTTCCAGGCATGGTCGCTCGGCGAATTGCTGCGCATCTTCAAACGGCTCGGCGATGGCGGCTAGCGCCTACCCGTAGCGCGGCGCATGCGCCCGGCGGGCAAACCGCGCTAGCATGGGAGATTCGCCGCGCCACGCTCCACCGTGGCGGCCCCAATTCAAGGAGATGCCCATGCTGCAGCGCGCCGCCGGCCTCATCCACACGGTTGAAGGTCAACGCCTGTACTCGGCCGATTACGCCCGCTGGCAGCGCTGGGGACCGTACCTCAGCGAGCGCCAGTGGGGCACCGTGCGCGAGGATTACAGCGAGCACGGCACCGCGTGGGATTATTTCCCGCATGACCACGCGCGCATGCGCGCCTATCGCTGGGGCGAAGACGGCCTGGCCGGATTCGGGGACGAGCGGCTGGACTGGTGTTGTTCGCTCGCGCTGTGGAACGGCCTCGACCCGATTTTGAAGGAGCGTCTGTTCGGTCTGACGAATCAGGAAGGCAATCATGGCGAGGACGTGAAGGAGCTGTACTTCTACCTCGACAGCACGCCGACGCATTCGTACATGCGCATGCTCTACAAGTACCCGCAGGCGGCGTTTCCCTACCAGGACCTGGTCGACGAAAACGCGCGGCGCGGTGCCGGCTTGCCCGAATACGAAATCCTCGACACGGGCGCATTCGATGATCAGCGTTATTTCGATGTGCAGATCGAATATGCCAAGCACACGCCGGAAGACATCGTTATGCGCGTGACAGTCGAGAACCGCGCCGGGCAGCACGCATCGATCGACGTGTTGCCGCAGTTCTGGGCGCGCAACACGTGGTCGTGGAAGGCCACAGGCAGCAAGCCGTCGCTCGCGCTCGTTTCGTCCGCCGAGGGCGAGCATGTCGTCGCGCACTGCGGCACGCACGAGCCGCTCGTCGTGACGGCTGCCGCACAAAGAGGCGAGCGCGTCGAGTGGCTGTTTTGCGAGAACGAGACCAACGTGAAGCGCCTGTTCGGCATGGACGGCGCCGGTCCATTCAAGGACGGCTTCGACGACTATGTCGTGCACGGCAATAACGATGCGATCCGGCGCGACGCGGGCACGAAGGCGGCCGCGCGCGTGCATCTCGAGATCGCGGCGCACGGCCGCGCGGTCGTCACGTTCCGCTGGCGTCCGCTGTCCGCGCCGAAAGAGGAGGTGGCGCTCGACATCGACAGCCTGTTCGCGCAGCGCATTGCCGAGGCGGATGCGTTCTACGACGCGCTGCAGCGCGACATCGAAAGTGCCGACGCGCGGCTCGTGCAGCGCCAGGCGCTGGCGGGCATGCTGTGGTCGAAGCAGTACTACCAGTACGACGTGAACCGCTGGATGACAGGCGACCCGCTGCAGCCGACACCGCCCGCCGCGCGCCAGCGCGGGCGCAACGCGGACTGGCGGCATCTATGCAACGCGGACATCCTCTCGATGCCGGACAAATGGGAGTACCCGTGGTACGCATCGTGGGACCTCGCGTTTCAGGCGGTCGCGTTCGCGCTGGTCGATCCGATGTTTGCAAAGAAGCAGATGCTGCTTCTCGTGAAGGACCGCTATCAGCATCCCAACGGCCAGTTGCCGGCCTACGAATGGGCATTCGGCGACGCGAATCCGCCCGTGCATGCGTGGGCCGCATGGCGCGTGTACGAGATCGATCGCGCGATCACCGGCAAGGCTGACCGGGATTTCCTCGAACTTGTTTTCCACAAGCTGCTGCTGAATTTTTCCTGGTGGGTGAACCGCAAGGATGCAGACGGCCACAACATCTTCCAGGGTGGCTTCCTCGGACTCGACAACGTCGGCATCTTCGACCGTTCGTCGCCGCTGCCGACAGGCGGACATCTGGATCAGGCGGACGGCACCGCATGGATGGCGGCCTACGCCCTGGACCTGATGCGCATCGCGCTCGAACTCGCGTTCGCGAACCATGTGTTCGTCGATATCGGCGTGAAGTTCTTCGAGCACTTCCTGTATATCGCGGGCGCGGTGAGTTGCGACGACGGTTGCGAGACGGGCCTGTGGGACAGCGTGGACGAGTTCTTCTACGACAAGCTGAGGCTGCCCGACGGCACCAGCGTGCCGCTGCGGATGCGCTCGATCGTCGGGCTGATTCCCTTCTTCGCGGTGCGCGTGCTGGAGGAGCGGGTACACGGCGGCCTGCCGGGGCTGCGCGAGCGGCTGGTCTTTTTCCTCCAGCACCGGCCCGACCTTGCCCGCCTCGTGTCGCGCTGGAACGAACCCGGCAAGGGCAATTCCTTACTGCTCTCGCTATTGCGCGGGCACCGGATGAAAGCGCTGCTTCGGCGTATGCTCGACGAAGCCGAATTTCTCTCGGATCACGGCGTGCGTGCGCTCTCTCGCGCCCATCTCGACGAGCCTTTTGTTTACCGGCACAACAGCTGCGACTTCCGCGTCAGATACCTGCCCGCCGAATCGGACTCGCGCGTATTCGGCGGCAATTCGAACTGGCGCGGCCCGGTGTGGATGCCGGTCAACTATCTGCTGATCGAGTCGCTGTATGAATTTCACCGCTACTACGGCGACGATTTTCGCGTCGAGTATCCGACCGGCTCGGGCAAGAAGCTTTCGCTCGCGCAGATCGCCGACGAGTTGGCGCGTCGCGTCACGACGCTCTTTCTGCTCGACCGCAACAACGAGCGCCCGGTGATGGGCGCTTACCCGCTGCTGCAGGCCGATCCGCGCTGCCGCGATCTCGTGCTGTTTCACGAGTACTTCCACGGCGACAACGGGCGCGGCGTCGGCGCATCGCACCAGACCGGCTGGACAGGCCTCGTCGCGCTGATGCTGCAGCCGCGCATGATGAGCCCCTCGGGCAACGTGCCCGTGGCGGGCGAGGTCGAAGACGCGGAGGCGGTGAAGTAAGCGCGCGTTCCCAGGTGTCCGGTGCGAACCGGCACTCCCCCTGTCGGAGCGTTGGCCCGGCGATAACACCTGCGACGCGCGAAATTCGCAAACATCGCCAAAACGCCCGGCAGTAAAGCGTTTGCGAGCGCTGGCATAGTCGATGCGTTCACGCCGATCGCCAGTTGGGCCCAGCCAACTGCAGCCGAATCGAGGTGCAACATGTCGAGCCTTCCGGATCGCAGACCCGCGGGTCTATCGCATGTGTTGTTTCTGATCGGGTTGATCAGCCGCTTGCCAGGAGTGGCGTGGCCTTTTGTGCTCCCCTGGATCATCCTGGTCCTGGCCGGTCCCTTTTGCTGGCTCGTCATCTCCGGCGCGCTCACCCAACATGTGCTGGTGCCTCCGGTGGAAACACCGAAAGCGCTGGCCGACACCGGCTATACCCCGGAATTCCTGGCAGAACGAATTCTTGCGGCGATGCGCGGAATCAGCAGCGACAGCGACGCGGTTCCGCACGATGTATCGCTGGCCGATAACGACAGCCCCGATATCAAGCTGCCCGGTGAGGACATGTCCTATGCTTCGATCGTCGGCTTTCTGAAATCGACGCTGTTCAGGAACAAGCAGGACGTGGTCGTCCATATCGGCATTACACATGTGAACGGCAGCGCAGATGCCTATGTCGCGCATATTCAGATCGAAAACGGGCCATTCAACGCCATGCACGACGACGTTGCGTTCACCGGTACTGATTTCAACCAGTCGATGCGGGACATCGCGATCGAGGTCATGCGGCTCGTCGAACCGAATACGCTCGCGAGCCATGTCTTCGCAGCGGTGCAAAAGACACGGTGTTCGCCGGGCCAATGTGACTACAGCGAGGTCGAAGCCATCTATGACGATGTCCTCGGCCGGCCGGGCTCCATGCAACACCAGTGGGCGCTCGCTGGAAAAGGCTGGCTGCTGCTGCGGCAAAACCGCTCCGAGGAGGCGGAGCAGCAGTCGCGCGACGCGCTGTTGCTGTATCCGCACTCGGCCGTCTTGCGGGCGAATCTCGGCATTGCGCTCGAGCAGGAGCGGAGAATCGACGCCGCGATCGAGGAGCTTCGTGCAGGCGCTCACGAGCGGTGGAGTACCGCAGAGAACCAGCGCTTGCTCGGCGACGTCCTGTTGCACGCGCACCGGTATGCCGAAGCCCTCAGCGCGTTCCATCGCGCAGATGAAATGCACCGCGACGATGTGAACATCCTGCACGACTGGGGCGAGGCGCTCATCGACAACGGACAATACGATGCGGCGATCGTCAAACTGGCGCACGCGGTGGAACTTCGTCCCGATTTCGCGCCCTCGTATGAACTGTGGGGGCAGGCGCTGGAAGGCGAAGGCGATTTCTCTCATGCCGCGCAAAAGTATGCCGAAGCGGACAAGCGCGACAGCGGCGCGCTGACGCCGCACGAGAAGCAACTTGCCATGCTCGGTACGCCGCGCAGATTGCCGCCGGTATCGGCAAGTTTGCAGGCACCGGATCGTCACGCATAGCGCTCGTTGCCCGCCGCGGATTTTTCGCTAGCTAGTTCAGTCATTACGATCGCCCACGGAACAAGCCCCGTTTCTTCGCTGGAATAAACGCCGCATCCTCCTCGTTCTTTGTCCGTTAGCCCTTTGGACTGAACGAGGAGTGCGGTCATGAAGTCTCTACTCGCCGTATTCGGCGTCGTAGCATGTGGCGCGGCCATCGCGACGCTCGTGTCGTGTGGCGGCAGTTCCGGTTCCAGCTCGGGCTCCAGCAGTGCGAGCGTGCCCGTCCCGTCGACGTTCACGGCGACGGCGCTCGTTTCCGATGGTGCGGTGGCGGCCGCGCACATCGACGGGAATCTGAAGAATCCGTGGGGTGTCGCCTTCAATCCGAATGGCTTTGCCTGGGTCGCGGACAACGGCACCAATGTCGCAACGCTCTATGACGGCAACGGCGTGCCGCAATCGCTGATCGTCGCGATACCCAACGGCAAGAACGGCACGGCATCACCCACGGGCATCGTCTTCAACGGCACACAAAGCTTTACCGTGACGGAAACCGGCAAGTCTGGCCTCGCGGCGTTCATCTTCGCGGGCGAGGGCGGCACCATCACCGCGTGGGCGCCGGCGGTCGGGCCAACCAACGCATTCGTCATGTACGACGACGGCACGGGCGGCGCAGTGTACAAGGGGCTCGCGCTCGCGACGATGAACAACGCGAACTTCCTCTACGCGACCGACTTCCATAACAACAAGATCGACGTCTTCAATACCTCATTCAACAAGGTGACGATGCCGGGCGGCTTCACGGACCCGGCGATGCCGGCCGGCTTCGCGCCGTTCGGCATCCAGGCGATCGGCTCGAATCTGTTCGTCACCTATGCGATGCAGGACGCGGCGAAGCACGACGATGTCGCAGGCGCGGGGCTCGGCATGGTCGACATGTACGACACGGCCGGTAACCTGAAGCAGCGCTTCGCGACGGGCGGTCCGCTCGACGCGCCATGGGGCATTGCACAAGCGCCCGCGAACTTCGGCTCGATGAGCGGCGCGATTCTGATCGGCAATTTCGGTAATGGCGCGATCAACGCGTTCAATGCATCGAACGGCCAGTCGATGGGGCCGCTCAACGGTTCGAACGGCAATGCACTTGTTGAGCCAGGCGTGTGGGGCATTGCGTTCGGCAACGATCTCGGCAATCAGCCTTCCAATACGCTGTTTTTCGCGGCGGGGCCGAATGACGAAGCCGATGGCGTGTATGGAAGAATCGATCTGAATGCGACTTCGAACCCAGCCACGACCACGGGCACGGGTACCGGCACAAGCACGGGAGCAGGGACGGGCATGGGCATGTAGCGCCCGGCCACACGGCATCGTTGTCTGATTCGTCAACAGTGCGTCCCAAAAGGGGGCTTGCGCAATTAAACTACGACTCATAGAATCCGAGTTATGAGTTGCGCGGGCGCGGCGCGAGTCCACCGATATCACGTATCCCTGCATTGGAGAAGCACACATGTCGAAGCGTATTCTTGTTATTGGGGCCGGCTTCGCCGGCATGTGGAGCGCGCTGAGCGCGGCGCGGCTGCTCGATCAGCAGGGGCGTACGGACGTGGAGATCACGCTGGTCGCTCCAGACCCGCATCTGCATGTCCGTCCGCGCCTGTACGAAGAAGGCCCCGCGAACTTCCGGGCGCCGCTCAAGGAGATCTTCGATGCGACTGGCGTCAAGTTCATCCAGGGAACGGTGGAGCGCGTTCACGTGGAGCGCCGCGCCGTGGATCTGACCGATGTCGATGGCCGGTCCTCTACGCTCGGCTACGACCGCCTCGTGCTGGCTACTGGCAGCCGGCTGTTCCGCCCGTCGATCCCGGGCCTGGCCGATCACACCTTCAGCGTGGATCAGACCGACGAGGCGGTCGAACTCCAAGCGCACATCCGCAGTCTGGCCAGCCAGCCGGACACGCCCGCGCGCAATACCGTGGTGGTGGCGGGCGGCGGATTCACCGGCATCGAGACGGCCGCGGAAATGCCGGCACGCCTGCGCGCGGCGCTGGGCGAGCAGGTGAAGGTGAAGGTGATCATCGTCGAGCGTAACGATGCGATCGGCCCCGACCTGGGCGCGGGCCCGCGTCCCGTTATCGAAGAGGCGCTGGGTTCGCTCGGCGTGACCTCGAAGCTCGGTTCGGGTGTGGCTTCAGTAGATGCCGGCGGCGTCACGACAACGGACGGCCAGCGTATCGAATCGCACACGGTGATCTGGACGGCCGGGCTGCGCGCGAGCGCGTTGACCGCGCAGATTCCGGGCCGCCTCGACGCCTTGGGGCGTCTGTATGTCGATCGCAATCTAGCGGTGGAGGGCGTGCCCGGTGTCTACGCGACGGGCGACGTCGCCCGCGCAGCCACCGACGAAGAAGGCAATCACACGATGATGTCGTGCCAGCACGCGATGAACCTGGGGCGCTCGGCAGGCCACAACGTGGCCGCCGATCTGCTCGGCCTCGCTCTGATTCCGTATAGCCAGCCGAAGTACGTGACCTGTCTGGATCTGGGCCCGTGGGGCGCGGTCTACACGGAAGGTTGGGAGCGCGAAGTGAAGTTGCAGGGCGCCGAGGCGAAGAAGCTCAAGCACCAGATCAACTCCGAATGGATCTATCCGCCTCGCGCGGACCGCGAGCAAGCGCTCGCCGCCGCAGATCCGCTGCGCATCGTGGTTGCCTGACCATTCAGGATAACGACGGATCTGATTGGACGCGGAAGCCTCGATGGAGGCTCCGCGTTTTTTTGCATGCTGGAAGGGCTCGCAACGCGACGGTCGTTACCCGCGCCGATTGGCAGCGCGCTCGGTGAACCAGTCGACCACGTGATGGTGGTAGCTGGCAGGCGCTTTGGAATACGCGCGGGTGGCGAGATCGGCAAGCGAGTGTTGCTTGAGCTCCGCGCGCATGGCGCGCTCGGCGCCCTGCATCACGGCATGGATCGAGCAGGTGCCGCGTGTGGCCCATGCGGGCGGCTCGTCGTCGAAAACGGCACATTGCCGGCGCACTTCGCGACAGTCGAAGAGCGCCTTGTCGCCGTCGATGGCGTCGACGACATCCAGCGCCGAAATATTGCGCGCGGGTTTCGCGAGTCTGAAGCCGCCGCGTATGCCTTCGGTCGACTCGACGATGCCGGCTTTGGCGAGGCGCGTGAAGAGCTTGGCCGCGTAATCGACGGGCACGCCCTGCATTTCCGCCAGGTCGCGTACGCTCGCCTCGCGCACGCCGGCGGACGTGCCGGCAAGATAGAGCAGGCAATGCAGCCCGTATTCGACGCCGGTGCTGATGTGTGACATGGTTATACGACGACTTTTTGTATCGGAGTTGCTAGGGTAGCGCAGTGCGGCGCCGAAGTCATCCGCTGCGTCAGCGTGTGCGCTCGGGCAGGCATCGGGGCGGGCCAGGCCATCGTGGACGCGACGCATGAATTCCTGTGCGAACATACGCTCAGAGGTGGCGCTTTTCCTCGGTTGACTCGACCCGATGGAGGCAGCATGAACAGAAACGGTGCGAATGGAACGATCGGCGCGATGGTGTTCGTGGCTATCGCGAGCTGCGCTGCCAATGCGAACGCGCAAACCGGCGTGAGCGAGCCGGCCGGTGCGGCCGTGCAAAGAGTCTCGGCATCGACGCCCGGAAGCCGGCCGGATACCTCAGTGGTGCGTGACGTTCGCCGTGCCATCAGGCGCGTGCCGGATCTCGACGATTCAGACATTCACATTCGGGTCAGCCATGGCGTCGTCACGCTCTCGGGCACAGTCCCGGAGACCTGGCAGATCTCGCGCGCGGGCAATGCGGCGAGGCCGGTGCTGGGCGTGACGGCCGTGAGGAACCGGTTGACGGCCCAGAAGGGGGACGCCGCGGCCAGCGAGTAGTGCCCCGCCCGCGCTTCCACCCGAGGCAACGCCCTTGGAAGGCGACTCCCGATCTGTCCTTCCCCATGCGAACGCTCCCCGGAGCCAGTTCAAACTTGCCTTGCGCTGACGCAAAATACTGTATAAATTCACAGCATGTGTTTACGTCCAGTAGGAGCGTCGCATGGAATCGCTAATTCGCATTGTGAATGACGAAGACCGTCAGGCGTTTGAATGGCTGGTGGCAAATGTAGGGGCGGATCGGGTCGCCGCTGCGACGCGGCGACTTGCTGGCGGGGGGAAGCGGCCGTTCGTTTCCGCGCTGTGCCGATACCTCGGTGCATGGCCACCTGCTGCGCGTCGTGCCCGCAAGGTCGAGCCGGTTCATACGGCCGTTGGCGATCTGCATCTGGCGCGCATACGCGAACTGCTTGCGCAACGCAATGCGGTGAAAGTCGCCGCGCATTGATATTCCCGCTCCCGTTGTTTGAGGGCGCAACAGCGCCGCACTCACAATCGCGCTTGCGATGAATCCTCATCGCAAGCCGTATCTTGTTTGACGTCTTGCGTCATCTGACTGCGCGACACCCGTGGTTCGTCTGTTCTTGTCTGACTGGCCGAGATCTAGGCTGACAAGTCAACGGGCGCATCTGCGTAATGAATTGGGGAAACTCCTGACTCAACTAGCATTCATGAGACGGATTTAACAAAGTTAGAATCAAGGCTCTAGTTCGACTCCGGCATTCGCTTTCGCATGGGCAATGCCAATTGCGTTGAAAAGCCATACATCAATCGCGGTCGATGCAGACATAACGATTAATGAAATGCGCAGAGGTTAAATTAGTATGTCTAATCAAAAATTCGCGGCGGCGGGAAGCGAATCGTGGGCCGTAAGGTTGACTACGTTGACCGGTCATCTATTCGATGGTGTTTGTGAACTCTCACGCCTGAATCTCGCGACTTGCAGGTCGATATTCGCTGGTTCGCAACAGCACTTCGAAGGCATGTTGTCCGTCCAGACGCCCGAGCAATTCGTCCGCAACCAGGTCGAGCTATTGCCGTGGGTTGCTTCACAGGCGGCCGGGTACACGCGCGCATGCATGGACATCGCTTCGGAGACTGCGGCGAAACTGCGGTAGCTCGCAGTCGCGAAGAAGCGTGATCAAAACAGGATCAAGCGGGAGGGAAATAACATGTTGAGCCCCCACGAACTTGCCACGTTGATGCTGATAAAGAATGCACCAGGGCGGATCGAGCCCGACCGGGAGGAACTCGGTGCGCTTCGCGATCAGCACCTCGTCATCGTCGATACGCCCGAATCCGGCTTCCCTACGCCCCGCGTGACGCCTCAAGGCGATGCGCTCCTGAGAGCGGTCGCCCGAGTGCGCTGATTGGCGGTCGAGACCGCATAGTCTGTCACACGGACGGGCTATATTCAGAGTGCGTTGCTCACAATTGGGTTGCGATCCGCATGGATCCGAGGAGGCTGACGTGGACCCGTCCTGGCTGGGTATGGCTGCCGGCACGATCGTGCTCGTAATAGCCGCAGTTGGTGTCGCCGCTCACTATCGGCGCGAACGGCGCAGGGCCGATTTGCTGCGCAATCTCGATCACCACGAGTGGTGTCGCTGGACCCGGGTTCGACGCTGAGAACCCGGGTGCTGCGCGCTGGCGGCGCGGGCGGATTTCGATATCCGCGGCTCGTTTGCTTAGGACAATTGATCGGTTGCCGGCTGGCGATCGTCATCGCACGCGCGGTGCGTCTGCGGACGACATGCTACGATCGACCGCATCTCACTTCCATTTGTGCGAGCCATGGCGACGTTGTATGACTTGCTGGGCGTAAGCGACGACGCGAGCGACGCGGACATCAAGCGGGCCTACCGCAGGGCCGCGATGAAAGCGCATCCCGACCGTAATATGGGACGCGAAGCCGCTGCGCATGCGCAGTTCCAGGAGATCAAGGAAGCTTACGCGATTCTTTCCGATCCGGCGCAGCGCAGCGTCTATGACGCAGTCTATGCCAAGGAGATGGGGCGTATGTCCCGCGAGCGCGAAGAAGAGGCGCGCTTGCAGGAGGCGGCGCGTCAGGAGGCCTATGCCCGGCACGTGAGCGTGGCCATGCGCTTCGCGGAGCAGGGCTACAACCGCGATGTCGTATTCGGCGCACTGCTCGCCAGTGATTGCGATTCCCAACTCGCCGGGCGCATTGCCGACGGCGCTATCGCCCTGCACCTGTCGCGTCAGGCGGACAGCGCCGCGCCGCGCAATGCCGGCGCGCCGGAAGAAGCCGTGCCGCCGTCTTCATCGCACGGCGCAGGCGACGAGGAATCGCAAAAGTCCGACGATCGTCGTCACGCGAACCTCTTTAGTGCGATCTGGCACGGTATGTTCGGGTTACATCCCTGAACGTGTGCCGCTGTCAAAATGCGCCGAACAGGCAGGAGCGGGGGTACGATAGTGATCGACATACTACTCAGCGTGGCCACCCTATGACTTCGAATTCACATGCCGCCCGCGATGTCGACACAGAGGCATTGGCAACCTTGTCCGAGTACCTGGAAATTGCACTCGACAAGGGAGGAAGCCTGATTCTCGTTCGAACGCCTGGCGGGAAAAGCGAGGTCTATCTGGGCGATCCCGCGCTGCTGCCGGAAGACTGGGCGCACCTCGGCGCGATTCCGGAGCCGGTGGCTCGCGCGATACTGGAAGGCACGCGCTCCGGGCTCAACGAACTGACTATCCAGGCGCAAAGCTATCGTTTCGTGCGGTTGTTCGCCCAGGTTGCCGATGCGGGGGCAATTGTCTTCGTCACGGCCTGAGCGATCTGCTGCGTGAGTTTGCTGTCGCTGCCGCGAATGCCTTGCGATCACGTTGGAAGGCGGTGTGAGCGAAAGCCACTATGATTAGCGAATGGTGTCCACGCGCAGGAGACGATTCGTGGCAACGTACAAGGAACTGAAGGCGCAACTCGCGGAACTCGAGCGTCAGGCGACGGTCGCCCGTCAGCAGGAGTTCGAGACGGTTCTCGCCGATATCCGCGCAAAGGTGGCCGAATTCGGGTACACGCAGCAAGACATATTTGGTAGTCGTCGCGGCAGGTCGGGGCTTTCGCATAGCGCGGCGCCCCCGAAATATCGCGATCCCGCAAGCGGCGCGACCTGGTCCGGCAGAGGACGCGCGCCGAACTGGATCAAGGACGCGAAGAATCGCGACAGGTTTCTGATAAGCGAGTGAATTGCCCGGTATCTGCCGCCGGCGACCGACATATTCCTCAAAAGAGATCGCGCAGTGGCAGGCGGCGCAAATCGTCGGTAACCGGGACGCTCGCGAGAATCACCAGCAGCATCGACAAGGGAACGCCCGCGGCAAATCCAAAATACCGGAAAGCCACTGCGCCCAGCGTTCCGCCAAGCAAAAACATGCCGAGCAGGGAGCCGAGTACGCGTACCCGCTGCATGTCGGCCGCCACGTGATGCGACGCCGAGGACGGCACGCCCCAGTTCCAGTAGAGCGCCTTCCCAAGTTCGATTCCCAGATCTGTCACGATGCCGGTCACATGCGTCGTGCGGATTTCGGCGTGCGAGATTTTCGTGATCATGGCGTTCTGCACGCCCATGATGTAACAGAGCACGGCCACCGTCAGCGGCACGAAGAGAACGCGATGGATGCCGAGATTCGCGCCGAGCGCGGCGAAGCAAAGGAGCAGGGCGGCTTCGAGCAGGAGCGGCAGCGCGTAGACGCTGCGCGCGCAACGGCGGCGTCCCCAGTTGATCAGAATGGCGGAAGTCGCGGCGCCACTCGCAAAGGCAAGGATGGAACTGATGGCGGACAACGCGATGCCGCTATCGCCAAGCGCGGTGCTGTCGGCAAGCGACGAGACGATGCCCGACATATGCGACGTGTATTGCCCAACGGCGAGGAACCCGCCCGCATTGATGGCACCGGCGACCCAGGCCAGTGCACGGCCAAGCCGCAGGTTGGCCTGCTCGGTGCGTTCGACAGAGGTGAAGCTGCGCAGATAATGAATGGGCACGACGGCGTTCCGGGCTACGAGCGTCGAAACGCACAGTGTACGACGCGGACCGATTGCACGGCCCAACGCCATCTGGCGTTTGGGGTGCGGTTGTTTGCCGCAGGGCTCGCCACGTTGTCGTGAATTCGTGTAATCCGCTTGCATAGGCCTTTTTCGCGCGAGCCCCGGGTCTCGATCGAGCGTCGGCAAGGTCGAACGGGCGGCAATCCACGGTGCGCAGGCCGGTGAGGTCGTTCAGGTTTGCGCTTTGGGCATCGTCTGGACGATCAATCTGTAAAGATCGTTGAAATTGTCCTCGGTCTCCAGACTCTCGAACCGGATCGCGATTCGCGCCGAACGCCTCGTCGATCTCCACCCCGTCCCATACGGTCAAATAACGTTGCGCGCCTGGCAGGATGACCGACGCTTCCAGGTGCCGGTGACCGGCGTAGAAGTCGGCGTAGCCGTACCTGCTCGGGGAATTCGTTGATGTAGTAGGGCATCGCCCGCAGCAGCATCGCGCTGCTTGGGCCGAAGCCGGACGCCATGCCGTCGACCACGGCACGGCGATTCGTCACCGTGCCGATACCCGTGCGAGCTGTCCCGGCAGCGTGAATACGATCAAGGCGTGCTCGTCGGCGTCAGGATCGGTGGTTCGTACCCGCCTGTGTCCACCGCGAAGCCCGCTTTGGTCGTGCCGCCTACGCCCGGCGAGCCAGAGTGGTTCGCAGCCCCAGCAGGACCGGCGCCGTGGCGCGCGCCGCTGCCCGTGCCGGACACGCCTGGCGGACCGTAATCGTTCGCAACCGGCTCGGCAGCCGGCCTTGCGACGGAAACCGGAGGTGGACGCGGTACGCTCTGCGGCGGCGCGTAGTTCGCAACCGGCGCACTGGGTGCCGGGGTGGTTGTGCCTCGGATCGACGTAGTCACACTCGGTGGCGGGGCATTGTCGGTCCTGGCTGGAGTGGGTATCACCAACGCATTCGGACGATAATCCGAATAGGGCGCGTGCGGCGGTGGGTTATATGCATTGGTAACCGGCGCGTTTACGATCGGCGCCGGCGGAGGAGGCGGCACGATTTCGACCATGGCCGTCGCCGCACTCATGCGTGGTGAGCCGCGGCCCAAAGGTCCACCCGGGCCGCCTGCGCTTGCGCTACCTGAAGAGCTACCCGCACTCGAGCTACCGCCGCCTGCACCGGCGCTACTTCCGCCGGCGCTACTGCCACCGGAACTGCCTGCGCCGGAGCTGCCTGCGCCGGAGCTGCCTGCACCGGAACTGCCTGCACCGGAGCTGCCTGCACCGGAGCTGCCTGCACCGGAGCTGCCTGAGCCCGAACTCGAACCAGAGCCTGAACTTGACCCAGAGCCCGAGCCCGAGCCCGAGCCCGAACCTGACCCGGACCCGGAGCCGTGGCCACCGCCCGCACCAGCACCGGCTCCTGCGCCACCGCCGTTGCCGCCGCCATTGCCGCCGCCGTTGCCTCCACCATTACCGCCGCCGTTTCCCCCGCCATTACCGCCGGCCGCACCATAAGCCGCACCCGACAGGGCCAAAGCGAGCACCCATACCACGGTCTGCTTCGTTGATCGGTTCATCGTTCCCCCTATTTCTCGTGCAAGCCACTTAAAACGCCCGACTTGCCCGCGCAAAACCGCTCCGCGCGTTGTTCAACAGGCGCGCAAGCGATGTACCTCGACGCGCTCCCCCGGTGCGTGTCGTCGGCATGGTTCAGAAGAACCATCTTCATTGCGACTTCGCTTCTCATTAGCGGAACGCAATGACGTATCGCTGCAGAATACGGCGATCAGAAGGTTACGCCTTCGCGGACTTGATTCGCATGACGAATCAATACAACATTCATATGCCTTGAAGACTCGGTAAACGACGTAGCCTGTAGGTGGATTGTCCGGGCTGGTAGCTGGGATGGGCCAGGTTGGCGAAGAAATGCTAGCGAATGGCGTTGGTTCGGCCAAACAAAGCGCTTTCAATAAACGCTTTCAATTAAGCGAGAAGTCGGCTGCGCGCGGATCAGAGCGGGGTCGTGAGACCGTGCAACCACGCTAATTGCGTTCCAGAACAGGCGTTACGGGTGCCAGCGATAGACCACGACGCTCGAGCCGTTGTAGTTGTCTTTCGTGACGACGTACTCGCCGGTCGAGCGCAGGTATGCGCGAATGCCATACATCGAATCCACGTCGTTGCCGACATCCATCGCCGTCGGGTTCGAGTTCGTCAAGGTCGTGACGAGACTGCCGGTGTTCAGGTCGAACACGTCGATATTCGGCACCGTATGCACGTAGCCGACGAACAGGTAGTGGCCCGCTGCCGCGAGCGATTTCGGATTCGCGCTCGTGAGATCGATCACCGGGCTCGGCGCGCTCGTGTTGCCCGCTTTCCAGCCGTGATAGATCTCGATGTGCCCGTTCATGGCTGTCCAGTCCCAGCTTCCCGCAATGCCCTGCGCGAGGATCATCGTGTCGCTGTCCGACTGATAAATGATGCGCGTGAGCGGGCGCACGGTTCGCGGGATCTGGATCGTGCTGGCGGCGCCCCATGATGGCTTGCCGTTCGCGTCGAAGCCGGTCAGCGGGTAATGGTAGATCTGGTTGGTTCGGTCGAGCCCGGCCCAGACGTCGCCATTGCCGTCGATCGCGAAGCCGCCCGTCACCTTCGTATTCGTATTGAACGCCTTACCGGGAATGGACCCGTCGGGAATGGCAATGTACCCGCTCGACGGCTGGAAATGAAAGAAGTTGAAGGTGTCGGGATTCTGCCCGGAGGCGACGAGAATGCGGTTGCCGCCCACCACCACGAGTTGCCCGAACAACTGGCCGCGCTGATAGTCGTTCATGTTCAGGCGCGGGTCGGCCGGCCAGCTGAACGGATCGATCGTATTCGCTACGAACGCGCCGCCTGCTGTACCCGTGTAGATGGTGTTCCCGCTGTAGAAGTCCGCGCCATCGGTTGCCGGGTCGGGCGCCGCGATCGCCTCGAAATTGAGCGCTTGCAAAGTCCACTGCAGCGTACCCGATGAGTTGTACGAATGAATGTCGGTGCTGCCGTTGCGGCCGAGGTCCCAGTCGCCGCCCCATGCGTTATTGAGCACATACAGATTGCCCGCTGCATCCTTGCCGATACCGACGACGCGCGTGAAGCGCTTGTCGCCGACCTGCCCCTTGATGCCCGTCGTGGTGTCCAGATAGCCGCCCTGCACGCCGAGCGTGCCGACCAGCGCCGGCATGCCGGTCAGGGCATAACACTTGATGTTCATGTCGGGCCCCTCGTCGCCAACCAGTAGCCGGTTCGTCGGTGCGTCGAAATAGAGTGCAGAGGGCCGGGCGCCAGCGGCCATCTGGATCGTGCTCATCGGCGTGCCGGCTGGGCTGAACTGTGCGACTACACCTGCGTTTTCGCGCGCGACCCAGACGTTGCCTGCACCGTCGATTGCGAGTGCGCCGGGTTGCTGGACGCCGATGTCGCGCTGCCAGACGCCGTCGGTCGTGTAGACCCGCACGCGGTTGCCGTAGTAGTCGCTGGCGTAGAGGAGTGTGCCCGCTGTCGCAAGACCGGTAATCACATCCGCGTTCTGGATGCCGGTCCAGGTGCTCACGGCAATGCGAAGCTCGCGCGTGTTCGAGCTTCGGTTGTAGCGGCCTACCGATCCGCTGCCGTACGCCCGGCTATAACCGAGCGCGACGAAGATCGACGTCGCGTTGCCCGTGATCGCACTGCCCTGGAACTCGTCGTGCGCGCCGATGGTGCCGAGCGTTGCGCCGTTCTGATAGCGCGCGACCCCGCCCGCGTTTTCGTCCCAGCGCGATGACGTATAGATGACACCCTCGGGCGCGACCCACATCGAGCGCGCGCCGTTACCGACGTGTGCGACGAGCGTGCCAAAGCTGTTGGCGAGCCAGTCGGTCGTGTATTGCGCATGACTGGCGGGCGCAATGGCGGCGACGAAAAGACCCAGCAATGCTGCGCGAATCCGGTTGTTGAACATGCGCTGGGCTTCCCATAGACATCGCGCCGCGATGGCGTGAATCGCGGCGCATAAAGTGACCGATGTAGAAGCTACGCCGCAATCGGGAGGTCGTGCTGTGTGAGCGCGTGTACTTGTTGCAAGGCGGCACGATCAGCAAAGGACCCTTTGCGTCATGTCGTGATTCCATGCTCTGCGACGCGATCATCGCTGCGCCGCGTGCGCCGCGCGAAGTCGCAGATTGGGCGCACAGGCTGGGCATGGCGGAGCGCACGCTACACCGCGCGTTCCAGCGCGAGACCGGCATGACGCTCAGGCGTTGGCGCCGGCATGCGCGGCTCTTTCTGGCGCTCGGGTCATCGGAGCCACGCAACGGCACACCGTTGCCGCTTCGCTCAATGCCCAGGCGAGCGCGCGCCGCTCGCGCGCAAAATCAACCGCACCACTTCCTCGGTACTCGCTTCGAACCCAGCCGATGACAGCGCGCGCTTGCCCGAGAGCGCGCGAATTTGGGCCTCGAAATCGGCATAGTGCTGCGTGGTCGCCCAGATCATGAAAAGCAGCGTCTTCGGATCGACGGGGGCGAGCAAGCCTTCGGCAATCCAGCGATCGATCAGCTTCACGCGCGTTTCCATCCACGGCTTCACACGTTTGAGCAGGATGTCCTGCATATGCGTCGCGCCGCTGATGATCTCGTTCGCCCACACTTTCGACCCGAGCGGTCTGCGCCGCGAGAGTTCCATCTTCGCGCGTACATAGCCGCCAATGGCCTCCACCGGATCGTCGCTCGCATCGAACGTGTTGGCGGCCGCGTTCCATTCCTCGAACAGATCATCGAGCACGCGCCAGTAGAGCGCGAGCTTGGTGGGGAAGTAGTAGTGCAGATTCGCCTTCGGCAGGCCCGCGCGCTCCGCGATCAGCGCCGTGCTTGCGCCTTCGAAGCCTCGCTCGGCGAACACGGCCTCCGCGCAGGCGAGCAGATGCGCTTCGTTCGACTCGCGAATGGCGGCTTTGCGTCGGCGCGGCTTGTGCGTTGCGTCAGCGGCTTCCCGTTCGTGAGCCGTGCCGCGCATCGCGTGAGTCGCGGCTTGCGTGGTGGGTTCGTCGTCGCGCATGATGGTCAGTCCGTTCAGTAGGGAAGAGGCGGCGCACGGCTGCCGCGCCCATGTCGGCTTCATTGTAGTCACGATGTAAGCGCCTCGTGCATTCACCGCTCTCGGGGAAAACGCGCGGAGTGCTGGCGCGTTTTTCGCGCACTGCAGCATCGATGGCACGCTTCTCGCTGGTAACACCGCATTGAATTCGCGAAGTTTATCGTCTACAACCTGTCCAATCGGACAGGATTCGCGGGGCGAGGTTTTGGGAGTCGCGATGCGCCAATCGAGCGTGCACCGCCATGGCGCTTCTCGCCCCAGAAGGTGGCAAGAATGCACGTTTGACGAACACGGACAGGAGGACACGCATGAACGCAGTAAGCGAAGCCGCGCTGACGACCGCGATTCACGTGAACGGCCAGCGTTTGTGGGACAGCCTGATGGAGATGGCGAAAATCGGTGCCACGCCCAAGGGCGGCGTGTGCCGTCTCGCGCTCACCGATCTCGACAAGACAGGGCGCGATCTCATCGTCCAATGGGCGAAAGAGGCCGGCTGCACGGTGAGCGTCGACCAGATGGGCAACGTGTTCATGCGCCGGGCGGGGCGCAACAACGACCTGCCGCCGGTGATGACCGGTTCGCACGCCGACTCCCAGCCCACGGGCGGGCGCTTCGACGGCATCTACGGCGTGCTGGGCGGCCTCGAGGTAATCCGCTCGCTCAACGATCACGGCATTCAAACCGAGCGCCCCGTCGAAACCGTGATCTGGACCAACGAGGAAGGCTCGCGTTTCGCGCCGGCCATGGTCGCCTCCGGCGTGTTCGCGGGCGTCTTTACGCTCGACTACGGCCTCTCACGCAAGGATATCGATGGCAAGACCATCGGCGAGGAGCTGCAGCGCATCGGCTATGCAGGTGAACTGCCGTGCGGCGGCCGCAAGATACACGCGGCGTTCGAACTGCATATCGAACAGGGGCCGATACTCGAAGCCGAAAATAAAACGATCGGCGTCGTCACGGACGCGCAGGGCCAGCGCTGGTACGAGGTCGTGCTCACGGGGCAGGAGGCGCACGCGGGTCCGACGCCCATGCCGCGCCGCCGCGACGCACTGCTGGGCGCCTCGCGTGTCGTGCAACTCGTGAACGAAATTGGCCTGCGCCACGCGCCGCTGGCCTGCGCGACGGTCGGCATGATGCAGGTGCATCCGAATTCGCGCAACGTAATTCCGGGCCGCGTGTTCTTTACCATCGATTTCCGCCATCCCCAGGACGACGTGCTCGCGCAGATGGACGCCGAGCTGCGCGAAGGAATCGAAAGGATTGCAGAACAAGGCAAGCTCGAAACGCAGCTCGAGCAGATTTTCTATTACGCGCCGGTGCCGTTCGACAAGGCCTGCGTGAACTCCGTGCGCGCGGCGGCGGAGCGCTTTGGGTACTCGAACCGCGAGATCGTTTCGGGCGCGGGCCACGACGCGTGCTATCTCGCGACGGTCGCGCCGACTTCGATGGTGTTCGTGCCATGCATCGACGGCATCAGTCACAACGAGGTCGAGGACGCGACGATCGAATGGATCGAGGCGGGCGCGAACGTGCTGTTGCACGCCATGCTCGAACGCGCGAGCGAACCCGGCTGACGCCGTTGACGCCAAAGCAAGCGGCCTGAGAGCCGCGCTGTCTTTCACGCTTTCCCCACGTACCGGCTGCGCGAGCCATGCACAGCCGGCGGACCCGTGTTTTGCCTCGCAAGGAGCATCCGGATGTCCCAGTCCAACTCGAATGCCGCCGACGGCATCGCGCCTCGCCGCCTCACGGCCGAGCAACTCGGCTGCAACTTTGCCGATGTCGCGCCGCCACTGTCCCCCAATGCGGCCGTCATTGCCGCCGACCGCTGCCACTATTGTTACGACGCGCCGTGTGTGGCGGCTTGCCCGACTGGCATCGACATTCCGGGCTTTATCCGCAGGATCGGCAACGGCAACCTCAAGGGCGCGGCGCGCGACATATTGAGCGCGAATCCTCTAGGCGGCACGTGTGCGCGCGTGTGCCCGACTGAAATTCTCTGCGAAGGCGCGTGCGTCCGGAATCATCAGGATGGCGAACCGGTTAGGATCGGCGCTCTTCAGCGCCATGCCACCGACTTTCAGATGGCGCGCGAAGCCGCTGGTGCGCCGCCGCTCTTCAAACGCGCGAGTGAGACGGGACGGCGCGTTGCCGTGGTCGGGGCCGGACCGGCGGGGCTCGCCTGCGCGCATACGCTTGCGCTCGCGGGGCATCGCGTGAGCGTGTTCGACGCGGGCGAGAAGCCGGGCGGCCTCAACGAATACGGCATCGCGGCGTACAAGGTCGTCGACGATTTCGCGCAGCGCGAGGTGCAATGGCTGCTTTCCATCGGTGGGATCGAAATACGTCAGGGCCAGCGGCTTGGCCGCGACATCACGCTTACGGAATTGCGAGCCGCGTATGACGCCGTGTTCATCGGCGTGGGACTCGGCGGCACGCAAGCGCTTGCCAGTGAAGGCGAAGCGCTCGACGGCGTGCGCGACGCTGTGGAATTTATCGCACGCCTGCGCGAAGCCGACGATCTTTCCACGCTTGCGGTGGGCCGCAAGGTGGTGGTGATCGGCGGCGGTAATACGGCCATCGACGCCGCTGTGCAAAGCCGCAAGCTGGGCGCGGAGCAAGTGATGCTTGCGTATCGCCGCGGCGCGGCGCAGATGAGCGCCACCTGGGCCGAGCAGGAATTCGCACGCGCACAGGGTGTGGTGCTGGTCGAATGGATGAAGCCGCTGCGCATCACTGGCGACACCCGCGTGCAGGCTGTGGAGTTCGAGCGCACGGCGCTCGATGCGGGCGGCGCGTTGCGCGGCACCGGCGAAATCGTGCGTGTGGAAGCCGACATGGTCCTGAAAGCCATTGGCCAAAAGCTCTTGCCCGAAGGCCTGGTTGGCCTCGACGCCCTGCAACTTACTGCAGGCGGCGCGCGTATTGCCGTGGATGCAGACGGTGCGACCTCCATCGAAGGCGTCTTCGCGGGCGGCGACTGTGCGGGCCATGGCGCAACCGATCTCACCGTGCAGGCCGTGCAGGACGGCAAGCTCGCCGCGCGTGCAATCGACCGCTATCTCGCGAATCAGTCCGCCAGAGCCGCTTGAACTACGCAGTTCGATCCAGCCGAACGACACACCGAATCCAGACAATACGAAGGAGTCGCATCATGGCCGACTTGGGCTGCACGATTGCCGGCATTGAATCGCCGAACCCATTCTGGCTCGCCTCCGCGCCGCCGACCGACAAGGCCTATAACGTCAACCGCGCCTTCGAGGCGGGTTGGGGCGGCGTGGTCTGGAAGACACTCGGGCTCGACCCGCACGTGGTGAACGTGAGCTCGCGCTATGGCGCCACCACGTGGCGCGGCCAGCGCATTGCGGGGTTGAACAACATCGAGCTCATTACCGACCGCCCGCTCGACGTGAACCTTAAGGAAATCGCGCAGGTGAAACGCGACTGGCCAGACCGGGCGCTCATCGTCTCGCTGATGGTGCCGTGCACCGAGCAGGACTGGAAGTGGATCTTGCCGCAGGTGGAAGATACCGGCGCCGATGCGGTGGAGCTCAATTTCGGCTGCCCGCATGGCATGAGCGAGCGCGGCATGGGCGCGGCCGTGGGGCAGGTGCCCGAATACATCGAAATGGTCACGCGCTGGGTGAAGGAGGGCACGCGCCTGCCTTGCCTCGTGAAACTCACGCCCAACGTGACCGACATACGCCACGGCGCGCGCGCGGCGATGAAGGGCGGCGCGGACGGCGTCTCGCTCATCAATACGATCAACTCGATCGTGGGTGTCGATCTCGACGTGATGGCGCCGCTGCCGACTGTGGATGGAAAAGGCACGCACGGCGGCTACTGCGGCCCCGCGGCGAAGCCCATTGCGCTGCACATGGTCGCGGAAATCGCGCGCGACCCGCAAACGCACGGCTTGCCCATCTCCGGCATCGGCGGCATTTCCGACTGGCGCGACGCCGCCGAATTCATCGTTCTGGGCGCGGGGAGCGTGCAGGTTTGCACCGCCGCGATGCACTACGGATTCCGAATCGTCAGCGATATGATCGACGGCCTCTCCAACTGGATGGACGACAAGGGCTACGCGAATCTCGACGCCATTCGCGGCCGCGCCGTGCCCAACGTCACCGACTGGCAGTACCTGAACCTGAACTACGACATCAAGGCGCGCATCGATCAGGACCGCTGCATCCAGTGCGGTCTCTGCCATATCGCCTGCGAGGACACCTCGCATCAGGCCATCACCGCAATGCGCGACGGCAAGCGTCACTTCGAGGTGGTCGACGCCAACTGCGTCGGGTGCAATTTATGCATGCACGTCTGCCCGGTCGACCAATGCATCACGATGGAGCGCGTCGACTCGGGCCGCTACGCGAACTGGACCACGCATCCCAACAACCCGGCGCGCGTGGCCGATCCGAAAGCCGCCTGACCCATTGAAACAGAACTGAACCGAACCAGACCAACGACAAGTCACGGAGAACTGCAACCATGAGTCAGCCATTGACAGGCGACGCCAGCGCGCGCCGCGCCGAAAGCGAGTTATACAACGACGATCTCGCGCCAACCGGCGCAGCGCAGCGCACGTGGCGCTGGTATCACTTCGGGGCGCTCTGGGTGGGCATGGTGATGAACATCGCCTCGTACATGCTCGCGGCCGGACTCACCGAGCAGGGCATGTCGCCATGGCAGTCCGTGCTCACGGTGCTGCTCGGCAATCTCATCGTGCTCGTGCCGATGCTGCTGATCGGCCACGCAGGCACGAAATACGGCATCCCCTACGCGGTGCTGGTGCGTTCCTCGTTCGGCACGCAAGGCGCGAAGCTGCCCGCCATGCTGCGCGCCATCGTGGCGTGCGGCTGGTACGGTATCCAGTCGTGGCTCGGTGGCAGTGCCATCTATACGCTCGCCAATATCCTCACGCACAACGCACTGGTGGGCGACGCGCTGCCGTTTCTCGGCATCTCGATCGGCCAGGGCGCGTGCTTCCTCGTGTTCTGGGTGCTGCAACTCTATTTCATCCTGCACGGCACCGACTCGATCCGCTGGCTCGAAAGCTGGTCCGCGCCCATCAAGGTCGTGATGTGCGTGGTGCTCGTGTGGTGGGCCTGCTCGAAGGCGGGCGGCGTGGGTTCGATGCTCTCGCAGCCTTCCCAGTTTGCCGCTGGCGGCAAGAAGGCAGGTCTCTTCTGGGCGACGTTCTGGCCGAGCCTCACGGCCATGGTGGGCTTCTGGGCCACGCTCGCGCTCAACATTCCCGACTTCACGCGCTTCGCGAAAACGCAAAAGGACCAGTTCGTCGGGCAGGCCATCGGTCTGCCCATTCCGATGGCGCTGCTTTCGGTGGTCTCGGTCGTCGTGACTTCGGCCACGGTGGTGATCTACGGTAAGGCGATCTGGGACCCCATCGATCTCACGAGCCGCATGGAAGGCGTGGGCGTGGGCATCGCGCTCGTCATCCTCACGCTCGACACGATGTGCTGCAATCTCGCCGCGAATCTCGTCGGTCCTGCTTATGATTTTTCGAGCCTCTGGCCGAAGGCCATCTCGTACAAGGCGGGTGGGCTCATCACCGCGGGTATTGCCATCGTGATGATGCCGTGGAAGATTCTCGCCACCACTCAGGGCTACATTTTCACCTGGCTCGTTGGCTATTCGGCGCTGCTCGGACCCGTGGCGGGCATTCTCATCGTCGATTACTTCCTCGTTCGCGGCACGCGCCTGAATACGGCTGAGCTATTCGAAGAGAACGGCGAATACGCCTACTCGAACGGCTGGAATATGGCGGCCGTCATCGCGCTGGTCCTGGGTGTGCTGCCCAATCTGCCGGGCTTTCTCAACACCGCATTTCCGAGTGTGTTTCCGTCCGTGCCCGACGCGTTCAAAAGCATTTACACCTATGCGTGGTTCGTGGGGCTCGCGATTGCGGCGCTCGTCTACGGCGTGATGATGAAGCTCGGCAAGAGCCGGCGACCGAGCGTGGCGAGCGCGTGAGTCGTGGCAGCGTGAATTCGTTCAACTGAAGGAGACTGGGCATCATGGCGATCCTGATTCGAGGCGGCACCGTCGTCAATGCGGACAAGAGCTGGCGGGCGGACGTGCTCTGCGAAAACGGCGTGATCCAGACCGTGGGCGAAAACCTCGACGCGCCCACGGGCGCGACCGTGGTCGACGCAGGCGGCCAGTATGTGATGCCGGGCGGCATCGACCCGCATACGCACATGGAGCTGCCGTTCATGGGCACGACGGCGAGCGACGACTTCTACACGGGCACGGCGGCGGGCCTCGCGGGCGGCACGACGTCGATCATCGATTTCGTGATTCCCAACCCGAAGCAGCCGCTCATGGATGCGTTTCGCGAGTGGCGCGGCTGGGCCGAAAAAGCCGCCGCCGACTATGGCTTCCACGTGGCGGTCACGTGGTGGGACGACAGCGTGCATCGCGACATGGGCCTGCTCGTGAACGAACACGGCGTGTCGAGCTTCAAGCACTTCATGGCGTACAAGAACGCCATCATGGCCGACGATGAGATCCTCGTGAACAGCTTTGCGCGTTCGCTCGAACTGGGCGCGCTGCCTACTGTGCATGCCGAGAATGGCGAGCTCGTCTTTCAGTTGCAGCGGCAACTGCTCGCGCGTGGCTTCACGGGACCCGAGGCGCATCCGCTCTCAAGGCCGCCCGAAGTCGAAGGCGAGGCGGCGAACCGCGCAATTCGCATTGCGCAGGTGCTGGGCGTACCGGTGTACATCGTGCATGTCTCGGCGAAAGACGCGCTCGAAGCCATTGCCCGCGCGCGCAGCGAAGGGCAACGCGTGTTCGGCGAGGTGCTCGCCGGCCATCTGGTGATCGACGAGTCCGTGTATCGCGACCCGGACTGGACGCGCGCCGCCGCCCATGTGATGAGCCCGCCGTTCCGCACGAAAGAACATCGCGACGCGCTCTGGCGCGGGCTGCAAGGCGGGCTGCTGCACACCACGGCGACCGACCACTGCGTGTTCTGTGCTTCGCAGAAGGCAATGGGCCGCAACGATTTCACGAGGATTCCGAACGGATGCGGCGGCGTGGAGGATCGCATGGCCGTGCTGTGGGATCAGGGCGTGAACACGGGCCGGCTCACGCCGAACGAGTTCGTGCGGGTGACCTCCACGAACGCCGCGCAGATCTTCAATCTGTATCTGCGCAAGGGCACGGTGGCTGTCGGCGCCGATGCCGACCTCGTCGTGTGGGACCCGCAGGCCACGCGCACGATCTCGGTGAAGACCCATCATCAGAACGTCGACTTCAACGTCTTCGAAGGCATGACGGTGCGGGGCGTCCCCACGCATACGGTCTCGCAGGGCGAACTCGTGTGGGCCAACGGCGATCTGCGGGCGCGGCGCGGTGCCGGGCGTTACCTGAAGCGGCCTGCGAATCCCGGCTATCTGCAGGCGTCGCGGCTTGCGAAGAGCTTGAAGGAGACGCAGCCGGTGCATCGGGAGGGGGATGCGGCCAGTTAGGCGAGAGGGCTCGGTTAGTCTGATCGACGGCAGCGTGCCGTTTCAGGGGACCAGACTTCTCACGTAGTTGATCGGGGCGTGATCCGCGAGGTCACGCACCATGACGTCACCGATGCGCCACGCGTATTGGAGCAGATAGTCCTCCCGGGCGGCGGCGCGGTCCGCTTGCACGAAAGCATCGTCGGCGTGCGGAGCCACTTTGCCTTCGTGCGTGATGTAGTTCGACACTCCCGCGTGAACGTATCCTCCAATGGGCGGTGGCAAGTCGGTGACGAGATCGCAGCAGTCGACATAGCGCCTGATGCCGACCGGGCCAAGGGTGGCGACAAACGTCGCGTCGCCTACGCGTGGCGAACCGAATGTCACGAGGGCGTTGGGCGTGCAAAGGCTGGCAAAGAGCGTCGCGATGGCCGCACCGAGGCTATGACCTGTCAAGATGAGCTGTCTTCTCGTCGGCGCGGTCTCGTTCAACCAGTTGCCGACTGCTTCGCGCAAGCCGCGGGCGGCGCCTGCAAATCCAGCATGAACCTGACCGGCGCTTTCCGTCCACTTTGTCATGCTGATTTCCAGGTCTGTTGCGATATCGGTGAGTGACTGCGGTTCCGTTCCCCGGAACGCGAGCACGGCGAGGCCATCGGAGCGCCTCACGGCGCCGAAGCCATGCGTGTCGTCGTCGGCATTGTTGAAGGGAACAGCGCTTTCGAAACCCACGAGGGCGAGCGCTTGTTCGAGCCGCTGAAGTTCGGCGCCACCTTGTTCGTAGCGTATATAGGCAAGCCGCGCGAACTCCGCGCACAGCCCGTCGATTTCGTAGTTGCTGCCGGCAGTGAACACTGCAGGCCTGAGCTGCGGTGAGTTGAGCGCGTCGCGTGATGGGTCGTAGGGGATAGAGCTCATGTGCACCTCCGTGTGCAACCGCTAATCAAAAGCGCTGATTCTGTATCGCTTGTTGTTAATTGTTTTATACACAATGGAAAACGGAAATTTACTCAGAATGAGGCCTATCAGAAATTCGTTGTTGCAGTAGATCTCCTCTGGCCCGACGGCCTGGATGGTATTCAATAGCGAGTGTTGATCGCCCTTGAATTCCACGTGGCAATCCACCTTCCATTCCTGTTTCAGGTTCAACGGGTAGGCGAGATCGTCGATGGCCAACGTCTTCTTGTAGCGTTGATCTTCCAGTAGCGCCGCTTCTTCCTTCACGAAATCATCGAGGCATTGGCGGCTGGTGACATACCGCTCCCATGGCAATACTGCGCGCACCGAAGAGCAATCTTTGTAGTGGTCCGCATCCGTTCGACTATCGACGTGGTGCACCAGCGTCAGCACTTTGATCAAAGACTCGTCTTTAACAAACGAAAGCAAATACTCGTAGCAGTTGGCCAGCGTATATCCAACGCCGGCAACATCGTCCACCAGCAGGATTCTCTTGCCTTCCTTGACGCAGGCATCGACAAGATCAAACACTTTCTTGTTGTTGATTTCAGCTTTCGCTTCCCCACGATCGTAGTGTACGAAGTCGACGGGCAGGCCCAACATCTGCGAAAGCATCAGGGCCGGTATGGCGCCTCCGCGCAGGATGCCGAGTATCAAACCGATGTTTTCCCGAACCAGTTGCTCTCTTTTCGACAGGCAAAAGGTCTCTATGTCGTCGTAGCCATAAAAGTAGACGGGAAGTCGGGCAAATTCTGTGTTCACCTGATTTCGTTCCTTTCACCTACAGTGTTACGCCAGGCGCTTTACTGCGTGTGCGATCCGCTGACCTGCTTGAGCGTCGGATCGAGCAACGCAGCCTTGACGTCGAGCGAAGACGTTTGCCCGAGATTCGCATAGTTCGTTTTGAGCCACACGTCCGCCACCTCGCGTCCACGATCGAACAGCGTTTTGAACAGCGACCAGGACGTGCTGCTCTTGGAGACGAAGCCGAACTGCGCGAGAAAGTCGTCGTCGCGAATCAGGTGAAACCGGACGGTCTTGAAGCGGCTTTTGCTAGCGGCTTCCTCGCCAACCGAATCGAGCACGCGGTTGACGGCTTCGATCGCGTTGATCTCCAGCACCACGGAAGCGTTGAACCCGATTTCGTTGAGCCGGTTCAGAATGCCGCGCGCATTTTTCGGCGGCATGTCGTGGCGCCTGAACGGATTCACAAGGATCAGGATCAGGTCCTGGGCATGGGCGATCAACGGCGCCAAAGGCGGATTGCCCAGATAGCCGCCGTCCCAGTACGGTACACCGTGGAGGTTCACGGTGCGGAATTCGCTTGGCAGGCATGCGGAAGCGCGCAGCACGTCGACGGAAATTTCGGGTTGCGTAAAGAGGGTGCGCTCGTTGGTTCGCACGTTCGTCGCGCAGATGAAAACCTGCGGGCTCCCGTTCTTCGCGTTGAGCGTGGAGAGATCCGTTTCCGTGAGCGAGGAGCGGATCACCGGGCCGAGCGGATCGCGATAGAAGGGATTGTTGTAGGGCGAAGCAACGAGTCCCACGATCTCCGAGAAGATGGCGCCAGGACTCCAGTCGATATTCCAGCCGCCAAACGGCCCCGGCTCGGAAAAGCCGAAGAGCGCATTGCCGGCCTGCTCCCCGGCGCGCGACACCGCTTCCCAGAAAGTGCGCAGTTTCTCGCGCGCTTGCGTGACTCCCCCGCTGGCCAGGCCCGCCGCGCAGAGCGTCGCGTTGATTCCGCCCGCGCTCGCGCCGCTGATCGCCTCGACACTGAACGGCGTGCCTTGCGATGTCGATTCCAGCAATCGATCGAGCACGCCCCACGTGAAGGCGCCATGCGAGCCGCCGCCTTGCAGGGCAAGCGCGACTTTGGGGCCGGACTGCTGCACGCCGCTCGTGGATTCCGCTGTCGCCATGGCTCCTCTCTCGTCGTCATCGCGTTGCCGGCAATCGTACGCGCGAGGGGGAATGCGCGTGCTGCAAATGCCGCCTCAGGAACCGGCGAGGGCGGGCGGCGCGGCCTTGAGCGCGTGGGTTATCAGCGCGATCGCCGCACGCTCACCGGCCGGATCGGCCGGAATTCTTCCGTCGAGCGCAAGCGTCGCCAGACCGTGAACCAGCCCCCAGCAGGCGAGCACCCCCGCCTCGACGCAATGCGGCGCGAGCTCCGCCACGTTGCGTGCCATCAGCGTATAGGCGCCCCGGCAATCCTCATGGGGCAAGGCGAGTCCTGCCCCGTCCGCGAACATCAGCCGGAACAGTGCAGGATGCGCGCGGGCGAAGCCAACGTAGGCCACGCCCTGCGCCTCGAGCGCTTCGCGCGCGTCGTGGGCCTCGTTGGCGCGCGCGGCGCCTGCCTCGAGCATGGCAAAGCCCTTGAGCGCGACGGCGCCCATCAGCGCCGCCTTGTCCTCGAAATGGCGATAGGGCGCCATCGCCGAGACGCCGGCGGCCCGCGCCACGGCACGCAGGCTGACGTCGCTTTCGCCCTTTTCGAGCAAGGCCAGCGCGCAATCCACCAGACGGTCGCGCAGGGACAAATTCGAATCGCTCATTTGTTGTTTACACTGTAATCAATCGGGACTATGCTTACAGCGTAAACAAACGGGAGCCGCCATGCAAGCCTCTGTTACCCGCAGGTCCGTCGACCTCAGCACGTACCCGAATCTCGTTGTCATCATCCTGGGCTTTCGCGTGCGCCGGATGCGGGGGATCGCGACATTGTTCGGCATCGGCAAAGGCTTGCGGCAAATCGATTTGAATCCGCCAGACGGATTGCTCTCCAGCGAGCAGTTCCTGTTCGCCCTCAACCATGTCGGTATCCGCCAGTATTGGCGCGACCTCGAAAGCCTCGAAGCGTTTACCCGTAGCGCGCCGCATTCGCGCTGGTGGGGCGAGTTTCTGCGCGACAGCGGCGGCGCGGGCTTCTGGCATGAAAGCTATAGCCGTCAGGGAATGGAGGCGGTTTATATCGACATGCCCGGCCCCGTGGGCTTCGATCGCTTTGCGCCGGCACGCCAGCCGACCGGCCCTTTTATGAGCGCGCGAAAGCGCATGGCGGCGGACTAGATCAGGGCGCCATTCACTGCGTCGTCTCATGTACCGCGACGGGCCCGCCGCAAGCGCCTTCATGTGCGCCCTGGTTATCGAACACCTCGATATCCTCGTGCAGAATGCGCCGGATTTCAAAAATCGCCTCGGGGGTTTCCTGAACACTATGCCCCGAAACGATCACTTTTTCGGAGAGAGCGCCGTCGAGATGCGCGCTGCGATAGGGGACGACCCCGTCATCGGAATCTTCGAGCGGGCCCGTCTCGCGGCGTCGCGCAATGATCGAGTGAAAGCACACATCGGGGCTGATCGGCAGGCGTGAAATCGACTGGATGATCGGATCGGTCTCGCGCAGCTGCTCGATGCTGTTGGGAACCATAATGGTCTTTCCCGCGCGCTGGGTGCTATCCGCATTAGTGGCGCTCTGCAGCATCTCGTCGATCTCCTTCAGCAGCGCAATCGGCAAGCGCACGAGGTTTGCAACCCAGCGAGACAGGCGATTGCTTGCGAACGGCGTGCCGCGGTGTGGCGTGGCGATGAAGATCGCGCGCTCGACCTGCGGCATCGGCGTAAAGCGCAGCAGGCGATTGAGTCGCTCATCCTCGCGGATGATGTCGACCCCTTCGGGCAGGTACTTGTTCTGGACGGTTACCCACAGAACGTCGTCGGAGGAAGAGACGAGCAATCGCGCGAGGACGCCGCCCATGCTGTGCCCGATCAGCACCATGCCGTTCGAAGCCGGCAGCTTGCCTGCGGGATCGAAATGCGCGAGCGTCAGTTGCACCGCCTGCCTTATCCTCGCAAGGTTCACGAGAATGGGCACGTTGGTCGGGTAATAGACCTGCCAGACCTGGAAATGCTGGCGCAGCATGTCGTCGCCCTGAATGTCGTTGGCGACGTTGACCCATGCCTCGGGGCTGCTGGCCAGGCCGTGCAGCATCAGAACGATGCGCCGGTCCGGATCGAACGGTTGCATCATGTAAATGCGCGGACGATCGATGCCCCTCGTGCGGCCGAGCAACGAACGCAAGGACTGCCTGGCAAAGCCGGAGCGAGCGAGCCAGATGCCGTAGCCCGCGCTGAAGTTGGCCGCGAGCGGCACGGTCTCGCCATTGATCTCTACGCTTTTTACGCGAAACGGATCGTAGGCGGAGAACACCACGTCGTGCGAAGCGAGCAGCTGCTCGAGCGTGCCATTGCCAAACAGCAGCAGTGCGGTGACGTTCGGTGAAGGCATTTCATTGAACGGACGCGAGCCGGGCGCGAACCAGAAGGTTGAGCCTGCGTTCGCATTCGCATCGTCTTCAGCCGTTGTCGCTGCGCTGTTGGTCGTGGCGCTATCCGGGTCGGGCTGGGCGGGCTGTGTGACCGCAACCAGATCCGCGCCGAGGCCGTCACGCCGATAGGTATTGTGGAGTCCCGCGAACGACAGGCCCGTGGCGGGAATGACTTCGCTGAGTTCGCGTACGCCCTCGGGCAGCCGGACCTCTCTCAGGTCGATATGAATGGTCCAGCCTGCGATGAATTGATTTGCCGGATCGCGATGGCCGTTGGTCGTTTCAGTGGTGCCGCGCAGAAACAGCGCGCCGGCAAGCTCCTGGACCGCATAGTTGTAGTAGTCGCGAACCTGCGTCTGGCGGTCCTCGAAGGCCCGTTCGCCAGCCGTGCGCTGGCCGAGGAACAGAAACGCGTATGCGTATCGCGCTGTCTTGAGCCACGAATCGAATTGAGTGTCGGTCCAGGGGGTACCGGCAGGCGGCGTCTGCTCGAGCGCCATCTGCAGCGATAACTCGGCGAGGCAGGCGAGGCGCTGTCCGGTACTGAGGCCGCCGACGGTTGCGATCGTATCGATACACGCTTGCGGCGCGCTCTGGCACGAACTTTCGTCGAGGGCCGCGACCCGCAACGTGGCCTGTGTCGCCGCGCTCAGCTGGCCGGTCGAGAGAATGTCTCCGCGACGCATGGCAAAGTACTGCTGCGGGCCGAGCGAGTTCACGCGCACCATCGCGCAGCCGCAGAGCAGCGCGGCAGCGAGGAGGGCCGACAGATTGGCCAACACATGGGCTAACGGCGGGCAACGCGGCATGCGGGATGGGTAATTGCGCGTCATGAAGGATCCAGGCCATTCGCGCGGTCCCGCACGTGCGTGTGGCGAAATGAGGGACGGCGCAGCGCGGTGGCCGGCAGACCGATGTATACCAGCCTGTTCTGGATCGCGTTCGCACGGTGATCCGCGGCCGACGCCCATGCGCTCGCCCGGGTTGACTCGCGCCGCTGGCATCAACAGACTCTAGTCATCAACGATCCTGACGGGAGCGAACTTGGCCAACCCGGATCTTGTTGCAAGCGAGCCGCAGGGCGCGCACGTCGTCGCCGCGCAGGCGAGCCCGTGCGACGCGCTCGTGATCTGCGCGCAGCCCACCTCAGTCGACCGTCCGTGCCGGCGCAAGCGTCTCGCGCTCGCGGCGACGATCCTGGGGTCGAGCATGGCGTTCATCGACGGCTCGGTCGTCAACGTCGCACTGCCGTCCATTCAGAGCGAACTCGGTGCGAGCGTCGCGGCGATCCAATGGGTCGTCAACGCGTATCTGCTGTTTCTCGGCTCGCTCGTGCTGGTCGGCGGGTCGATGGGGGACAAGCTTGGCCGCCGCACAGTGTTCATCGCGGGCATCGCGCTGTTTACGCTGGCGTCGGCGGCCTGTGGCCTCGCGCCGAATGCGGCTGCGCTGATCGCCGCACGCGCGGTTCAGGGCATCGGCGCGGCGCTGCTCGTACCCGGCAGCCTCGCGATCATCGGCGCGGTGTTCGACGGCGAAGCGCGTGGCCGGGCGATCGGCACCTGGGCGGGCGTCGGCGCGATCACGTCGGCGGTGGGGCCCGTGGCGGGCGGCTGGCTCGTCGATGCATTTTCCTGGCGCGCGATCTTCTTCCTGAATGTCCCGCTCGCCGCGCTTACGATCGCGCTCGCCATGTCATCGGTGCCCAACAGCCAAAGGCTCGATGCGCCCGGGCAACTCGACTGGCCGGGCGCGCTGGCCGCGGCGGCAGGCCTCGCCAGTCTGACTTTCGGGCTGACCCAGGCGTCGGCGCGAGGCTTCCAGCATCCGTTCGTGCTGGTTGCAATCGGCGCCGGTGTGCTCGTGCTCGCCGCGTTCGTGATGATCGAAGCGCGCAGCGCCAATCCCATGATGCCGCTCGATGTGTTCCGTTCGCGCGACTTCACGGGCGCGAATCTCGTCACACTGCTGGTTTACTTCGGGCTCGGCGGCGCGTTCTTCTTCCTGCCGTTCACTTTGATCCGCGCGCATGGTTTTACCGCGACCGAAGCCGGCGCGGCGCTGTTGCCGGTGCCCGTCATCATCGGTTTGCTGTCGCGCTTCACCGGTGGACTGACGAGCCGCTTTGGCTCGCGCGCGCTGTTGACCGTTGGCCCGGGCGTCGCCGGGCTCGGGTTCACGCTATTGGCGCTGCCGCTCGTGCACGGCAGCTACTGGAGCGGATTCTTCCCTGCGCTCGCGGTGCTCGGCCTCGGCATGACGATCACCGTCGCGCCGCTCACCACGACCGTGATGGGCGCGGTATCGAGCGAGCGCACCGGCGTCGCCTCCGGCATCAACAACGCCGTTGCGCGCGTGGCGAGCCTGCTGGCGGTAGCGGTGCTCGGCATCGTGTTCGTGTGGTCGCATCACGCCGCGCTAACCGCGCGCCTCGACGCATTGCACGTGACGGTGGACGCACGCCAGATCGGACAACTGCTCGAGCCGGACGGACAAGATAGGCCCGCATCGGACGGCGCCGGCACGCCGCACGCAACGTTGGTGGCGCGTGCGCAAGCGGAGGCCATGCTAGACGCGCTGCGTGCCGTCGCCGTTGTGTCCGCCGCGTGCGCGTTCGCTGGAGCGGCTATTGCGGCGGCAGCCATACAGCCGCGGAAATGAATTGCGAACGTTTGCAATCGAGCTAATGCGTGGAGATGACGCTTCAGCCCTCTTTCCGGCACGAAATCGGACGTCGTCGAATACGAGGTGCCGATGATCGCGATACTCGGCGGAGCGGCATCGCGGGAACTGGACGAACGGGATTTGCAGGCGCCGCTCGAAGCGGAAGACGACGTGATCGTGCCGAAAGCCCATCCGGTCGGCACGATGGCTTCGCGTTGAGGCTTTCGGTCCGGGTAATCGATCCTGCGGGTGCCTGCGATCAGGCCTTCAGCAGTTCGGACGCGAAGGTATTCGCATGCGCTACGGCCTCGTGCGCGTTCGGGAACACGCCGAGCTGCTCCCAGCGCTCCTCGACCGCGTAGGTGCCTTTTATCGCGAGCGCCCTCTGCACGCGCAATTGCGCTGCGTACCCGCCGTCCTCGAGGGGGCGAGCCGTCGCGATGATCCTGTGCGGAGGGCCGGATCGTTCCGGTTGAACCAACTGGACAGGGCCGCCGGGTATGCCGACATCCTTCAACTCGTTCCGGGCGTTGCAGTCCGGGCAGTAGAAGCACCACCCGTCGTCCTCGTGACTGGCTCTGACCTGACCGCGAGCCAGCACGGCACGGCATTCAACGTTTTCGCAGATGAACGGCATCGCAGTCTCCGAAGTTGTTTGAAGGGAGCCTAGCACGTCCTCCGTCGGTCAACCATTGGCGATGTTGCCGGGCCGGTGTCAAGGAAAACCCTCGCGCACGGGCCCGACGCCGGGTCGGCTCTTGCGCTGCGTCTACGCGACCCTGCGAGTCAGATCTACCTGTCCCGAGGCGCCCGCGCTCAGCTCGGCGCGATCCGATTCGGGCACTTCGCCCGCGCGCCGGTGGATATCGTGCGTGACGAAGCCTTGCTCCCGGCTCGGGATCGCGAACCAGTCGGGATGCGCAAACGACGCGCGAATGTCTTCGACGCCACTCGACCAGTGCTCTTGCATGGTGTCGGCACTGAATTCGTAGTCCTTGTAATGCCCTTCGTAAGGCTTGTTCTTGTAGATCAGATGGACCACGTTGATCGACGACCCATCGGCCACCTGCTCGGCGAGCCGAAAGAGGGGATCGTTGCGCCGCGCCTCGGCGGGTACGTGCTCGAGGAGTTCCTTGATAAAGCGCGCGTGCTTTTGCCGATCGGCAAGCATGTTGGTGATGGCGCGCGTGCGGCTCGAATATTGAATGTCCTTGGCGCGTTCGGCCACGTCCAGGAAATCGGCGGGTACGTTGCCGCTCGCGCTCCATAGATCGACCTGGAATACGAGCGTGTCCTTGTGGTCGGCGTCACGCAGCACCTCCGTGAGCGGTGTGTTCGACACGAGGCCGCCGTCCCAGTAATACTCGCCGTCGATTTCCACGGCCGGAAAACCCGGCGGCAGCGCGCCCGATGCCATGAAGTGCTCCGGCTCGAGCCGCATTTTGGCGTTGTCGAAATAGACGAGATTGCCGCTGCGCACGTTCACCGCGCCCACGGACACGCGGGTCGGGCCGTCGTTGATACGGTCGAAATCGGCGAAGCGTTGCAGCGTCGACTTCAGTGCGGCCGTGTCGTAGTAGCTCACCGCATTCGGCGTCGCCTTTTGCCAGCCCGCGACGGGCAGCGGGCGGCGCGGTGCGAAAAAGCCGGGCTGGCCTTCAGTGATCGCGCGACCCGCGGCCCACATGCTGGCCCAGCGGCGCGAAAAATCCTGCTGGCTGAACATCGGCATGGCGAGCGCGCCGAGGTTGCCGAACCAGTCGAGCGGATGGCAGATCGACTCCCAGAACCCACGCAGCGCTTCGACGCGCCGCGCGGGTTCGTTGCCCGCAATAATCGCCGTGTTGAGCGCGCCGATCGACACGCCCGCAATGCGATGCGGTTCGACGCCGGCCTGCGCGAGCCCTTCGAACACGCCGGCCTGATAGGACCCGAGCGCGCCGCCGCCCTGCAAAACAAGGGCGATTTCGTCGTAGCGCGGCAGCTCAAACGGCTTGCGCTCCCTGCGGGCGGTTAGATTGCTGCTGCGCATACGTTCTCCCTTTTTTCGTTGGTTGTTCAGTGCATCGACCAGCCGTGCGTGACGAGCACCGACTGGCCCGTCAGCGCCTGCGACCCGAAGCCCGCGAGGAACGCGACCGTGTTGGCCACGTCGTCGAGCGAGGTGAACTCGCCGTCCACGGTGTCCTTGAGCATCACGTTCTTGACGACGTCCGCTTCCGAAATGCCGAGCGCCCTGGCCTGCTCGGGAATTTGCTTGTCGACGAGCGGCGTACGCACGAAACCCGGGCATACGACGTTGGCGCGCACGCCGCGCGGACCGCCTTCCTTCGCCACGACGCGGGCAAGGCCGAGCAAACCATGCTTCGCCGTGACATAGGCCGCCTTGAGCTTCGACGCCTCGTGCGAGTGCACCGAACCCATGTAGACGATCGAGCCGCCTTTGCCGCTGCCGTACATATGCTTGAGCGCGGCCTTGGTGGTGAGAAACGCGCCGTCGAGATGGATCGCGAGCATCTTCTTCCAGTCGGCAAACGGGAACTCGTCTACCGGGCTGATGATCTGGATGCCCGCGTTCGACACGAGCACGTCGATCCCGCCGAAGGCTTTCGCTGCTTCGTCGATCCCGGCATTCACGGCTTCTTCGTTGGTGACATCCATCGCCACGGCGAGGGCCTTGCCGCCCGCTGCCACGATGCTGTCCGCCACCTTGCCGGCGTTCGCGAGATTGAGGTCGGCGATCACGACCGCCGCACCCTGGCTCGCGAACGTGCGCGCGCAATGTTCGCCAATCCCGCTTGCGGCGCCCGTGATGACTGCAACCTTGTCTTTCAACGACATATGTATTCCTTACTAAAAAGCGATAGAAAACAGATCAGGCGAGCTCGACTTCGGGTTCGCCCAGGGCGGCGTCCTGGCTCGACGTCGCGGCGAGATAGTCGAAGGCGACCTCGCCGATATCGAGCGTGAGATCCGCAATGACGTGGCGTGCACCCACCACGCGGCGCACCGGCAGATCGGCAACGGGAGCGAGCGCGTGCGGATGTAGTTCGATCGCGGCCGGGCCGCTCCATGCGCCGCGCACCGTCACGTCGCGCAGATAGAAGCGCACGAGTTCGCAGATGCGCGCCGTGCCGTCCACATGCGGAATGATCTTGAGGAGATAGTTGGGCGTGTCGGCGAGCTTGCGGCGCTCGTCTTCGCTGTTGAGCACGTGGTGCTTGTAGCCCATCGTGCCGGTCGCGATGCGCTGCGTGCCGTAATCGAGCGTGCCGAGCAGCGTGTCGTTGCCATCGACGGCGAGCACGGGGCGCGCGAGTTTCTTCGGGAAGCCCCAGATTTCACGACCGCCGGCAATCGGGCCTTCGTCGTCGAGATACATCGAATGCGTGTAATTCGCGAGGCGGCCTTGCGGGTCGCGTACGGAAATCACCTGGCCGCTTTCCGTGTAATCGCCAAATCCCGACGAGTCGGGCATGCGGATGAATTCGTAATGAACGAGATTGTTTTCCGGCTTGAGCGGCTCCGGCACGATGGCGCGCAGCGCATCGGGATCGGTCTCGTACGTGATGATGAAATATTCGCGGTTGACGAAGCGAAACGGCGGCCGCGGATACGCGGGGTTGTGCATGGGCATCGCGAATGCATCGCGGCGGATTCTTGCCAGATCCATACTGTTCTCCAGGCTAGGCTGCGTGAAAACGTCGCGACAGATGTTAGATGGAAAACATGACACGATCGCATTGATGGCGATAAAACACCGTTTCAGTTTCGTTAAATAAAAAGGAAATTGAAAGTTTATTGGCCATCCCGGCGTCATTTTCGTGTGATTGGTTCGACTTCGCGTATGCCGATTTTTTCAGCCTAATCATGGTATTAGGTTCGTTGCGAAGGAAACATACGACGAATGCTGATCAAAACAGGAAATAGATTAGTGCGTGGATTGGGAGAGACGGCCGGCCACTTCGCACAGTGAAGGAACGCCTCGGTTCGGCACAGAGTGTTTCGGAGAAATTCCGAAGGAATGCGAAGTATCTGGGCAGCCTGAAGTGATCCGCCGCGATACCGGATCGTCGCGCGCCGAACACCATGTTATATGACATCTCTTGTGGTCCGCTGGCGTAAGATATCCTCGCTTCCAGCGGGGAAGCGGCAGGGCAGTCTGTGACCGACTAGAATGGATTGGCACGCCTAAGCACGAGACGTGCTTCCTGCTTCGTCAGCCAGCGAGCATACCGGCGAGATGCGATGAGCATATTCAGGTTTCAATCGGCGACCGAATCGGCATTCCTCAAACGCTCGCATGCGCCCAGCGCGGTTCGCGCATGGCTGGTCGATATGCTGTGCTGGCCCGGCCGGTTCGAGGATCCACAGGTCGAACGCGAATTTACGGAGGAGTATGGCCGGCGCTTCGCCGACTTTCGCCGTGCGGCGCTGGTGCTCGGAACGCTGATCTGGGTGTGCTTCGGCTTTTGGGAAATCAGCCTTGCGCAGACCAGTCCGGTGTTCCGGCCGTACTTCCCGGAGGTTTTCGCGTTCCGTTGCGCCGGTGCGATTGGCGCGAGCGTCGGCATCGTGCTGGCTTTCAGGCTCGAATTTCATCGAGACAAGGTTGCGCACTGGATCCTGCTTTCGGGCCTGGCGTTCATGTGCTTTTGCCTGTTGATGCAAACCGTCCTTGCTCCACGCCCATTCAATTTCACCCATTTTTTTGTCGGCTTCTATTTAATTCTCTTTTATCTGTTCGGCTTTCTGCGCCTGCGGGCCAAGGCGACGCTCATGCTGACCGCATGCGTGATCGCCGTGATCGTGATGGCGCAACTGGTCACTCAGGCGGTCGAGCCGGACAACTTCGCCGCGGGCATGTTCTATCTGTTGAACGTCGCCGTGCTCGGGCACAGCGTCAACGTGAATGCCGAGCGGCACGTGCGCGACCGGTATGTTGCCGTCCAGGCACTTGCGCAGAGCAACGCTGCGCTGCAGAGCGCCAACGCCGAACTCGCGCAAAAGCATCATGACCTCGAGCGCGCACGGCGCGACCAGCAGACCAAGTCGGAAGCCCTGATCGCCTTGCGCGAGCAGCAGCGCGAAGCGGCAGAGCAGGCGAGCCGGGCGAAGTCGCGCTTTCTGGCCGCGGCCGCGCACGACCTGCGCCAGCCCATGCATGCGCTGAACCTGTTTCTTGCGGCGGCAGACGAAGCGCTGGAAGCGCGCGACATCGAAGCATCGGGCAAGCTGATCGGCGAAGCGCGCAAGGCGTCGGTATTGACGGCGCGTCTTTTCAACGCGGTGCTCGACTTGTCGAAGCTCGAATCGGGGCACGTCAACCCGACCTATACGAGCGTCGACCTCAGCCGCGTGACCGAGGAGACGGTCGGGCAGCTCGCGTCGTTCGCGGCGAGCCGCGGCGTCGTGCTGCGCTATGCCAAGGCGCTGCAAAAGCCCGCATGGGTACGCACCGACGCCGACTGGATTCCCCGCGTGCTGAGCAACCTCATTGCGAACGGCATCAAATATTCGGATCCCGCGAAAGCGGGGCGCTCCACGGTGCTCGTGGGTTTGGTCCGTATGCCTAATTATGTTCGCCTCGATGTGCTGGATAACGGCATCGGTATCGCGTCGGAGCATTGGGACGCGATTTTCCAGCCGTTCGTCCAGCTCGGCAATCCGGAGCGGGACCGCGAGAAAGGGCTCGGGCTCGGTTTGTCGATCGTGAATGCAGTGGTGTCCCTGCTCGAGGGACATCGTCTCGAACTCAAGTCGATCGAGGGTCACGGGTCGCGCTTCTCGGTGCGCATGCCGGTGGCGGATCCATTCGCGCATGAGGATGCCGCGATATCGCCCGCCGATGCGGCCTCGTCGCTGTCACCGTCGTCGCTTCGTGGTCTCTACGTGTTGCTGGTCGAGGACGACAGCCTCGTGCGCGCGTCGATGGAGGCGCTGTTTGCGCGATGGGGGGTGTTGTCCGATTCGGTGCGTTCCGTAGCCGAACTCGACGAACTGTTGCAGTCGATCGAGCGCGTCCCTGACCTGGTGATCAGCGACTACCGGTTGCCGGAGAATTCGACCGCACACGACGTCATCCGGCTCCTCGGCGAGCACGTTGCGCGGCCCGTGCCGTGTCTCGTGGTGACGGGGGAAGCCGTGGCAAGCACGCAGGGCGTGTTGCCGGAGCGCTGCGTGCTCAGCAAGCCATTGGCTCCCGACCTGCTGATTGCGCGCATGCTCGAATTGACGGAGGCATCGGCCCGGGCGACCTAGACCGCCGGGGCGTGCGCAACGGTGGGAATCTCGATGCCGCGGCGTGCCATTTCGACAATCAGGAACGTGCGCCGCGACACGTTGAACCGGCTCAGCAAGTCGCTGATGTACTCCTTCGCGGTGTTCTCCGAGATATTCATCTTTCGCGCGATGGCCTTGTTCGACATGCCCTGCAGCAGAAAACCCAGGGTTTGCGCGAGACGCGGCGGCAGGTTCAGCGAATCGATCGGAATGGCCTTGCTCGGCCCCGGGGACTGCGGGGTATGGCCGCCCTTGCCGAGCACACTGTTGGGCAGATAGACCCGTCCGTTCAGGATGGTCTGCAGGGCTTCCCGGAACACCGCGCCGCCTTCCTCGCTGGCCTTCGAGATGAAGCCGCCGGCGCCATTCTTGATGCAGTCCAGCACGGTTTCGCGGTCGTCCTGCGCGGACAGCATGACCACATGCGCCGCGCGCTCGTTCTCCTGCAGCCAGCGCAGCAAATCAAGTCCGGTGTGATTGTCGCCGATCTGGTAGTCGAGAAAAACCAGGTCGTAAGCCTTGTTCTGCAGCCGTTCGATAGCAGCGTCGTACGAGCCGGCCTCGTCGATGTCGAGCGTCGGCTCCGAAGTCAGGATCAGGCTCTTCATCGCAATACGCGTCAAGCCCTCGTCTTCGACGAGCAGTACGTGCCGGAAATACAGGTTGTCCATCGAGCGCCTCTCTAGTCGTCCCCAATGTACCCGTAATCCTGCAGGTTGCGATCCCCCCAAAGCGGGGGACGCTCGTGGGGCCGCCTTCTGGAGGCGCTTTTCCCCCGCCATGGCCGGTTTTGCCAGAATCCCGGCACGCGCACGATGGAGTCGCTGCAGTTCGGACGATGAGGGACACCATCATGCATACGCCGCATCCCGACTTCAAAAGCCTGTTGAATATTTTCCGCTTTGCGTCGGACGACGAAACCCGCGTACGCCCTTGCAAGCCGGAGCCTGAACCGGCGACCCAGCCGGACGCGACGATCCTGGCCGAGCTGCTTCGGGCAAGGGCGCTCATGGTCCGCATCGAGTCGAGCGGTGTGACTTTTCCCGACCAGATCTACGACGTCTTCGTGCAGGCCCTGGCCGCCTATGACCAGAAGTGCTGGACGGAGCAGATCGACCGCAGTTTCTGCATCACGTTGAGCCTGCTGGAGTCGGTCGCACGCCACCGCCGTGGCGCCAAAGCGGCCCGCACCGTTTGCACTGATGCAACCCTGGTTAATCACGACAATCCGGGCCCGACGGTCATCGTCAGCGAGCGTCGGAACAGGCTCGACGGTAATTGGTGAGCGATCGTCGACGAGGAGACGGTGCGATGCGAGACAACTCCATCCGGTATGACGGGCTCGATGAGCAGCGCCTGCAGTCCCTGCTTGCGCAGGAGTGCGATAGCCAGGCGGGAGGCAAGCGGGCAGGGCGCGAGAAAACGATTCAGATAAAGCCAGAGACAGAAAGGCGGCCGCAGAGTCCCTACACTGTCCACACGCTCGACACGGCGATTGCGCACCTCGAAAGCGCGATCAGCGCGGACAAGGCGATGGCGATATTCAGCGCGAGCTATTGGCACTCCCGCGTGCTCGAGCTCCGTTCCACACCGGGGATTCTGCACATTCAGGAGCGTCGGCTGCAGTGTTTGCTGGATCGGTTCGCGGCCAGAGCCGGGGGACGCGAAATAGACTGAGTCATGCCTGATTCGGGGGAGCAGAGGAGATCAAACAAGTTGGGTAGCGTGAGAGACCACCAAACAATCAGTGATAAAGACGCTGTTAATTTGCACTAGCCGCAACGCGTGGCTGAAACCGGACCCGGCAACGCGCGGCGTTCTCTTCCAGAATGCATCGGGATGGTCGCTAAAGCAGGCCCATTGCCGATGCCTTGAGTGTCGCCGCCGCGCGGGTGGAGCACGCGAACTTGCGAAACACGCTTTCGACATGCGTGCGCACAGTGCTCGGACTCAGCGCCAGTTCTCGCGCGGCTTCCTTGTTGCTCGCGCCGCGCGAGATGGCACGCAGCACGTCGATTTCGCGCGGCGTGAGAGGCGCGCGCTGCGCCGTGGGGCTCGCGGGGCGCCTGACCGCAACCGCACCTTCGGCCAGCAGCGCATTGACCGCTTCGCCGCTCAGGCGGCCGCTCATGACCTCGTCGCGCAGCTGTTGCGCGGCGGCGGCGTCGGAGAGCGCGGCTCGCCACGGACGCGCCGAGCGCAACGCGACCCACGCGACCGACGCAGCCAGTACGCGCGCCTCCAGCGTCATGGCCTCGCCGCGTGCGCCGCGAAAATAACCCGAGCCGTCCAGCCGCTCATAGGCATACGATGCGAGTTCGGCCGCGTCGCCGAGCGCGCCGGCTTGCCTGCCTGCGCGCGACGTCCAGTAAGGCACGAGGCGCACTTTCTCCCAGGCGCTTTCGGGCAAACGTGCGCTCAGATTCCAGATGCCGTTGGGCACCGCCGCCCGACCAATTCCGTGAATCAATCCTGCGCGATAGACGCGTTCGTGCGCGGCCTTGTCCGTCGTGAGACGTTCGCAACAGCGGGCGGCCGTCGCCGCGACCGCGCGCGAGAAGCCGGTCATCCAGGGCAGTTTGAGGTCGATGACGTCGGCGATCAGTTCCGCCGACGTTGCCTGCTGCATACGCGATGTCGTCAACGCGGCGTCGAGATCGGCGGCCGACGCACGTTCCAGTTCCGCGAGCCAAACGGGCGCACCGCGCTGCGCGGTCTCGACCAGCCGCAGTGGATAGCGCGTGTCGGCGCGTTGCGCAATGAGACCGAGCGCCTGCTCGACACCATACGTGCGACTGAAAATCTCCAGATCTCCGGCAAGCGCGACGACGAACACGGGCACCGGCACGGCGTCGCGTGCAAGATGCGCAGGCACACCGCTGCCATCCCACATTTCGAAGATATGACGCAACGCCGTTTCGGTTGCGAGGGGGAGACCCAGCATGCGCGCCACTTCGCCCGCCACTTCGCAGTGCGTCTGCGCGAGCGGCGTGAGCACCGCGGCGGCACCGCCACGCGATTCAAGTGGCGCGAACCAGTCTGTGCGGCCGTCGAGCATCGAGACGCGGCTTTGGATGTCGTCGCCGAAAACGTCGGCGAAGCCCGCCGCATTTGCCGTGCAACCCGACCAGCGCAACAGCGACGTCTCCCGCACGGTATCGATCGTCGACGCGTCGAGCCGGGCGGCTTGCGCGAGGCGAGCCGCGAGCCATGCGGTGCGCGGCGAATGATCGGTGGGCTGGCCCATGCTCAGATCGCCGATGAAGGCGAGGGCTTTCACGGCATCGAACACGCGCAGCGGGAAAAGGCCAGCTTTGTCGTCGGTCATCGGCATGGGAGGCAGAGCGCACGTCAGGCGTTCGATCACTATACGTCACAACGCCATTCGACCCCGCGAGGGTCGGTCATTCGACCGATGCCGCGGAAGTGAGGCGAGTGCGATCCTTTGCACCGTTGTCACGAACTGTTCAGGAGTTGCCATGGCTGATCGACACTCAGATATCACGCTCACTCGCGAAGAGAGCTGGCTCAGGCAGTATTACTTTGTGCGGACCGCGTTTTCCGCGGCCTGGGTCGCACTGGCTTTCTCACTCGCGCAGCATTCGCCGGCCAGAATCGCTGCACTGCTCGTCGTCTATCCGGCATGGGATGCCCTGGCCAACTACCTCGACATGTCGCGCAGCGGCGGGGCGGATGAAAACCGTACGCAAGTCGTCAACGTCGGCATCAGTATCTTGACGACGGTCGCCGTGATCGTGGCGTTGAAGCTGGGCGCGCATGGCGTGCTGGGCGTGCTGGGCGTGTTTGGCGTGTGGGCCATCCTGTCCGGGCTGCTTCAGCTCGGCACCGCCGTGCGTCGCTGGAAGCGCTTCGGTGCGCAATGGGCGATGATACTTAGCGGTGCTCAATCGGCTTTGGCCGGGGTGTTTTTCATCGTGCAGGGCGGTGCGCCGATGGCCTCTGCGATCGAGAAGGTGGCGGGCTATGCAGCGGTCGGCGCCGTCTACTTTCTGATCTCTGCCCTGTGGCTTTCGGCTGGCCAACTGCGAAGCAAGATGGCCAGAACGTCTTGATGCACCGGCGCAGGTGGCGTGTCGCCTGACTAGATCATCGGCGCGTTCGCCTGCAGGCAGGCCCACAATCGCTGTGCAACCGGGCCATGCGAGACGTCGCGGCGCCTCGCTGCAACCAGCGTTTCCGTATGTCCCGGGAGCGACCGGCTCGCAAGGGATTTCAAGGCGCCACTACGCAGCTCCGCTTCGATCAGGAAGTCCGGCAGATGCCCCCACGCGAGGGCCTGCATGATGACGTCCTTTTTCATGCCCTGGTCGGGCACCGTGATCTGCCTCGCACCCTCGACGACCAGAAAGTTCGAGTCGCCGGGCTGCTGGGCGGAGTCGCGCATCACGCATTGCGCGTAGTCGCGCAAGTGCTTCGCACGCAGCGTCCCGGTTTGATGCGCCGGTAGCAGGCCAGGCGCCGCCACCGGAACCAGGCGCACTTTGCCGAGCACGAGCCACTCCAGTGACAGGTCGGTCGTATCGACTCGATGCAGGATCAGATCGGCTTGGCCGGCCTTTAGCCGCTCTACGGGCCCGCCGACCGATTCGAAATGCAGATTCAGCCGTGTGCGCGGACACGTGACGAAAAAGCGCGCGAGCAGATTCAGCGCAACCGGGCGCGGACACAGATCGCCAAGAACCACGTTCAGTTCGCTTTCTTCACCGCCGGCCAGTTGCGCTGCGTGCTGACGCAAGCCTTCCGCTTCGCTCAGGAGTGGCTGCATGCGCTCATAAAACGAACGGCCCATGGCGCTCAGTTTCACGCGATAGCCACTGCGGTCGAGCAAGGCGAGCCCCGTTTGGCTTTCGAGCCGAGCCACCGCAGCAAAGACGGCAGGATGGGATCGATGGAGTGCGCTCGCGGCAGCCTGGAAGCTCCCGGTCCGGATGACGGCGTCGAAGCATTGCACGTCGTGAAGCGTGAAATCTGCCATGTCGATTTATATGACAATTTTTGTCCAATCTTTGTAATTTTATTTGAATTCTGATCGACCCATACTCGGCCTGCCAACTGGCGTTGCACAAGGTGTTCGGCGAACGGCGCCGCGCCCGACAGCGCCTTCTTTGCAGGAGATGTCATGGCGCGCTTTTCCTTCCTCACGACGACCGACGGCGCGCGTATCGCGTATCGGCTCGACGGTCGCGACGACAATCCCACAATCGTGCTGTCGAACTCGATCGGCACCACGCTGCGCATGTGGGACGGGCAGATCTCCGCATTGACGCAGCACTTTCGCGTGCTGCGCTACGATGCGCGCGGGCACGGCGCGTCGAGCGTTCCCGCGGGGCCGTATCCGCTCGCGCGTCTGGGGCAGGACGTCCTCGAACTGATGGACGCGCTCGACCTGGCGCGCGCGCATTTTCTTGGACTCTCGCTGGGCGGAATTGTCGGCCAATGGCTGGGCGTGCATGCGCCGGACCGGATCGACAGGCTGGTGCTGAGCAATACTGCGCCATGGCTCGGGCCGGCGGCCAGGTGGGATGCACCGATTGCGGCGGTCCTGCAGGCCGATGACATGATCGACACCGCCGAAACCTTCCTGCGCAACTGGTTCCCGGCGCACATGCTCGAGGCAGCAGATCCGGTGGTCGACGCGTTCCGTGCGATGTTGACCACGACGAACCGGCATGGGCTCGCCGGTTCGTGGGGCGCCGTGCAGGAAGCGGATATGCGGGAGTCGCTTGCGGGCATCGCACGGCCGACACTGGTGATTGCGGGAGAGCACGATACGGTGACGGCAGCGAGTGACAGCGTGCAAATGGCGAAGACGATTGCGGGCGCGAGGCTGCTGATGCTCCCGGCGGTGCACCTCTCCAACATCGAGTTTCCCGAGAGATTCAACGACGAAGTCGTGCGATTTCTGCGCGCGCCGAGCTGACGCTGGACACGCATGCAGCAAGCAAGGCGGCTAGAGATCGAGCGTCACGCCGCCCGCCGCTGGATGCCCGACGCAGATCAGCGCGAACCCAGGCTCGGCGTCGAACTCCGGCGGTTCGTCGTATTCCACGCTGCCATCGAGTACGCGCGTGGCGCAGGTCCCGCACATGCCCGAGCGGCAGCTGGACACCGCGTCGGTACCGCAGCGCTCTGCGGTTTCGAGCAGCGAGCCCTGCTGCGGCTGCCATCGCACCGTTTTCGCCGTGCGGGCGAAGGTCACCGGTCTGGCTGGCGTTGCCTCGCTCGCAACGGCAGCGTGATCGGGCGCACGCTTCAGGCTCGATGGCCCGAACGCCTCGAAACGGATCCGCTCGTCCGCAATATTCAGTGCGCGCAGCCCGTCGTACAGATCGCGCATGAACGCTTCGGGGCCGCACAGATAGAAGTCGTAGTCGTCGAACGGCAGGAAGCGACGCAGCGCATCAATGTTCACGCGGCCCGCGAGCCGGTCGCCGTCGGGCGAGTCGTGTGGCGCGGCGCTGTCGTACAGATGCACCGAGACGTTCGGATGCGCGCGTTCGATCTTCCGCAGCACCGCTGCGAACGGCCTTTCGTGCTCGCCGCGCGTCCCGTGGAACACGTGGATGCGGCGTTGAGGCTCGAGCGTGAGTGCCGCGTCGAGCATCGCGAGCATCGGCGTAATGCCAATGCCTGCCGCCGCCAGCACGATCGCGCGCGGGCTGCGTGCATCGAGCGTGAACGAGCCGCGCGGCGCCAGCGTGTCGATCAGCGAGCCCATGCGTGCGTGCTCATGCAGCCAGCGCGACACCGCGCCTTCGCGTTTCACGCTGATCCGGTAGCGCGCCGGACGTGCGGCGTCGTGCGCAGCGGAGAGCGTATAGGTGCGCATGAGCGGCTTGTCCGCTCCGGGCATGACGACGCGCAGCGGAAGGTACTGCCCAGCTTCGAACGGCGCGAGTGGCTCGCCGTCGATTGCTTCGAAGTGGAACGAGCGGATCGTCTGGGATTCGTCGCGTACCTCGGCCACGCGCAGCGTGCGCCACGTGCGCGCGTCGGTTTTCTTCGGCGCAGCCGCTGGCGAGGATTCTGTTGCAGCCTGCGCGAACTGCGGCGCATAGTCGACCGCCGACCATCGCAACGGCAAGGCTTCCCGCACGCGGCGCACCTCTGCCACGTGAAACCGCACCAGCCGCTGTGCCAGCGGGAATAGCGCGATCTCGGGGCCGTCCCAGATCACCTCGGCGCGTACGGCCAGATACAACAGATCCCCACGTGCAAAGTCGACGAACAGCAAGCCCGCGCGCGGATCGTGCAGCAGGTTGCCGATCGTGTTGAAAAACTTGTTGCCGCTGAAGTCGGGCGCGGTCAGCGTGCTCGCGTCGTCGATCCGCACGAAGCCCGGCATGCCGCCGCGATGCGACACGTCGGCGCCGCCCGCCGCTCCCGCTGCATCGTCGAGGTTGGCGGTGGCGATGAAAAATACGTCCGCGCGCGCGATCAGTGCACGGTCTTCTTCCGAGAGTGCCTGCGCATGTTCGACTGTGGCGTGTGCCGGCGCATTGCCGACGAAAGCCGGTTCCCGTCCATTGATGTACTTCGCGCAGTTGCCGAAACTCTGCTCGACGGCGAGCGTCACTACGCCGCCATCGACCGCTTCGATCACGCCATTCACGCGGTTGCGCCGCCGTGTGTGCGGCTGGATGCCGAGCCCGCCGATACGCGCGCCCGGCACCCAGCTCCCTTCGAGCGGATCGCCTGGCAGCGCGCCGCCGTCGATGCGCAGCGTGCGGCTGTCCGGCGTCGACACGAAGCCCGCCGTGTTCGCACGCAGCGTCGCCCACGGCTGACCGGCTGCATCGACGCCGCCGAACACCATGAACGGCAGCATCGCGAAGAACGCGCGATGCTGGTCCGGCATGTAATCGCGGATGCCGCGCGAGCCGTTTTCGAGTGCGACGTCGGCTACGCCCGCGCGCAATTGCGCCTCGCGCTCGCCGTCGTGAAACGGCCCCGCAGCGCGGTACGGATTCAGGTCGGGGAGAGCGGTCATGACGGCCTCGGGGTGACGGCGTGCGAGTTTCGTTCAGGCGGCGAGCAGGCCCGCTTTCGTCGATGGCATCGGCACAAAGCCCGGCAACGCGTCGACGCGCTCGAGCCATGCGCGCAGATGAGGATACGGCTCCAGCGACACGCCGCCTTCAGGTGCATGCGCAATGTAGGTATGCGCGGCGATATCGGCGATCGTCACGTGATCGCCCGCGGCGAACGGCTTGTGCGCGAGTTCGGCATCGAGCAACGGCAGCAGCGTCTGCGCGATTTGCTGGGCGTGCGCCAGATCGAGATCGCGCTTGAATACGTTGACGAGACGCGCGGCGCACGGGCCGAACGCGATCGGACCGGCTGCGAGCGACAACCAGCGTTGCACGGCTGCCGCGCCAGGCGGATCGTCCGGCAGCCACGACGGCTCGCCGTAGCGCTTCGCCAGATAGACGAGGATCGCGTTCGAATCGAACAACACCGTATCGCCATCGACGATGGTCGGCACCTGGCCGAAGGGGTTCAGCTTCAAATACTCGGGCTGACGGTGCTCGCCCGCGGCGAGATCCACCGGCACGATCTCGAACGGCACATCCAGCATCGAAAGGAACAGCCGGACGCGGTGTCCGTGGCCGGAGAGCAAGGCCGTATACAGGCGAATCGGCGTGGCGGGACGGGCGGTTGGCATCTTGTTCTCCACAACGAAAGCGCTTCGGGATGAAGCGACAGGGAGTGTTCAGATTAGACAATGGCTGCGCGCGCGAGAAGACTGCTAAGCTTGCATTCATTTTCTATCGAAAGTGGACAATCGCCGATGACGGATGTACGCGACGTGAATCTGAACCGGCTGGCGGTGTTCGTCGCCGTGGTCGAAGCGGGATCGCTTACGGCGGCGGCTGAGCGGCTCGGCATCGCCAAGACGATGGTCAGTGCGCATATGCAGCGCCTCGAACGCGAGATCGGCGCGAGCCTGATCACGCGCACCACGCGGCAGCTATCCGTGACCGATACAGGCCGGGCGTTTTACGACGCCAGTTGCCGCATCCTGCAGATGACGGAAGAGGCACTAGCGGCCGTCTCGGAGGAAGCCTCGCCCCCTCGCGGCACGCTGCGAGTGAGCGCGCCTGTCGACTACGGCGCGCAGATCGTCGCGCCCGCGCTTGTCGATCTGCGTGACGTGTATCCGGAACTCGACATCGAACTGGTTTGCGCCGATCACTATGTCGACCTGATCGGCGAGGGGATCGATCTGGCTGTGCGGCTGGGCAATCTGCCCGACTCGAACTACCGCTCGGTGAAGCTAGGAAGCTACGTGCGTTGGCTGGTCGCGAGCCCCGCGTTCGTTGAGCGCCACGGCATGCCGAAGTCGCTGAACGCATTGGCGTCTTTGCCACACATTGCGATGAGCGTGCTGCGGCATCCGTCGACGCTCGAGTTGACGCGCGATGCCCGGCGGCCCGCGGTGGGCCGCGCCAGCCAGGACAAAGCCGTGCGCCGGGTGCGCTGCGCGAATGCGCTGAGCGTGAATACGGCGACGTCGGCGCGCGCGGCGGTCCTCGCGGGTGGCGGGTTTGCCGCGCTGACCGACTTCTCGACGCGCGCGGATCTTGCGTCCGGCGCGCTCGTGCGCTTGCTGCCCGAATGGTCCGGCGTACCTTTGAATGTGCAGGCCGTGTTTGCACCGACGAGCTATCCGTCGGGCAAGGTGCGGGCGGTCATCGAAGCACTGAAGGCGACGATCGCGAAGAGTGCCGCGTAGGCGTGCCAGGCCGCTCACGTCCGTGGCGTTGAACATGCGCCGCGCGATCAGCCCGGAGGCAGAAAACGATCCTCGACGAAGAACCGTCGGCGAGCCTCTTCATCCGATGGCGTCTCCGGGCCGAGCCCTGGCAGATCGGGCGCGCGATCGGGCTCCATGGCGAAACACGGCAGGATGCGGGCGCGGCGCTCGTCAGCGCTCGCGCCGCGTTCGTACAGCAGCTGGGTGAGCCAGTCCAGTACGCGGTGCAGGGCGCCGTAATAGCGGTCGTGTTCGAAGGCATACGCATGCGCGGCGGCTTCCCAGTCGTCGTTTGCGAGCAGACGGTCGAGCAGCACCCTGACGTCGCGCAGCGTCAACGACAACCCGCATCCCCATGACGGGTCGCTGGCCGCCGCCGCGTCGCCGATCAGCACCACGCTGCCGTTGCAGGGATGCTCGACCCAGATGTCCGCGCCGGGATAAGCCGCGAGCGGGCCAACCACACTCGCGCGTTCGAACCAGTCGCGCGGCACGCCCGTGTCGACACAGGCGTCGAGGAACTCGCGGGTATGCCCGCTGCCGCTGATGGGGTGCGCGCGCTGCCCGACCCATGAGACGAAGTACGTCCTGAACCGCTGATGCCCGATGGGAAAAACCAATGCGGCCTGTCCCAGCGCTGGGCACTGGAAGTGGTGTACCGAATCTTCCGGCGTGTCGAGCCCTTCGTAGAGCACACCCGCCACGATCAGCCGCCCGGGATCCTGGTTGAGCGTGAAGCCGGCGATTCTGCGCACCGTCGACCTGCGTCCGTCCGCGCCCACCACGAGCCGGGCTTTTACCCGATGTGTGCCGCCATCCGTGCGAATCTCGGCCACAGGCGGCTTGCCTGGCGCATCACCCTGATCGACGCGCACGACCTCGGCGCCGCGCAGCACGATGGCCCCCGATGACTCGGCCGCGTCGAGCAGCGTGCGCTGCATCGACGGATGATAAAAGTCCAGACACGGGGTGTGCCCGGGAGTGGTATCCGCGAGGTTGCGCGATTCGGCTGGCACCAGTCCGCTGTATCGCCTCCAGAACGGAACCACGTGCGCCCCGTCATCACGGAGCAGCCGATCGATGCCGAGCGCGCGGGCTTCGACGACACCCCAGGGCATCATGCCCTCGCCGCGCACGCGGTCCCTGAACGACGTCTCGCGTTCGACGATGAGCGTGCGCACGCCGGCGCCTGCGAGTGCACGGCCAAGCGTTGCGCCGCCAAGACCGCCGCCCGCGATCACGATGTCGTAGCTGCCCTGAGTCATTTGAAAACCTCCATGCCATGGCGGCGACGCGAACCCGGACGTCAGCAAACCGACGGCGCATGAGGCGCTTGAGCGTGCGTGCCGCGAGGCGTGCGGATAGCGCTATTATGCGACTCGCATACGCTGTGGAGGCAAGATTCGATGGTCGGGATGCGAAGCATCTGGACGACGAGGTCGAGCGTCGGGAGGCTGCCTCAATTCACGCCGGTGGCATAGCGGCGGCAATGTTCGAGATAGCCGGCTTCGTGGCTGCTCGCCAGTTGCACGATGCTTGTCCAGAGCCACAGGGGCGCATCGATCGTCTTCGAGCGAGCGCGCCGGAGTTCGGCGAGCCAGCTGCGCCGTGTCGGCGGGTCCATCTGGCGTGCGTGCGCGTTGCCGACCACCGCCGCGAGATAGAAAGCGACCTTGCGCGCCTCGCTTTCCTCTAGCTCATCGATTTCGAGCTTGAGATCCTGCGGCAGCAATTCGCGAATCACCACGGCGCGATCGAGCAGGCGGGACGCCCGCATGCGCTCGCCGAGAAAGGGCGAGAGATGGCGCGCGCCTTCCACCACGCGCTCGGCGTTGTCGCGCGGCATCGATGCGTCTTCGTAACGCGGTGCAGCGGCTTTCACACCCTCCTTGATGTCCATGAGACACAGATCGTCGCCATCGATCATGCCGCCGTCGACATCGAGCAGGACTGCATAGCGAAGCCTGCCGAGCGAACTGCAGCCCTTGACCCAATACGCCGCGTCGATCACCTCGACCTTGCCGGCATCGTTGCGGCCGCGCAGGCCCGTGGGCAGACTCGCGATGGCATCGTCGCGAAAGAGCGTGTCGATTGCCCTGCGCTCGGCGCGCGTGAGCGGCCAGAAGCGCTTGCCAAGTGGAATGGTGGGTTCGAGATCCTCAATGCGCTCCTCGGCCAGATGCTGCCATGAGCGGCGTACGGCCGCTTTCATCGCCAGATGCACGGGCTCGGGGCGCCCGGACATCTGGACCTTCGCGCGCTTTGGCCCGAACGCCGATTCGTAGCCCGCTGCGAGCGCCTCCATCATGTGCACGATGGTGAGACCGGAAAGCGAGGAGCCGCGTGCCGCGGTCGCCAGCGAGAGGCCAAGGCGGATGAGGTCGTGCGCGGGGTTGCCGATCACGGTCTGATCGAGGTCGCGGATATGGACTTCGACCTTGCCTTCCTGATTCGCGACGGGGCCGAGGTTGCCGGTATGGCAATCGCCGCAAATCCAGATCGCCGGGCCGCGTGGCAGCGAGTCGCCGTTCGTCTCGACGATCCATTCGTAGAAGCGGGCCGTATTGCCGCGCACGTAGGCATGAGGCGAGCGCGCCATTTTCAGGCGGCGCTGTCCGGTCAGGATGGCCGCTCGCTCGCGGGGCTTGGGCAGCGCCTTTGACGGCCCTGCGCCTTTCGAAACTTTCGGCTTTGTCCCTTTCGGCAGTTTGTCGCGGCTCTTTTTGCTGGACATGTTCGTCATCCCCATTTTGCAGGCGTTGATTTGCGTCGACGCCGAAATTAGCGTTTGGGGGGCGAGAGCAAGCGGTGTGCCGCCACTGTCGTTACGGGCTGAAGATCGATGCGCGATTGCCGTCACGAACGCGGCGGGACACGAAACCAGGTGGCTGCCACGACCAGCAGGAATCCTGCATAGGCCGTCGCGAACACCCAGCCGGGCAAGTCGTAGTACAGCAAGTCGCTGACCCAGTACTGGATGAAGCCCTGCGGTCCGGCGTGCCCGGTACGCAGCCAGTCCTCGAGCACCGTGAGCGGACACGGGAGGTCGAGGACCGCAAGAAGGGCGACGACACCGATCGCAAGCAGATGCGTGAGACGGAACACGCGGTTGCGTACCCAGGCGCGCCCGAGCCAGGCGTCCACCCAGATCGCGAGCAAGCCGCCGACGATGAAGAGTACGACCAGTGCATGCAGCACGAGAACGATATTGGCCAGCCAGTTCATGACGATGCTCGCAATTGCCCTCGCCCTGCGTTCTGGCTTCGATGATACGTCTTCAAAGATCGATGGGTCGGCGGAGGGCTCCCGCGTTTGGCGTCGTCGCGGTTGCCGTGAACGGCGAGTCGAAAGGCGCGTCTTCGATTTCAGGCATCACCAGGTCGTGGTCGCGCCTGGCCTGTTCGGTCCAGATCTGGCTATCGGGAAACCAGAATGCGTTGTTGCGGGGAGGCACGACGAGCCTCACCCGCAGCGACGGATTGAAGATCTTCGACCATCCCGAGAGATAGGAGGGCGTCTTGATCAAATGGCCGCAGTTTGCGAGTAGCAGGCTCGCGACGAGTGCTTCGCGGCCAATTGCGAGTCCGGAATGTCCGCTGAAGTGCACGGGCTTCTCGCCGCTCGCGAGCAGCGTGGCAGGCGCGACGTTGACTGGCACAGTGAAGCCCCACTTCCGGAAGAAGTCGAGGAACGCCTGCTCGTCGCTGGAGACGAAGATGTTCGTGAGCCGGTGATCGTCTGCAAGGGTTTTCTCGACCATGCGGCAAAACGCACTCCGGTCGATCGTATGGGCTTCGAACTTTTTATCTGTGCCACGAAAATGGACGCCCAGCGTCGAGGCGCCGATATCGAGCCGCTCGCCGATGCGCGCGACTTCCTGCCGGATCGATTCGCGTGGCCGATAGTTCGACAGGAATAGCGCACTCGCCCGTTCCAGCCGGAGGCCGGCTTCGTAACGGCGAAAGCCCAGATCGCCGAGATCGCGTACGATCGACGTTCGCAAACCAGCCCTCGCGGCATCCGGCAGGGCGGACGGTGCGAGGTCTTCGAAGTATTCGGCTAGCCAGTCGATTTTGCCTTGCGCGTCGCCATAGCTTCCACCGCGCGCCGAGATAACGGGCGTCAGACGCTTCTCGTCGCAATACAGGAGGATGCAAAGGACGATCTGCATAACGGAAAAGAAGCCGGAATTTGCGCGAATCTCTATGACGAAGTGGCCGCGGTTGAGGCGTTGCTTCGCATGCAGGGACAGGCGGGCCGGCGTATTGAGCGCATTCTTGAAGTCTTCGCTGCGCCGCACCTGTCTTGCGAACTCGATAAGGTTTCTGAACATGCCATGTCCCTTCGATCCAGCGAACGGGAATACCTTTCGGGCAGAGCGACACCGCTTCCTGTTCGCAGGCGAGCGGGCCGCTCACGGTAGGTTCCGTCGAGGGAATCGCGATTAACTGCGTTAGCAACGATTGGGGGATCAGACGTATATTTCCGACGGTAGCTGGCTCGTCGCGCACGCTTGGGCTGGCTGGTTATTTGGCATCCTAAGCGGTTGAGGCATTTTAGGATGTCATGTTTACGCCTTGATTAACCTGAGGATTCAGTGACATCCCCAATGCCAGTGATCGCTTGCGCGACTAGCCGAACGGCCTGAGCTGCGAATCCGGCACGTCGATGCGCAGGTTTTCCATCAGCACCGTTTCGATCGGCTCGCATGACTCGCCCTCGCTCACGACCTTGATGGGCAAACCATGGCTCGAGTCGAACCATAACTCATAGCGGAACACGCCGCTCACGAAGTGTCCGGGCAGGCACGTCACGATCACGTGCGCCGCCTCGTGCGTGCCGATCGCTTCGGTGCCGACGACCTGGGTGTCGCCATGCTCTTGCAGCGCACGGACATTGGCTAGCAGTGCGCCGAGATCGGACTCGTCGACGCGATGACCCTGCGGGCTCTGAATCATGTGATTGTCGGGAGCCAGCGTGAGCTGCGGAAATGTGTCGATACCGAACGGCCAGAGCTTGACCTTGCCCGATTCCGGGTTGAAGGTGAGCGTCGCGCCGCCATGCGGCCGGATGAAGTCCATCCGAACGAAGCCGGGCTTTCGGTAGCCATAGAGGACCTCGACCGTTTCCGCTCGCGCCGATGTCGATTTCAACGTGACCTCGTAGTTTGCGAGCGCATCGAAGCGTGCCTGTGCGACGGCCACGAAATCCCGGTCTGTGAGCGTCATTGGCCCCTCCTATACTCGAAGGTGGAAGATGGGTCATTCTGGAGCACGGCTTCGCATCGCGCAACGCACACCCGGCCCTGGCGCAGACAAGGAGGAAACGAACAATGGCGGAATTCCGTCTGACGACCTCGTGGTGCATCGAGGCGCCGGTGCAGCCGGTATGGGACGCGATCCACGATTCGATGAACTGGCCGAGCTGGTGGAAGAACGTCGAAGCGGTGCGCGAGTTGCGGGCGGGCGAGACCGACGGGCTGGGGGCGGTGCATCGTTACACGTGGAAAGGCGTGCTGCCTTATCGCGTGATCATCGACGTTCGCGTCACGCGCGTCGCGCCGCTCCTCGCGCTCGAGGGAGAGGCCAGCGGCGCGCTGGAGGGCGTGGGGCGCTGGCATTTCGCGGCCGACGGCAGCCGCACGATGGTGCGCTACGATTGGCATGTCAGGACGGCCAGTGCGTGGATGAGCGCGCTCGCATTCGCGCCCCTCGTGCGGTTGATATTCCGCTGGAATCACGATTCGATCATGCGCGAAGGCGGCCTGGCGCTTGCGCGCCTGCTCGAGGCTCGTTTGATCGATTGCAGCGGCGAACCGCGATAAGTGCAACAATCGAATTCGTCAGTGCGCTTGCACACGCTTTCTGCGAGATTTCCGCGAGACGGAGGTGTTATGAACATTGCACACCGCTTACTTGCCGTGCATGGGAGGCAACATGACTGAGATCGAGAAGGAGCCCGTCGTCGCCGTGCTGAACAAGATCCTCGAATCCGAGCTGGCGGGCGTTGTGCGGTACACGCACTATTCGTTCCTGGTGTTCGGCTTCGGCCGCATTCCGATCGTCTCGTGGCTGCGGCAGCAGGCGGACGAGTCGCTCCTGCATGCGCAGCAGGCCGGCGAATGGATCACGACGCTCGGCGCGTATCCGTCGCTCGCCATCGGTCCGCTGCTCGATTCCCATACCTTCGATATCGGGGCCATCCTGCGCGAATCGCTCGAGGCCGAACAGATCGCGCTCGGTCTTTACCGCGAGCTGCTTTCGCTCGTGGCAGACCGCTCGGTTGCGCTCGAAGAATACGCGCGCCAGATGATCCAGGTCGAGGAGCTGCACGCGGGCGAGGTCGACAAGATGCTGCGCCGGCCGGGCACGACCGCGACGTCGCCGCGGCAGGACATGGGGCCCGCCTGACAGGCGCTGCGTTAGGTTCGACATGATGCTGACGCTCGCCAACGTATCGAAGCACTATGACGGCACCACGCCGCGCAACGTGCTGCGCGGCGTGAATCTCGAATTGCGCTCGGGTGAATGCGTCGCCATCATGGGCGAATCGGGCGCCGGAAAATCGACGCTGCTCAATCTCGCGGCCGGTCTCGACCGGCCGGACGCGGGACAGATCGTCTTCGACGGACACGACCTCGGCGCACTCGACGACGACGCGGCCACCCTGCAGCGCCGACAGAAGATGGGCTTCGTGTTCCAGGCCTTCCATGTGCTGCCGAACCTCTCGGCGGCGCAGAACATCGCGCTGCCGCTGCTCCTGAACGGCATGCGGGCGAAAGACGTGCCGGTGCGCGTCTCGTCCGTGCTGCATGCAGTCGGGCTCGGCGGGCGCGAGCGCGCGCTTCCGCGTGAATTGTCGGGCGGCGAGTTGCAGCGGGTAGCGATCGCGCGCGCGCTCGTGCATCAGCCGCGTCTCGTGCTGGCCGACGAGCCCACCGGCAATCTCGATCACGACACGGCGATGCGCATCCTCGCGCTGCTGCGCGAACTGGCGCAAAAGAACGGCGCGGGCGTGCTGCTCGCGACGCATTCGGTCGCCGTGGCGGCTGCCGCCGACCGCGTGCTGCGGCTCACGCCCGCCGGGCTCGAGCCGTACTCGCCCGGCCCAGGCGGCGCGTAGGCGATGCGCTGGTTCGGTGCCGTGGGTTCATCGCGCGACGCTGCCGCATCGCGTTGCCGGGGCGATCGCACGCCTGCTGGCGGCGTCGGCGCGGCGCTCATCGCCGGGGAAATGCGCGCGCATCCGCTGCGCACGCTGATCGGCATTCTCGCGATTGCCGCGGGCGTCGCGATGGGCTACGCGGTGCAGCTGATCAATCGCGCGGCGCTCAACGAGCTGTCGGCCACTGTCAACTCGCTGATGGGCAATGCGGATATCGAGCTGCGCGGGCCGCGCGCGGGCTTCGATGAAGCGCTGTACCCGCGCATTGCCAGCTTGCCCGAGGTCGCCGCGGTCAGCCCGGTGGTGGAGGTCGATGCGCGCGTGGCGGGACGCGACGAGTCGCTGAAACTTCTCGGCGTCGATGTGTTTCGCGCAGGGTATGTCACGCCGAATCTCGTCGGACGCGTGGAACTGGCCGATCGTACGAATGGCACGCATGGCACGCATGGCACGAACGGTACGAAGGCCAGCACGCTCGATCTGCTCGACCCGGACACCGTATTTCTTTCGCCAGCCGCGCTGAGCTGGCTCGCGCTCAAGCCTGGCGATTCGCTCACGGTGCAGGTCGGGCTCGCTTCGGTCGCCCTGCGCGTCGCGGGTGTGTTGCCGGCCTCGGGCGATGCGGTGCGTGTCGGCGTGATGGACATCGGCGCCGCGCAATGGCGCCTGCAGCGGCTCGGCACACTCGAGCGCATCGACATCAAGCTCAAGCCGGGCGTCGATGCCGAAGTGTTCGCGCATTCGCTCGCGCCGCACTTGCCCGCGGGTGTCGCCGCCTTCACACCGGGTGACAACGCCCGGCGCACCTCGATGCTCTCGCGTGCGTATCGCGCGAATCTCAACGTGCTCGCGCTCGTTGCGCTGTTCACCGGGGCGTTCCTCGTCTTCACGATGCAGGCCCTGGCCGTACTGCGGCGTCGCGCGCAGTTTGCGCTGTTGCGCGCGATCGGCGTGACGCAGCGTGGCGTGCTGTGGCTCGTCGTCACCGAGGGCGCGATCCTCGGCGTGCTCGGCGCGGCGGCGGGGCTCGCCATCGGCTTCGCGCTCGCGGCGGCCGTGCTCCGCTATGCGGGCGGCGATCTGGGCGGCGGCTATTTCGAAGGCGTGCAGCCGCGCGTGCATTTCGATGCCATGCCGGCGGCAATATTCTTTGCGCTGGGGATGGCCGCGTCGGTGCTCGGCAGTCTCGCGCCGGCGCTCGAAGCCGCGAGGGCGCGACCCGCGCGGGCGCTGAAGGCGGGCGACGAGGAAGCGCCGGCCGCCCGGCTGCGTACCAAGCGCACCGTCACGGCGGCGCTGCTCGCGATCGCCGCCGGGCTCGTCACCGCGTTATTGCCGCCCGTGGCGGGCTTGCCGGTGTTCGGCTATCTGTCCATCGCGCTGTTGTTGCTGGGCGGCGTGCTGGCGATGCCGGCGCTCGCTCGCGCCGTGTTCGCCGTGCTGCCGCGCTCGAATCATGTCTTGCCGCAGCTCGTGCTGGCGCAGCTCGCCAATGCCCCCGGCCGCGCGACGATCGGGCTCGCGGGCATCGTCACGAGCTTCAGCCTGATGACGGCGATGGCGATCATGGTGTCGAGCTTTCGCGTCGCCGTCGACGACTGGCTGCAGTTGCTGCTGCCCGCGCCGCTCTATCTGCGCGCTTCGCCGGGCGGCGACAGCGCATTCCTTTCGCCGGGCGATCAGGCAGTCATCGCAGCGACACCCGGTATCGCGCGCGCCGAGTTTCTGCGCGCGACGCAAATCTCGCTAGATGCTCGCCTGCCGCCCGTGAGCCTGCTCGCGCGACCCATCGATGCGCACAACCCCGCCGCGCGCCTGCCGCTGACGACTGCGCCTCGCGTACCGCAAGCGGGCGAGCCGCCGCCGGTGTGGATCAGCGAGGCGGCCGCCGATCTGTACGGGATGCACACAGGCCAACGCATCACGCTGCCGCTGGCGGGCCAGCGCTTGCCGTTTACGGTGGCCGGCATCTGGCGCGACTATGCACGCCAGTTCGGGGCCATCGTGATCGACGCGAGCGACTATCGACGGCTGACCCGCGACACGCGCGTGAGCGATGCCGCCTTGTGGCTCGACGCGGGCGTGGCGCCGGCGCAAGCGATCGCACGCTTGCGCGAGAGCGTGCATGGCGGGCAGCGTCTCGAGTTCGCGCAGCCGGGCGAGATCCGTGCGGCGAGCCTGCGGATCTTCGACCGCAGCTTCGCCGTGACGTATCTGCTGGAAGCGGTGGCGGTGATCATCGGCTTGTTCGGCGTCGGCGCGAGCTTCGGGTCGCAAGCGCTCGCCCGCACGCGCGAGTTCGGCATGCTGCGGCATATCGGCGTGACGCGTCGCCAGATCGGGCTCATGCTCGCGATGGAGGGTGCGCTCGTTGCGCTGCTCGGCGTGCTTGCCGGCTTGACGCTGGGCCTGAGTCTCGCGATGGTGCTCGTGCATGTCGTCAACCCGCAATCGTTTCACTGGACGATGAGTGTGCATATGCCATGGGGATTGCTGGCGGCGCTGGCCTCGGCGGTCGTCGTGGCCGCCGCGCTCACGGCGCTCCTGAGTTCGCGCGCCGCGATGTCGGTCGATGCGGTGCGCGCTGTGCGCGACGATTGGTGACGCGATGAGACGGCGCACGTTTCTCTTATCGTCGCTCGCCGCGCTGTCGCAAGGCGTTGCATGGGCGCGCATGCCGGATTTTCCGGCGGTGACGAGCGGACAGCCGCTCGTGTTCCCGCGCGACTATGGCGCGCATTCGAGCTACCGCACCGAATGGTGGTACGTGACCGGCTGGCTGCAACCGGACGCCGACGCGGCTGCCGATGCATCGCTGGGCTTCGAAGCGACATTCTTCCGCTCGCGCCCCGCGCTCGACGAAGCGAATCCGAGCCGCTTCGCGCCGAATCAGTTGCTGTTCGCCAACGTGGCGCTGAGCGATCCGCACGCGGGCAAGCTGCAGCACGACCAGCGGATTGCGCGCCGCGGCTTTGGTCTCGCGCAAGCGAGCGAGACGGACACGGCAGTCCGCATCGACGACTGGTCGATCGAGCGCAACACGGATGGCCGCTACCGCCTGAACGTCGCTACGCCCGACTTCACGTTCGCCTTGACTCTGGCGCCGACGCAGCCGGTGCTCGTCAACGGGCAGGGCGGGTACAGCCGCAAAGGCCCGCTGCCGGACGAGGCGAGCTACTACTACAGCGTGCCGTGGCTGCAAGTCGACGGCATGCTCAAGCGCGGTGGTCAATCGACTGGCCATGCCGGGCACGTGCGAGGGCAGGCGTGGCTCGATCACGAATGGTCGTCGGCGCCGCTCGCAGACGGCGCGGTCGGCTGGGACTGGATCGGCATCAACTTCGATGACGGCGGCGCACTCATGGCTTTGCAGATTCGCGACAAGGCAGGCCACAAGTTCTGGGCTGGCGGCACGCTGCGCGCCGCCGATGGCAGCACGCATACGCTATCGCCCGATAGCATCCGCTTCACGCCGCTGCGCCAGTGGCGTTCGCCGCATACCGGTGCACAGTATCCGGTGGCGATGCGCGTCGATGCGCAGGACGTGCATCTGACGCTTGCGCCGCTCATGGACGATCAGGAGTTCGACAGCCGCGCGAGCACCGGCGCGGTGTATTGGGAGGGGGCGGTGACGGCGTTTCAGGCGGACGCGGCGAGCACCGATGCTGAGAAAACCGCGACGAAACCCGCAGGAAGACCGCTGGGACGCGGCTATCTCGAACTCACGGGCTATGTTCAGCGGCTCGAGCTTTAGATCTGTCAACCCAGCTCGAACGACGTCACGCCGAAGACGCGATCGATCGCAATCGCGGGCGCGTTTTTCGTGTACATCCGCGCGGTTTCGAAGACGCTCGTCATACCGTGCCGTTCTGCCAGCGCGACGGCCGCAGGGTTCGTCTCCGGCACGTCGAGCACGATGACCTCGCCCGGCATGCTCGCCGCCAGCGCGCGAAAGAGGCCCGTGGCGACGTCCGCATCGTCGGCGAAGAGCGGCCCGATCTTGCAGCCCGCCTCGCAGCGACGCACGACGCCGTATCCGGCAACGCGGCCCGCCTCGACCGTTGCGAGCGCAACGGCATCCGGCTGGGCGATCCAGGCGCGGAGGAAACGCTCGCGCCCCGCGGGAAAACAGGCGCGATCGTAGGCAAGCAACTGCTCGAACGGCACGTCGGCGGCTGGCACGACACACGCGCACCCGATGCCGCTCACGCGCCCCTGATAGCGGATGTTGCGGTACGCGAGCCGGAATCCGGACTTCCCGTAGTTCGCCTGTTGGGCGACGACGCCATCGAGACCGATGTTACGGTCTCCCAGGTAACGCATGCCGTGCTGCCAGATGCGCATGCCGAAGCCCTTGCCGCGAAATCCGGGTTTCACGATGTAGAGGCCGATGAAGCCAAAGCTGTCGTCGTACGCAACGGCACAGAGGCTCGCGACGGGCTCACCGCGCAAAACGCCGACGAGGAAGCCGTCCGGGTCCGCTTCACGGAAGCAGCGCGGGTCGTGCCACCCGGGGTTCCAGCCCTCAGCGGCTGCCCATTCGACCGCCAGTGCCACCTCGTCGGTCGACATGGTGCGTACGATGAAGTCGCCGGTTCGATCCATGACGTTCATCCAATGCGCAAGGTCGTGTCGATGCGCGTGCCGCGCTTGATGAAGAGCGTGACGGGCGTCTTTTCGCAAATTTCGGCCAGGCGCGCGCGCTGCGCTTCTCCAAGCGGTCCGTCGACTGCGACGCCGCGCCGGATGTACTGGGTCCCGTCGTGATCCGCATGCAGGCTGACCTCGACGGCGATCGCGGCGGCCGGCCAGGTCTTGCGCTGCATGTACATGCGCAGCGTGGCGGCCGTGCATGCGGCAAGCCCGGACAGCACGAACGCAAATGGCGCGGGGCCGCGGTCCTGGCCGCCTTCGTGCGGGCCTTCGTCGCCGGTCAGCGGGTGGCGGCCGGCCTCGATGGCGACGACGTAGTTGGGCGCGTCGGCGGCAAGGCTGGCAGTGGCGGTAGCGAGCGGCATGGGTAACTCCTCGGTGGTTGGGTCTCGCGGGCGATCACATTAGCGAAGCGGGGGGGAGCGTAGCTTACTCGATCGGCTTCCATGGCCAGCCCGTCTTCATCGCAGGCGTAGGTGAAGTTCCGCCGTTCTCCTCGTCATCATCGTTCACCGCTGTCGAGGCGTGCGCCGACTTATCGAGTTCGAGTCCGAACCAGCTGACCTTCTGCCTGACGTAGGCGGCGTACGATGCCCAAGCTAGCGGATCGTCCGCGAAGAGTTCGCGCTGCACCGTCGAGGCGAGCTCGGCGCGATCGAGTTCGGTCTCCAGAAGCGCCCTTGGCCAGCTCGCGTAGGCGCTTGCGGCCCGTTCAAGAAAATCTCTTGCGCGCAAGCGAGGCGACATGTGCTGCAGAAAGGGCAACGCCTGCAAGGAAGGCTCGCGCGAAGCAAGGAGCGCAACGGGCGAAAAGGCTTGAGTCGCGCCGACGTTGCGCATCGCTTCCAGAACATCTCCAAGGTGCAGCAACAGTTCGCGCCGGTCGAATCGGTCGTCCACAATACGTTCCAGGTCATATTCCCCGGCGCGGGCGTACCGCCGGGTGCCGGGGAAAGGGTGATGAGGGTAACAGCAGGTGCGTTTCGGCAAGCCATCGGCATGCCCGCACGAGAAGTTTACCGACTCATCGTGCACAGAACGTTTCGAGTTGTATCAGGGATACTGAGAGCCTGTCCCTCAATGAGGTCGAGCTACTGGCCGACGAATTCGACTATGTAATTCCGCGCAGGTCAGTGCTTGTGCACCTTTTCCAGTCCGTCGGCGGGTTGCACCGCGTGCTGACCGTCTTTCTCGCTTTCGACCTCGTAATACGGGTCGTCCTTCGACGCGGCGACAGTGTGGCCTTCCAGTTCCGTATCCCTGATGATCCGGCGGACGACCGTGCCTGTCGTCATGCCTTCCGGGGTGTTCCACGTGACGCGATCGCCTGTTTTGAGTCGATGGGACATGATTGTGCGCTCCGGTGGTTGAATCCCCCTCCGGAGTCGCATTCTTCGTTCCTGCGGCTGAGGTCCCGGCGAGCGATCTCGACGCATAAAAAAACGCCAACCCGATTGAGTTGGCGTTTTTACGTCGGGAATGACAGGTGTCAGAACTGATTCATCGTGTTGTCTTTACCCGCCGCCTTCAGCGCCGCTTCGCCGCTGAAATAGTCCTTGTGGTCGTCGCCGATATCCGAGCCGGACATGTTCTGGTGCTTGACGCAGGCGATGCCCTGACGGATTTCCTTGCGCTGCACGCCAGCGACATAACCCAGCATGCCCTGGTCGCCGAAGTATTCGCGGGCGAGGTTGTCGGTCGACAGCGCAGCGGTGTGATACGTCGGCAGTGTGATGAGGTGATGGAAGATACCGGCTTCGCGCGACGCGTCGGCCTGGAAGGTGCGGATCTTTTCGTCCGCGGCCTTCGCCAGTTCGCTCTCGTCGTACTCCACGCTCATCAGCTGGGCGCGGTCGTATGCCGACACGTCCTTGCCCGCGGCCTTCATCGCGTCATACGCCTGCTGGCGGAAGTTCAGCGTCCAGTTGAACGACGGGCTGTTGTTGTACACCAGCTTGGCGTTCGGGATGACCTTGCGAATCTCGTTGACCATGCCGGCGATCTGGGCGATATGCGGCTTTTCGGTTTCGATCCACAGCAGGTCAGCACCGTTTTGCAGCGAGGTGATGCAATCGAGGACGCAGCGTGCTTCGCCCGTGCCGGCGCGGAACTGGAACAGGTTGCTCGGCAGGCGCTTCGGACGCAACAGCTTGCCGTCGCGCTTGATGACGACGTCACCGTTGCCCAGCGCGTCGGCCGCGATTTCGTCGCAGTCGAGGAACGAATTGTATTGGTCGCCCAGGTCGCCCGGCGTGTGGGTCACGGCAATCTGCTTGGTCAGGCCGGCGCCCAGCGAGTCGGTGCGGCACACGATGATGCCGTCGTCCACGCCCAGTTCGAGGAAGGCGTAGCGGATCGCGCGGACCTTGGCCAGGAAGTCCTCGTGCGGCACGGTGACCTTGCCGTCCTGGTGGCCGCACTGCTTCTCGTCGGACACCTGATTTTCGATCTGGATGCAGCATGCGCCCGCTTCGATGAACTGCTTGGCCAGCAGGTAGGTGGCTTCCGCGTTGCCGAAGCCCGCGTCGATGTCGGCGATGATCGGCACGACGTGGGTGACGTGGTTGTCGATCTTCTCCTGGATGGCCGCCTTGGCCGGGCCAACAGCGGCGTCCAGCTGGCGGAACAGGCCGCCCAGTTCACGGGCGTCGGCCTGGCGCAGGAAGGTGTACAGCTCGCGGATCAGCGCGCTGACGGAGGTCTTCTCGTGCATCGACTGGTCCGGCAGCGGGCCGAACTCGGAGCGCAGCGCGGCCACCATCCAGCCCGACAGGTAAAGGTAGCGGCGCTCGGTGCTGTTGAAGTGCTTCTTAATGGAGATCATCTTCTGCTGGCCAATGAAGCCGTGCCAGCAACCCAGCGACTGCGTGTACTTCGATGGATCGGCGTCGTAGGCAGCCATATCGGCGCGCATGATCTTCGCCGTGTACTTCGCGATGTCGAGGCCCGTCTTGAACTTGTTCTGGGCCCGCATGCGTGCGGCGGATTCGGGGTTGATAGCATTCCAGGCGCTGCCTTGTTTCTCCTTCAAAGCAGCCACTGCCTTGATGTCGTCCTGATATTGAGCCATGTGTATCTCCTAAGTCTCCGAAGAGCAAAGCGCGATTGAATGAATGGGGTTCAGCGTGCCGCCACGTACGTCGAAGCGAACTGCATGGCTCAATTGTAGGGGCTTCCTGATGCGTCGCAGCAAAGTCTTATATAAGACATATGAGTTATTTATTTGTTATTTATCAACGAGATAGCGAACAATTTTTGCGCTGTAGAACATGTTTTCACAAAGCGAAACGGCGCCGCTTCGGGAATTCAAGCTGAATTTCACGATGTGAAGTGCGCTTTCGGTGGCCGGGGCGGGCGAGCGCGGATGGCTCGAGCAAAGAGAGGCGGGGGTTTGGGTAGACGTCCGTTCTCACGAACGGACGTCTCAGCGTGCGTCACTGCTTCAGATAGCGATGCGCCAGGGCTTCATACAGCGGCGGCGCGAACAGCTTCGAGACCTGGCTCGACACGAGCGCCGTTGCCATCAACGAGATCACGAGTGCGTGCCCGTCGATCATTTCGATGACGATGACGAACGCCGTGATCGGGCTCTGCGTGACGGCGGCCAGATAGCCGACCATGCCGAGCGCGATCAGCATCGGCAGCTGCATCTGCCCGAACACCATGTGCAGTGCATTGCCAATGCCGGCGCCGATCGCCAGCGACGGCGCAAAAAGGCCGCCCGGCGTGCCCGGCAGGTACGAGCCCACCATCGAGGCCATTTTCAGCACAGGATAAGCGGCACCGAGCTGCGAGTGGCCTTCGAGCATGCCGCGCGCTTCCGAATAGCCGCTGCCGAACAGGTGGCCGCCGCTCGCCACGCCGATCACGGCGATGAACAAACCGCACAGCGCGCCGAACGCTACGGGTCTGTCCTTTCGGAAAATGGACAAGCGTGCGGGCATCCATCGCTCGGTGTTGAGCAGCAGCCAGCAAAACACGCCGCCTGCGAGGCCGGTGATCACGCCGACGAGAATGACGGCGACGGCGAGCAGATCGGGAAAATGGCCGCCGATGGCGATGGTGCCGAAATACACATAGTTGCCTTGCAGCGCGAGTGAGACGACGCCCGCAAAGATGATGGCCGTGATGATCACGCCGCTGGTTTTCGCCTCGAAGCTGCGGGTGAGTTCCTCGATGGCGAAGACCACGCCCGCGAGCGGCGCATTGAACGCAGCGGAAAGTCCGGCGGCCGCGCCCGCGAGCGCGAGCTTGTATTCGAGGCCGACGCCGTACATGCTGCGCAGGCGCGCCGGGTAGAAGCGCCGCAGACTGTACATGAGCGCCGCGCCCACGTGGATGGTCGGCCCTTCGCGGCCAATCGTGAATCCGCCGAGAATCGCGAGAAACGACAGGGCGATCTTGCCGATCAGGATGCGCAGCGTAAGAAGGCGCGGGCCGAGTCCGCGCACATCGTGCAACGTCGCGATGACCTGCGGGATGCCGCTGCCCTCGGAACCCGGAAACCAGCGGCGCGTGGCCCAGACGCTGAACGCGGCGATGGCCGGCGTGATGACAAGCGGCAACCACCCGTTATGGGCGGTCATCTTCACAAAGACGTCGAAGCCGAAGTCGATGAGCCGCGCGTACATGACTGCGATGAGCCCTGTCGCGATGGCGCCGGCCCAGAAGACGCCGAAATAGCGCCAGCGCCGATGGCTTCGCACAATCGTGCGCCGATCAAAAATGTTCGAAAATCGCATGGATGGCCGGAGAAAATGGCATTTAAGGCACATTGTGACATAAATTGCCTTTACCCCTGCGCCAGACCAATAGATCCGCTGCGGGAAGGGCTAGCTGCCGGCCTCGTCGAACACCCAGCCGAACGCGCCATAGACCGCCTTGTGCTCGGCCGCGAGTTCGAGCAGGAACATCTCGCCCTTCGCCGTGAGATGGACCTGCACCTGGCGCCGGTCGGCGGGATCGGGTTTGCGCGTCACGAGCCCGGCCGATTCGCAGCGCGAGACGAGCGCTGCAGTGCCATTCGGGGCCGCCTGTAACCGCTCCGCGAGTTCGCCGACGGTCGCCCAGTTGCGATCGGGAAAGCCGCATACGTGCAGCAGCAACTGGTACTGGAGCGTCGTGATGCCCGCGGCGTTGGCAATTTCTTCGGACGCCCGCAGAAACTTGCGCAGGTCATACCGGAACGCCGACATCGCTTCGAGTTCGCGCTTGCCTGGCAGCCCGCGTCTGGTTGATTTGCCTGAATTCATGTGCGGTTCCTGATGCGTTGCCGGTCGTGCGGAGTGCCTCGCCGGGCGAAGGGGGTGCTGCGGACCGGTCGTCGGGGAGGTTGTGTCGTACTCAATGCGCAGTTCGCGCAAATCCAGCCAGGAGTGCAAGCAGCGTGAAAAAGGAGGTTCCTTGACGCTAACGTCAAGTCACGATCACAACGGAAGCGGCCGGTCCTGAAAGATGCTCTTCATCACGAGCGTCGACGTCAGCCGCAGTACCGACGGCAGCGGCAGAAGCCGGCGATCATAGAGGGTTTGGAACGCCTTCAGATCCCGCGTGACGACATGCAGCATGTAGTCGGGTTCGCCGAACAGACGCTCCGCGCGCGTGATTTCGGGAATGTCGATGAGCGCGTCCTCGAACGATTGCACGTTCTCACTGCTGCCTTCGCGCAAGGTCGCGAAGACGATCGCGGAAAAATTCAGGCCGACTGCCGAAGCGTCGATCGTGGCGCGGTAACCGCTGATCACCTGCTCGCTCTCCAGCGCGCGCAGCCGCCGCTGGCATGGGGAGACGCTCAAGCCAACCCGCTCGCTCAGCTCGGTGAGGGAAATTCGTCCATCCTGCTGGATCTCAGCAAGAATTTTTCGATCGATCGCGTCCATGCGCTAAATATTAGCGTTCAGCGCCCGCAACACGCAAGACATAGGGAGCACTTTTCGCGTCCCAGGGCCTACCATTTGCGCCTTCGGGCGGTGGCGCCCGCTTGACAGGAAGCGAGTGTAGAAGTGGAAGCCAGTTTGTTGACGGCGTTCTGGATCGTATCGATCTCGCTGGTGATGGTCCCCGGCGCGGATTGGGCGTACGTGATTTCCGCGGGACTGCGCGGCGGCGCGGTCGCACCCGCCGTTGGCGGCATGCTGGCCGGCTATCTCGCGATCACGCTGATCGTGGCAGCAGGTGTGGGAACGCTGGTGATGAGCGTCCCCGGCGTGCTTCCCGTACTGACTGCCGTTGGCGGGGCCTACCTGGTTTGGCTCGGTATCAGGACATTCATGCGGCCTTCGGAACTCCCGGCTGGACGGGCGCAGGACGAGAGAAGCCGGTGGCGATGGACGTTGCGCGGCTTCGCGATCAGCGGTCTCAATCCGAAGGCCATTCTGTTGTTCGTCGCGCTCCTGCCGCAGTTCACGCGGCGCGATGCCTTGTGGCCGGTCTCCACGCAGATCGTGGCGCTGGGTCTGCTGCACATGATCAATTGCGCGTCGGTGTACTCCGTCGTCGGCGTGGGATCGAAGGCCATTCTGACGACCCGGCCAACGGCTGCCCGCAGGGTGAGCCAGCTGTCCGGCGCGACGATGATCGTGGTTGCGGTCATTCTGTTTGCCGAGCAGGCTTTTGCTCTCATGCATTGACGGCCGCAGGCGGCTCAACGCCGCTTGCCGAACTACGCCGTTTTCATGGCCGCCGCTTCCGGTCCGCTCAAATAGTAGTCGCGGAATCGTTCGTCCACCCGCTCCCACATCAGTGCCGAAAATAGCAGCGCAGCCTCGAGCGGTCGATGGTTGATGACGACCGAGTCCGTTTCACCGTTCTCGTTTAAATGCGCGACGACTACGGTCTCGATGGGTTGTCCGTGGATCTGCGACCGGTAGGACTCCATATACAGGTTGTTGCCGATTTCCCCTTTGTAGCTGTGATGCTGGAACTCATAGAGAGAAACGGCATGTCTGATTACGGCAAGGATATCGGCGCGGCCCTCTATCGGACGCTTCAGGACGGTCGCTTCCAGCGTTGCATTGTTTGCCAGTCTCGCCAGCCAAAGCGGCGGCGTGTTTTCGGGCGCCAATACAGGCGCAGTGTCGTTGAATTTCATGTCGGATGTTCCTTCGGTTTCAGGTCGGCGCCGGAAGTCGCGTCCCGGCGCCTTGGAGAGACGGCAGCGCGTTATTGCTGCCGCAGCGGTCGCAAGCCCGCTCGCACCTCTTGCGCGAACAGTTGCGGCTGTTCCCACGCCGCAAAGTGGCCGCCCTTGTCGGGCCGGTTGTAATAGATGAGGTCGTGGTAGGCGCGCTCGGTCCAGCTGCGCGGCGCCTGATAGTTCTCGCGTGGGAAGACGCTCACCGCGGCCGGCACCGATACATCGGCGGCGGCCAGGAAATTGAAGTGCGACTCCCAGTAGAAGCGAGCGGCCGAGATGCCCGTGTTCGTCAGCCAGTAGAGCGTGATGTCGTCGAGGACGTCGTCGCGCGTCATCGCCCCAGCTGATTCGCCGTTGACGTCGCGCCCGTATACGGCCGAGGTGAGCGCCGCGGCCGGCTGGATATAGCCGTCGCCGTGATCGAGCAGCCAGCTGGCCAGCGCGATCGGCGAATCCGAGAGCCCATAGAGCGTTTGCGGGCGCGTGCCCTGTTCGAGCGCGTAGGCGCGCCGCGATTTGGCTGCGCTCGCGAGCTGCTCGTAGGCGTGCTTTTCGTCGTCGCCGAGATTGGTTGGCGGGGGCGAGCCGGCTTGCAGCGCCTTGGCGATTTCGGGCGGAATCGTCGCCGGGAAATTCACGTGAATGCCGAGCAGTTCAGGCGGCGCCTGCTTGGCCATCACGTTCGCGACGATACCGCCCAGGTCGCCGCCTTGCGCCGCGAACTTGTCATAGCCAAGGCGCTTCATCAGCACGACCCACGCGCGCGCGGTCCGCTCGGGGCCCCAGCCCACTTCGGTCGGCCTGGCCGAGAAGCCATAGCCCGGCAGCGACGGAATCACCAGATGAAAGGCGTCTGAGGCGCTCGCGCCGTAAGCCGTGGGATTGGTCAGTGGATCGATGATCTTGAACTGCTCGATGACCGAGCCAGGCCAACCGTGCGTGACGATGAGCGGCATCGCATTCTCGTGCTTCGAACGCACATGAATGAAGTGAATATCGAGTCCGTCGATTTCGGTCACGTAATTCGGCAGCGCGTTCAGCTTCGCTTCGCAGCGGCGCCAGTCATAGTCGGTCGACCAGTGGCGGGCGACCTCCTGCATCATCGCGAGCGGCACGCCTTGCGAATTGTCGTTCACAGTTTCCTTGTCGGGCCAGCGCGTGGCCTTGATGCGGCGTCGCAGATCGACGAGCTGCGCTTCGGGCACATGCACGCGCAGCGGGCGAATCGCGGTCTTGTCGCCGTTCGGTGCGGACTTGACTTCGGTGATGCCTTGCAGGGTTTGCGAGAACGCCAGCTGGCTCAGCGAGGCTGCGGCCACGGCGGCCGCGGTCGCGCCCATGAAGCGGCGGCGCGATGGCGACGGGATGAGAAAATCGTCAGACATAGGTACTCCGTTTTCTGATATTGGAGGCAGAGCGTATGGGGATGCTTCGCAATACCAGGCGTAGTGGTGCTGGCGCGCGCATGTGCTGAAGTTTTGCATCGCTCGCCAACGGAATTCGCGCCGGATGTCCCGGCACGCAAACGCACATCGCATCAGGCCGATGTCGTGCCGCTCGAAAATGCAGCGGCGTGGTGCGTCACGAACTCGCGCATGCCGATCGGCGCCTGACCCGTGAGCTTGCGCAGGTCGTCGGTCATGCGGTCGTAGCGGCCTTGCGCATGCAGTTCGGCCATGACCGCGAGATGCTTGACGACGTGCGCGGTTATCCCGAGCTCGCCCAGCTTCGCAGCCCATGCCTCGACGGGCACGTCGCGGTAGCGGATCGTGCGGCCCAGGACCTCGGAGAAGAGGCGGGCATAGTGCTCCATATCGCGGGACTCGAGGCCCGTGAGGTGATAGACCTGGCCGATATGCGGCGCCGGATTGTCGAGGATCTCCGCGACGGCACGCGCCACGTCGAGCGACGAGATCGGCGAGGTCCGGCCTTGGCCGAGCGGCAGCACGAGTTCGTCGTGCTTGCGCACGCCCTCTGCCGCTAGAAGCAGGAAGAAGCTCTCCAGAAACACCGTGGGCCGCACGGTGACGACGGGCAGGCCCGACCAGGCGAGCGCCTGCTCGGCGAGCCAGTGCTGCTTTTGCTGCACGCTGTCGGTGGTTTCGGTGATGCTCATCTGCGAGACGGTCATCTGCGACATGTTCACGAACGCTTCCACGCCGTGATGGCGTGCAACGGCCGCTGTGTTGATCGTCGCTTCGAGATACGCAGGCGACACCGACATGCCGAAGTACAGGCGCGAGACGCCTTCCATGGCGCGGTGCATCGAATCGAGATCGGTCAGATCGCCGAGCACGACCTGCGCGCCGAGACGGCGCAGTTCGTCGGCGCGTGCGTCCTCGCGGCGCACCAAGGCGCGCACGCGATGTCCTTTCGCAAGCAGGTTTTCGGTGATGCTGCGGCCGACGGCGCCGATTGCGCCTGCCGCACCCGTGACGAGAATCGGACGGTCATGCTGGCTTTGAGTGGTCATTTCGCTTACCTGTTTCGTAACACTAAAGAGTGTATATACACATTTAGAAAAGAAAGAAGCCTGCGCATCAGTGCGCGCTCAGGCAACGATCGTGCGCGGCTCCTCGCCTTCGTTTGCGGTCGCCGTAGCGGCGTGTTGCACACGTTCATGAACGTTCGCCGCCGGTGTGCGGTCGATCTGCAGACTGAGCAGTTCCGGGCGGTTGTAGTGGCCGGCCGCATCCATCAGCATCTTGCGACGGTCGATCAGCGAGAAGTCGAGATCGGCGATGACTTCGCCTTCGCCCTCGCGCAGCGGTTCGCCGATCAGCGTGCCGTCCGGCGCGACGATGGTGGTGAAGCAGCCGCCCGAGATCGGCCCGATCGCGCAGCCCGTGTCGTTCATGATCTGCGCCTGCTGGTCGGCGTCGAGCCACGCGGTTGCGTTCACGACGAAGGCGCCGGATTCCAGCGCGTGCTGGCGGATATTGATTTCCATGCGTTGCGCGAAGCCTTCGCCGAAAGCCGAGCCGGGATACATGGCCGAATGGATCTGCTCGCCGTCGGCGATCATTGCGTAGCGCGCGAGCGGGTTGTTGTGCTCGAAGCAGGCGAGCTGGCCAATGCGGCCCACCTTGCTGTCCACGGCGCGCAGGCCCGAGCCGTCGCCCTGGCCCCAGATCATGCGCTCGAAATGCGTGGGCGTGATCTTGCGGCGGCGCTGGATCAGCGTGCCGTCGGCGTCGAAGAGCAGTTGCGTGTTGTAGATGGTGCCGCCGTCGCGCTCGTTCACGCCGATCGAGACCACCATGCCCGCTTGCCGTGCGGCCTCGCCGATCGCGTCGGTGGCGGGCGAGGGCACCGTCACGGACTGTTCGAGCAGGCGCAGATGCTCGGTGCCCGCGAGCAATTGCATGGGCGTTTGCACCGCGGAAAAGTACGGGTAATACGGCACCACGGTCTCGGGGAACGTGGCGAACTGCACGCCTTTGCGGCCGAGTTCGAGAATCTTCTGCACGACCTTGGCAACCGTTGCCTCGCGGCTGTAGAGCACGGGGCTGATCTGGACGGCGGCGGCTTTGACGACTTTCATTGCAGGCTCCTGATGGTGTTGCATATGCAACATTGACGATGAAGAAAGATTAGACGGTGGCTGACGGGAGATCCGCCGCGATGTTCATGAGCGCGCTCGCGCCCTCGAGGCCAAGCACGCTGGCGGCGCGCTGTTGCGCGGTCGACCACGCAGATCCTGCGGTCTGAAGCAGGGCGCGGCCCGCTTGCGTCACCGAGAGCGCACGGCTGCGGCCATCGCCACCGGGCTCGCCATCGGCGACCCAGCCGTGCGCGATGAGCGGCTGCAGGTTGCGCGTGAGCGTCGTGCGGTCGTGATGATTCTTGCGCCCGAGCGCGGCGCGGCTCAAGGGGCCGTACTCCGCGACGAGCACGAGCAGCGAAAGCTGGGATGAGCTGATGCCGAGCGGGCGTAGCGCGTCGTCGTAAAGGCCGGTCAGTACGCGTGCGATCTGCCGGGTGCGCGTCAGCAGGCAGTGGCGGGCGATCTGCGCGCTCACGCCGCCCGATGCTTCAGTGGTACGCGGAACGGTTTCGGTGCAGGACATGTTTCGCGACTCCAGGGTTCGTGCGGGGCGGTTTGCCCGGTTGACGTATTGAAGCGTGCCGATGTATCCCGAACGTGTCGGGAGGGTCGGCTTTGTGTATGTCCATGTTTCCACGCGGCGGCCAGATACATGGCGATACAAAAGCGGTGCGGGGCGGCCAGGAACGGCGTGCCACACGCACTAGCCCGGCATCCGCAACATTCAGACGATTGGGACAGGCGCGCCCGCCCGAACGGCGCGGTGGCTTCAGGATGGCGGCGTGGCGGACGGCTCGTCGGCGGCAGGCGCCGGTGCGGCTACGGTTTCGTCCCGGCAGGACACGCCCGGGCTCGGTCCGGTCTACGCGCATTAACGCGGGATGTATCGGTGTACTGATCTTCCGGCGCCGAAGGAACGATGCGGTAGCGCGGCAGCGCCGAGGGCTCCCCGGCGACATAGACGGCGGCCGGCCGGTGCAGATAGAGCACAGTCACGCCCTGCGCAATCCGGTTGCCGGGATCGTAGCCTTCCGCGTGGATCAGAACGTTGGTGAGTTCCTTGACGAGGCCGGCTTCCGCTTCGGGTGTCAGGGCATCTTCGGGCCATAGTGACACAGCATCGCGCCGTGCCGCGATACGCGTCACCACGACGCCGGTTCGGCGACCACGCATCGGTTTTTGCCTTGCCGTTTCGCTTCGTAGAGCGCACGGTCGGCGAGCCGAAACGTTTCGGGTACACCGATTAGCTCCGAGATGCTCGAGCCCCCAATACTGACCGTTACCCTGTGTCCGGAAATTCGCGCCGCCGCTACGGTGCCGCAGATTTCACGTGCGAGGGTTTTGGCGCTTTGCTGGTTGCCCGGGAAGATCACGCCGAACTCTTCGCCGCCAAGGCGACCGCAAAGGTGCGGGCTGGCGCTTTCCTCGATGGTGCGCGCCACGGCGGCCAGGACCTCGTCGCCGGCGTCGTGCCCCGCGGTGTCGTTGATTTGCTTGAAGTCGTCGACATCGATGAGCAACAGCCAGAATTCCTCACTGGACCGGCGGTCCTGGCATTCATTGACCTCCAGCATGAAGCTACGGCGATTCGCAATGCCGGTGAGTGTGTCCCTGAATGCGAGTCGTACCAGTTCGCGCTGTACCAGAAATGTCTTTTTCCGCTCCTGTGTAAACAGGAGATTGAGCAGGAGACCGAGCGCAAGGGCGGCGAGCGCAAACAGCAAAATCCAGTTGCGGTCCTGTGAGGACATCAGCGCGACCACCTCGCCGTGGGAGATGATCAGCCAGACAGTCAGTGCACTTGCGAGATAGTTGAAATACCCGGAGATTACCGGGGCCATGCCCACGTTGATCGCCACGCCGATCGGCAGGACCCAGAACGCAGGATTGCCGGTGCCGGGCATATTGGAGTGAAACGCCAGTGCCACGAACGCTGCGCATGCGAACCGGCCCAGCGCGTCCATTCGCAGTCCCCGTGAGGCGTACGTCATGCCCATCGCGAGGAGGATGCCGCTGGCGGCTACCAGCGTGCCCGGCGCATCGAAGCGCGCATGGGGATTCGCGAATGCCCGGGACATGAGCCACGACACCAGCCCGAAGAGTTGGACCGCCACAGCGAGAAGGCGCGAACTTTCCGCCGCACTCTCCAGGAAAAGACGCAGCTCTGTGGCGTCCCGAAAACTGCGTCGTTTCTCGAGAAACCGGGTTCTTCCCGCGTACGGCATGCCAGCGACCATCACCATTCAGGAACATTTGGATTCGCCCCCGGTATAACGACACGGCTGCGATTTCCTTTAGCCTGGCATGGCCCCATCCCGAGCAGGCCGCGGCGCGGCAATTGCGCGGAGCAACCGATGGGACACCCTAGCCAAAGCGGGCATCCAGCCATCGCTTCGCCCAATTTTCTGCGTAGGCAATCGCATCCTCGCGCGCGTCGAATCCCGCGAGATCGCCGCTGGAATGGACTTCGCACTCGCTCCCATCGATTCGCCTGGTGCTGATGCGCACGTGCGCCATGTATTCCCCATCCGCCCGGCGTGGCGTTGGGTCGATATGAAAGCGGTCTGGATCTGAACGCATAGGTCTCTCCCTGAATCCCAGTGAGGAATCCGCAAGCCGTCCGAATCTTCGGCCGGCGGTATTCGTGGTCTGCGATGGAGGGGAGCGGCGCGATCCCTGAGAAGTGGCAGCAGGAGGAGCGGCGGGATCGGTCGCAGTCGACGGATGTTTTCATACTACGCCGCCGCCTTCATTTGTACAGCGATAGTTTCGACCGGCATCCTCACGCGTTCCGGACCCGCGTGCGCGTCGAGAGCAGGCCATTGCGTCGCGGATCGTAGGTCGACAACAGCGATCCTGAACGCGGCTGCGTCAGGTGCAGCTACATCCCAGCTGCGAGGGATATACTGGGCTGGTCGCGGTGCCAGCCTTGCCATTCGTTGCGGCCGATTGCGGCGAATCCGGAGAGGGGCATCATGAACGACCCATCGACCGAGGAACTCGAGCTTCTGACCGCAGACCTTCACCTCGCGGAAGCTCGACGGCGGCTGGCGGCGCTCACGGTGTGCGTCCAGCGTCAGCGGGAATGCGGCACCGCCAGCGTGGCAGGAGAAGACTTGCTTTGCGTGATGCGCGACATCATACAGACCATGACGCTGCACCGCGAACTGCTCAGACGCGAGGTCGAGCATCAGCGCAGGCTTTCATGCGATGGGCGCGCACGGTGGCCGATGAGCTGAACAGTCATTCCTGCGTCAGTGCTGGCAAGCGCCTGACATGAGCCGCGAATCGGGGACGTGTCCGAAAGCTGTGTTTTTCGGCTGCCATTCGCTTTCAGGGTCGATGTATCGCGCAACGGTCGATTGCGTTAGCAAACCTGGCCTGGTGGCGCGCGAACGGCGTCAAAGCACGCGGGACGTCTCGCCTGCTGAAATGCCGATGTTTCATTGCGCACGCAATCATTGTTGACAGAAATCGAGGGAAACCTGCGATTCGTTCACGAGATAGTTTTTCGCTTTATTCGAATGTCGGTAATCGATTGAGAACGACGTTAAATAACAAAATAATTTTCGAAGAAGGGATAAGCCACTCAAATCGGAAAAATGTTGCACAACGAAATAAGTCACTGGATTTTTAGCTTGCGGCTTAAACAAAAGCGACTATCATCAGTTAAATCGATTTCCGAGCCGAATCTCCCAACGTCAGCGGAGACTGTGTCGGTATGAGGGAAGGAGATGACTGACACATCAATTCCGGTCGATCTGATTCACTGGATTCTGGCAACACTTTCGATCGTCGCGCTGCTCGTCTTTCTCGTGCCGCTTCGCTGGCGCGCGCCTGAGGCCGGTCCGGGTGCAATGTTCGTGGCGGGTTTGATCGCCTTTTTCGCATTCCGCACTCCACTTGGGACATTGACTGTCGCAAGCGCCAAGGGCGTATGGGACGCCATATTCATCCTGTACGTTATGTGGCCGGCATTGTTGCTCTATCAGATCACCAAACAGGCTGGCGGATACGACGCCCTGCGGCACGGGATTTCCCGCTTTAGCCGGAATGAATTGTTCGTCATTCTCGGGCTCGGCTGGGTCTTTTCATCGTTTCTTCAGGGTATCGCGGGCTTCGGCGCGCCGATTGCCGTTGTGGCTCCGCTTCTGCTCGCAATTGGCGTCAGGCCGGTTTATGCAGCCGCCATTTCGATCATTGCGCATGCATGGGCCCGGTTCTTCGGCACGCTTGGCGTCGGCTGGCTGGCGACCTTGCAGGTGGCGGATGTACAGGACGTGACGCGGGCCGCATTCGAATCCTCGCTACTGCTGTTGATTCCCACCTATTTTGGTGGACTGCTGATCGTATGGTTGTACGGACGCTGGGCCGCAGTGCGTCATGCATGGCCGCTTGTCCTGATTCTTGGCACGATACTCGGCTTTGGGCAACTGATTTTCGCGTTCCTGAGCCCGGAACTCTCGACGTTCCTCGCGGCGGCCATTGCGATGATCGCACTGTACCCGCTCTCCCGCTGGCGCCGTTTCAGCGAGCCGGTTCCGCAAGCCGATGTGCCGGAGCGGCCCGCAATGGACGAAACGGCGGTCCGTACCGAGTCGGACGCGAGCGAGCCGGTGATGAGCATCGGCATGGCTTTTCTGCCGTATGTCGTGCTCACGGTCGTCACGCTGGGTATTTTGCTGATCGATCCGCTGAATAACGCCTTGCGGCAGTTCCGCATCGGTCTGCCGTTTCCCGAAGTGACCACAGGGTTCGGCGTGACGAACGCGGCGGTCACACGTTATGCGCCGTTTGCGCCGTTCACCCATCCGGGCACGATGCTGCTGATATCGGCCATCATCGTGTGGATCGTGTATCGCGCGAATGGCTACTACGGGGCGTGGCAGTCGCGTCACGGCAAGGAAAACCTCGGGCGCTCGCTCATCGTGGATGGCGTGCCCGCGTCGCTGCCGGTCATCGCGTTCCTCGTGACGAGCCGGGTTCTCGATCACAGCGGACAGACCATGGTGCTCGCGCACGGTATTGCCGACGCCTCGCCCCCGCTCGTCTACGCGGGCATCGCCAGTGTGATTGGCGCGCTTGGCGCGTTCATGACGTCGAGCAGCACCGCATCGAACGTCCTGTTCGGCGGCTTGCAGAGCGACGTCGCGCATTTGCATTCGCTGCCCGTGGAGGCGATCGTGGCGGCGCAGGCCGCCGGCAGCGCCTACGGGAATGCCATCGGCCCCGCGAATATCGTGCTGGGCACCAGCATCACCGGTATCAAGGGGCAGGAAGGCGCGGTCATGAAACTCGCCATCCCGTGGACGATCATCGTGGCCATCCTCACCGGGATAGGCACGATTGTTCTCGTCATGCTCGCGTGAGGTGATCGGCATGGACAAGCTCGTGGCAGAAACGGTGGCGCTGATCCTGATGTTCCTCGCCTTTCCGCTCACCAGCAGGGGCGCGACCACCGGTAACACGCTGCTGCTGAGCCTCGGCCTGCTATGCGTGATTGCCGGCGGCGCGCTGCCGATCATCACGCGGTTCATGGATCACTCCAAAGACAAGGTCAGGGACGCGGGCGTCGAGTTCGACGATCGAGCTTCCTGATCGACTCGCCGCTTTCGCGCGTTGGAGCGTGTCGCTTTGCCGGATCAACATCACGGGAGCGCATTCATCATGAGTCATCCAAACGGCCCTCGCACCGGTCGGCCGCCCACCCGCGCACCGCAAGGGATGGTGTCGACTCCTCACTATCTCGCCAGCCAGGCTGGCCTTACCATGCTGCAACGCGGCGGCACGGCAGTCGATGCCGCGATTGCCGCGAACGCTGTGCTGTGCGTCGCGTACCCGCACATGGCGGGACTGGGCGGCGACGGATTCTGGCTGATCGCCGACGGCAAGAGCGAGCAGGTGTACGCCATCAATGCGAGCGGACCCGCTGCGCAGCAAGCCACACTGGCCCGCTATCGGGGCAGCGCCGGCGCCGACGAAATCGCGGCGCGCGGGCCACAGGCCGTGCTCACCGTGCCGGGCGCGATTGACGGCTGGCGTCTTGCCCACGAGCGCTTCGGGCGGTTGACATGGGCGGACCTGTTTGGGCCGGCGTTCGGCTACGCTCGCGACGGCGTGCCGGTGAGCCGCTCGCTCGCGGACTGGACGGCGCAGGACGTGCCGATCCTCACGAAATATCCCGAAACCGCGGCGGTGTTCCTGCCGGGCGGCCGCGTGCCGGCGGACGGCGAACGGCTCGTGCAAAGTGCACTCGCACGCTCGCTGCAGCATCTCGCCGATCACGGCGCGCGGGCGGGATTTTACGAAGGCGATCTTGCTGCACGGATCTGCGGCGCGATCGGTCAGGCGGGCTCGCCGCTGCAGGCGGACGACTTCGCCGCGTATCACGCGCAGTGGGTGACGCCGATCAGCACGACGTACCGGGGCAATACGGTGTATGAGCTGCCCCCCAACACCCAAGGCTTCACGCCGCTGCAAATACTGAATCTGATCGAAGGCTACGACGTCACCGCGTGGGGCGACGGCACGGCAGACTACTATCACCACCTCGCCGAAGCGGTGAAGATCGCGTTTGCCGACCGCGAGGAGTGGCTGACCGACCCGGATTTCGTCGCGATACCGGTGGACGAACTCATCTCCAAGGCGTATTGCGACGAGCGCCGCAAACTGCTCGACCCCGAACGCGCGCTCGACATCGCAACCGTGCCCGCGGGCATTGCGTATCAGCATCCGCACGAGCGCCGCGCGCCGGACGGCGACACCTGCTACTTCTGCGCCTCGGACAAGGACGGGATGGTCGTGTCGCTGATCCAGTCGATTTATCACGACTTCGGCAGCGCGGTGATGGGTGGCGACACTGGCATCATCATGCAGAATCGCGGCGCGTTCTTCTCGCTGGACGAGCATCATCCCAACAGCCTGCAGCCGGGCAAGCGAACCTTCCATACGTTGATCCCGGCGCTGATGTCACGCGACGGCAAGCCTTGCCTCGCGTTCGGTTCGATGGGCGGGGAAGGGCAGCCGCAGACGCAGGCGGCGCTCGTCACGCGGATCGTGGACTTCGGCTACGACGTGCAGCAGGCCATCGAAGCGCCGCGCTGGCTGATGGGCCGCACCTGGGGCACCAAATCGCGCAACATGTCGCTCGAGGGACGCATCTCCGACGAAGTCGTGCGCGAACTGAAACGCCGGGGTCAGCCCGTGCAGATGGTCACGCACTGGAACGACAACATGGGACATGCGCACGCGATCCGGGTCGATCGCGAACAGGGCTTTTATGAAGGCGGCGCCGATCCGCGCGGAGACGGCGCGGCGCTGGGCTACTAGCTTTCGCGGCTGCTGACGGCGGACTAGTGCACTGTGAAGTCGCACGAAGGGTCGAACACATGAACCCGATGATCGTTACCTCGCTCATCCTCGCTGTAACGATGGTGCTGTTCATCTGGAACAAGCTGCCGGCGGCGGTGGTCGCCGTCATATCGCTGCTCGCGCTCTACCTTACCGGCGTGCTGACGATGCACGAGGCGTTGGGCGGATTCGGCGATCCGCTCATCGTCTTCATCGCCGCGCTGCTCGGCGTCGGGATCGGCCTCGAGACGACCGGCGTGGGCACGTGGGCGGGCCAGTGGCTCATTCGTCATGCCGGCCAGAGCCAGAAACGGCTCATCGCTTCGCTGCTGATCCTGTCCGCGATCTCGACGGCATTGATCGGCATGAACGGCGCCGTTGTCGCGATGTTGCCGATCGCGGTCATCGTCTGCGTACGCACGCGGCTCGAGCCTTCCCAACTGATGATGCCGGTGTCGATTGCGTGCCTGACCGGCGCCAAGCTCACACTGCTAGGCAGTCCTGTGAATGTCATCGCGGCGAGCGCGGCCGATGCGGCAGGCGGCGCGCCGATCCGCTTCTTCGAATGGTCGATTGTCGGCCTGCCGCTTTTCGCGGGCAGCCTCGTCATCATTCTGGTGCTGGGGCCGCTCTTGCTGCCCAAACGCAGTTCGGGATCGCTGCCAGCCGATTTCAGCCAGCATGCGCATACGCTCGTCGAACAGTACCGGATGGCCGAGGACGTGTGCCGGCTGCGTGTACGTGCCGGGTCGCCGTTTATCGGCAAGACGGTGGGCGATATCGATCTTTCGCAATACCCGGGCCTCAGCGTCCTCGGGCTCATGGACGAAGAGGACGCGGAGCTGGGCAGCCAAGCCGCGCTCGAGGGACAGCACCTTCTGGTGCGCGGCGACGCGCAGGTTGTCGCCCGGCTGGCAAACGACCTGCACCTCGCCATTCGCGAGCCGTACCGGGAATCGCAGGCAGTGACCAACGCGTTGTTCAACCGTACGTCAGGCCTTGCCGAAGTGGTGATCCCGCAGCGCTCCGCGTTGATCGGTCAAGCCGTGTTTCCGGGTATGGCGACGCACGAAGGAGACCTGATCGTGCTTGCCGTCCAGCGCAGTGGGGAAGACGTGCCGGGACCCTCCACGCATCTGCTCGCCGGCGACCATCTGCTGTTTCGTGGCACATGGGAGGCGCTGGACAAGCACTTCTCCGACCCGCAGATCCTGATGGTCGATGCGCCGCAGGCCGTCCGGCGCCAGACTGTCGCGCTCAGTCGCGGCGCTCGCGAGGCGCTCGTCATTCTCGCCGTGCTGGTCGTGCTGCTTGCGACCAATGTCGTGCCGGCCGCCGTGGCCACGCTGATCTGCGTGACGGCGATGGTGCTGACACGCGTGATCAAACTGAGCCAGCTGTATTCCATCGACTGGAACACCTGCGTGCTGGTCGGTGCACTGATCCCGCTCGCCACTGCGATGTCGAAGACCGGGCTCGCGTATCTGCTTGGCGACTATGTGATCCAGATCGTCGGCTCCGGCGGCCCGCGCGCCGTGATGGCGGGACTCTTCGTCGTCGCTGCGGTGCTGACCCAGGTCATCTCCAACAACTCTTCCGCGCTCGTGACCGTGCCGATTGCGGTTGCCACAGCGCGGGAACTCGGGGTGTCCGCGACGCCGTTCCTGATCGCGGTCGCGCTGGGCGCGGGCGCAGCCCACCTCACGCCAATGAGCACGCCGGTGAACATCGTCACGTACGGGCCGGGTGCCTACGCGTTCGGCGACTACTGGAAGATCGGTGCGCTGATCGTGTTGTGGTCGATGGCGGTGGTTGTGTTCATTGCGCCGTTGTACTGGCGCTTCTAGTCAGGCATGGGTTGGGGCGCTATTCGGCGTCCGCCTTCATTTCGCGCAGATGCTTGTAGACCGTCGCGCGCCCCATGCCCAGCACCTTCGCCACATAGTTGGCGGAACTCTTGCCCTTGAACGCGCCTTCGGCGTGCAGCGCCTCGACCAGTTCGCGGCGGTGTTCGCGCGTGAGCGAGTTGAGCGCGATCTGCCGCTCGCGCAGCCAGCCGTGCAGAAAGGTGTTGATGCGCTCCTGCCAGTCGTCCCTGAACAACTCCTCGGGCTGTGCGATTACGCCTGCGCCGCGCAGGAAGAGGTTGAGCGTGGCCTGCATGTCGTCGAACGCGGCGATGTTGAAGTTGATGCACATGACACCCGCCGCGTGCCCTTCATCGTCGAACAGCGCCGTGCTCACGCAACGCATGCGCCGCCCGTCCCAGTTCACCTTCTCGTAGGGCCCGAGCAGCTTGTTGCGCGTGGTTTCCTCGACGTCTTCGAGCGCGGAGTCGTCGCCGACCTCGCGCTTCGAGAGATTGTTCGAGAGATACGCCACGGTCTGGTCCGAGAGGTCGTGAATCACGACCTCCGCGAACGGAAAGAACAGCGTGGTGATGCTGTCCGCCACGTGCGCGTAGCGCGCGAGCAGCAGGTCGCGCGCGGTCTTCGGGCTGGCGGTCTTCTTCACGCGGGTTTTCTCGTCTTCTCGTTTCGGCATCGGGCTGGAACCGGGTTGCGGCAGAAAGGACATCGATGATACTGCGTTCGCTCGACGCCGCGCATCAACGGGCATCAGCGTGCGCTTTGCAGATGCTCGTACAGCGCGTTCGCGACGGCCATGTCTTCGAGGCCAAGGCCGATCGAGCGGAAGAACGCGTGGCGCGCGTACGCCGGGCGCGGGCAGGCGTCGTTGGCGAGTTCCGCGAGATCGCCCGCGATCGCATCGGGCGACCAGCCGTGCTCGCGCGCGGCCAGCACCATTTCGCCCGCGCTTTGCGGCGTGGTGTGGCGATAGTCGCAGTACACGTCGAGCGAGGGCAGCGCGGCCGGATCGATTTCATGCGCGTGTGCGACGTTCGTGCTGATCGAGGTGATGAGCGCGGGTTTCGTGAGCGTGTCCAGCGCGAGCACGGGCTTGCCGGACGAGGTGCACAGCATCACTACGTCGGCGTCGTGCACGCAGGCTTCGGGCGTTTGCGCCACGCTTGCCCGTGCGTCCAGCGCACGCAGTTCGGCCTGGCGTTGTGCGTCGCCGGCGAGCTTCGGCGAAAACACGCGAATGCTCTCCCACGCGCGCAGCGGCGCAACGTGACGAAGATGCGCCAGCGCGACCGCGCCCGAGCCGATTACGGCCAGGCGCTTCGCCTCGCGCGGCGCAAGGTGGTCGACGGCGAGCGCCGTGGTGCCCGCGGTGCGCTCGGTAGTGAGCAGCGCCGAGTCGCACCACATGAGCGGCTGGCCCGTTTTCATCGACATCAGCGCGGTCCAAGCCGTAATGATGGGCGGCTGGCCCTCGGCGCCCACGATGTACGGCGAGAGCTTCGCGCCGAACACGCCCGCTTCGGCGAGCACGCCGAGATAGGTGATGAAGTCGCCGGCCTGCTTCGGGAACAGCGTCAGGGTTTGCGGCGGCTGCACGGCATCGCCGCGGCCGAGCGAGGCGAACAGGCGGGCGAGTTCGCCTCGCACGTCGAGGCTCGGCAGGGCGGCGCGCACCTGGGCGGCGTCGACGACGAGCGGCGCGGCGAAGGCTGGGGACATCTCGTTCATGGTGGGGCTCCGGAGTCGAGGTGTAGACATTTTTGTCCATTCTAGACTTTATTTTTATTTTTCGTCTATATTCCTCCTGCGGCCGCGGCCCTCGTGAAAGGGCGCCGCACGAAGCGCAGCACACTTGAACAGACACTTATTACGAATTGGGTGACGACGATGAACAGGAAGATGATTCGCTTTGCGGCTGCGGCCAGCCTTGCGTGCCTCGCGGGCATGACGGCGGGCGCGGCGCACGCGCAGGACCCGAAAACGCTGCGCTTCGGCGTGGAGGCCGCCTATCCGCCGTTCGAGAGCAAGACGCCTTCGGGCGATCTGCAAGGCTTCGACATCGATATCGGCAACGCGGTGTGCCAGAAACTGCAGATGAAGTGCGTGTGGGTGGAGAACAGCTTCGACGGCCTGATCGCCGCGCTCGAGGCGCGCAAGTTCGACGTCATCAATTCGGCCATGAACATCACCGAGAAGCGGCGTCAGCAGATCGCCTTCACGCCCGCCATCTACGTGATGCCGATTCAGATGGTCGCAAAGAGCGGCTCGGGTCTGCAGCCTACGCCCGCGAGCCTGAAGGGCAAGTCGGTTGGCGTGCTGCAAGGCTCGACGCAGGAAGACTATGTCCGCAAGCACTGGGGCACGCAGGGCGTGAACGTCGTCACCTACGAGAACCAGGACCAGATTTTCGCGGACCTCGCGGCCGGGCGCCTGGACGGCGCGGTGCAGGAAGTGCAGACTGCCACGGACGGCTTCCTCTCGAAACCGCAGGGCAAGGGCTTCGAATTTGCGGGCGCGCCGCTCAAGGACCCGGCCACGCTCGGCGAAGGCACGGGCTTCGGCATGCGCAAGGACGACGCGGCGCTCAAGGCGAAGGTGGTGGCCGCGATCGATTCGCTGCGCCAGGACGGGACGCTCACGAAGCTGTCGATGAAGTATTTCGGCCGCGATATCGTCGCGAAGTGATGTCGATCACTTTGGAATCCAGAGCCGATTCATGAGCCAGAGCGCGATCGTTCTCGGTGCGGGCATCGTCGGCGTGAGCGTCGCGCTGCATCTGCAGGCGCGCGGCGTGCAGGTCACGCTCGTCGACCGGCGCGGGCCCGGCGAGGAAACGAGCCATGGCAACGCGGGGTTGATCGAGTCGTCGTCGGTGGTGCCGTATGGCTTTCCACGCGACTGGCGCACGCTGCTGCGCCTCGTGCGCAACGACTCGACCGTGTTGCGCTACGACGTGCGTTCGTTGCCCGCCTACGCGCGCTGGCTCGCGTCGTTCTGGCGCGAGTCGTCGCCAGCGCGGCTCGCGCATGCTGCGCGGGACATGCTGCCGCTCATCGAGCGCAGCGTGGCCGAGCACGACGCGCTGATCGCGCGCGCGGGCTTGCGCGATATCGTGCGGCCCATCGGCTGGCTCGAAGCGTGGCGCTCGCCCGCCGGCTTCGAGCGCGAAATGCGCGCGGCGCAGGGCGTGGCCGACGCACACGGCCTGCATGTGCAGATGTTCGACGCGCCGGGCCTCATCGCACTGGAGCCTTCTCTGAGCGCGGGCTATGCGGGCGCGATTCACTGGATCGATCCCGCGAGCGTGGCGGATCCTGGCGCGCTGACGAAGGGTTATGCGCAACTGTTCCTGCGTGAAGGCGGTGCATTTGCACAGGGCGACGCGCGCACGCTGATGCCCGACGGCAAGGGCTGGCGAGTGCAGACCGACGAAGGACCGGTGAGCGCCGAGCTTGCGGTCGTGGCGCTCGGCCCCTGGTCGGATCTCGTGACGCAGCCGCTCGGCTACCGCGTGCCGCTCATGGTCAAGCGCGGCTATCACATGCACTACGCGAGCGAGGCGCGTACGCCGCTCGTGCGTCCGGTGGTGGATATCGAAGGCGGTTATGTGGTCGCGCCGATGCGCCGCGGCCTGCGTCTGACCACGGGCGTAGAGCTTGCCACGCGCGAGCGTCCGCCCAACTACGCACAGCTCGACGCCGCCGAGCGCGAGGCGCGCCCCGTGTTCGGCCTCGGCGCGCGGCTGGACGAAACGCCGTGGATGGGCCTGCGCCCCTGCACGCCCGACATGCGCCCGCTGCTTGGGCCTGCCCCGCGCCATGCGGGACTGTGGTTCGCATTCGGTCACAATCATCATGGGCTTACGCTCGGGCCCGTCACGGCGCGCCTCGTCGCCGAGCAGATCGTCGGCGAAACGCCGTTCATCGATCCCACGCCGTATTTGCCCGCGCGATTCGGCTAAAGCACGCGTTGGACCGATAGCCATCCGGACCGCGGCGACCAGATAGTCGCCGCGCTCGATCGCCTCCAGTTACACGAGTGGAATGTCAATGTCGGTCTGTCACTTGTCCTGCGGCATTTCCGGAAACACATTCAGATTTTGAAAGACAGCGGGTGGGCGCGCAGTTCTTGTCCGCTTGCAGGATCTCGACTCTCAAGTTTCACTCACTGTTGCCGATAATCCGTCGGGGGTGACTCCCGCAAAGTAAGCATCGAACTTGATCTGCGAAGCCTGAGCCATGGCCGAATGGCGCCGGCAGTTGGAAGATGAATTGAAAGGATTGGAGAGCGGCGGGCACGCTCCTGAACGTATGGGTACAAGCCCCAGGCAATCGAGACCCGGCCGCTGAAAGTCAACGCGTAGGGAAGGGGGGAATTCGTGATAAACGGTGGGGGCGCTAACGTACGGGGGCCGTCCGGCCGGATATCTGGTGTCCAGGTATCCGCGTGCCACACGCGCGAGACCTTTACCCATCCATCTTTTCGCGATTCACGGATTCTCTATGCTTATCAAGAACGTCGCAGTCAGTCTCCCTTCGAGGGTCGTCACGAACGAAGAAGTCGTCGATATGATCCGGTCCCACTCTACCGCTTTCGATGGCGACATCGACAGGACCGTGCGAACCATCAAGACGCTGCTTGACCGCAGCGGCCTGGTCCATCGTCGCTGGTGCGACAGCCATGAGTCGCCCATCGATCACGTTGCGATGGCGACGCGCAAGGTGTTATCGGAAACCTATCTGAGGCCGGAGCACATCGAGCTGTTCATCTTCGTCGGCATCGGTCGCGGGTTTCTCGAGCCGGGCAACAGCCACATGATGGCGAGCACGCTCGGCTTTGGAAACGCCGAATGCTTCGATGTGGTCGATGCCTGCATGAGCTGGACGCGGGCCATGTCGATCGTCGACAGTCTCTTCAAGACTGGCCAGTATAAGAACGCGATGATCGTGAATGCCGAATTCAATATGCTCGCTGGGGGGCCGCTCTATCCTTCGAATTTTGCGCTCAAGCATCACGCCCAGGTCGAATATACCTTGCCGTCGTTTACGATAGGCGAAGCGGCGACGGCCACGCTGGTGGTGGCGAAGGAGCCGGATAACTTCAGCTTTGCGTTTCGCGGCAAGCCGGATGTTTCGGACCTGTGCACGATTCCGATTCCTGGTTACGAGGGGTATTGCCACCCCACCGACCGTATCGGCAAGAACGGCGAAATGCGGTTTACCTCGTTCGGCCACGAACTGCACAAAAATTCAGATGAGCTTACCGAAGTCTTCTCCAGACTCTCTGTTCCCAAAAAAGACATCGACATCGTGTTTACGCATGCCTCCTCCAAGGCCGCGTGGCACGGTTACGGCGTGAAGGCAGGCATCGACGATAAGATGTATCACATCTATCCGGATACCGGGAATCTCGTTTCCGCGTCGATTCCGGCTGCGATTTCAATGGCCAAGGAGACGGGGAAGCTGAAGCGCGGAGACAGGGCGTTGTGCTGGGTCGGCAGCGCCGGCATGTCGTTCAACGTGAGCAGCTTCCTGTTCTGAGGCTCGGTATCAGTCTAACGAGAACGATATGAAAGGCATGGCAGGAGGCGTTCGCTATCTGATGCAGCGGGTCCGCGACGCGTATGGATTGTCGGACCTTAGCGTGCTGGCGGTGGGCGTCATCGGGACCATCGGGCATCCGCTGTACTGGTTGTGGTGGACGTACATCGACCCCCAGCCCAATGAAAGCACGCTGATGCGCGTTATCGGCGCGCTCGCCTGTCTGCTGTTGCTGCTGCGCCGCTTCTGGCCCGCAGCAGCAGTGCCTTTCCTGCCGTGGTATTACTTCCTGACGGTAGCTTATACGCTACCGTTCTTTTTCACCTACTACCTGATCACCGGCCACTATTCGATGATCTGGTCGATGGCGGAAGTCGGGATGATGTTTTTCCTGATCGCGATTTTTCCGTCGTTCGTCGCGCTGGCGCTGAACCTCGCGCTCGGGGTTGGCCTCGCCATCCTCTGCGCGTGGATCGTCACTCCGGAGTCCCTGCACGTCGACGGCCACTTGCTGCTCTACACCTACCTGCCGGTTTTCGCGTTCGGCATCTGCGCGGGCCTTACGTTCAGCTACAGCAACATGCGGGGGATTACGGCGCAGGCCAAGAACGGCGCACTTCGGGCGCTTGCGGGCACGATCGCCCATGAAATGAGGAATCCGCTCAGCCAGCTCAGGTACGTGCTCGATCGCGTCGAGGAGGCGCTGCCCGCGATGGCCGAGTCGAAGCCCTCGCCGGCGTTGCCCGTCGACGCAGTGGCTTCGCTTTCGCAGCACGTCGCGCACGGACAGCTGGCGATCGACCGCGGGCTCAGAATCATTGCGATGACGCTCGATGAAGTCAGCGCCAAGCCCATGCAGTCGGACAATCTCAACTATGCGAGCGCGGCGGAGGCGACACGCAAGGCGATCGACGAGTACGGTTTTGGCGGCAGAAAAGAGCGCAGCCGCGTCAAACTGATGGTCCTCGAAGACTTCACCTTCAAGGTGGACGAGACCGTCTATCTGTTTACCTTGTTCAATCTGATCAAGAATGCGCTGCATCACATGGCGGCGCATCCCACGGCAACGCTCACGCTGACTGTAGACCGGAACAAGGTGATCGTTCACGACACGGGACCGGGCATTGCAGCCGAGATGATGTCCCATCTGTTCGAGCCTTTCCGCACCCAGGGAAATTCTGCCGGCACGGGTTTGGGGCTTGCTTACTGCCAGCGTGCGATGCGCTCGTTCGGCGGCACGATCGAGTGCCGTTCGGAACCCGGCAAATTCACCCAGTTTACGCTCGAGTTTCCGGCTATACCGGAGAGCGAAATCGCGGCTTACCGGCAGACGCTTCTCGCGCGCGCCACGGAGTTCTTCAGCGGGAAGACGATACTGTTTGTCGATGATGACGCGGTGATACGCGAGAAAGTCTGCCATGCGTTTTCAGGGGTGGGCGCCCGGGTGGTCGAAGCGCAGAGCGGTGAAGGCGCGCTGACGCTCCTTCGAGAGCGTTCCGCTTACGATCTCGTGCTGATGGACATCAATATGCCGGGTCTCGACGGCTACACGACCACGGAGAAGATCCGTTCCGATGCCGACCTGGCTGGCGGCGGCCTTCTTGTGGTCGGTTATACGGCCGAAGCTCACAACCTGGCTCGCGTGCTCGCGAAGGGCGCCGGCATGGACGCAACGATCAGCAAGTCCATACGCATGGTGGAGCTGGTGAGTACGCTGCAAAAGCTCATGGAAAGCGGCGATCGCCATTTGCGCCACCCGCGCTTCGATGGATTCGCGGGCAAGACGATTCTCGTCGCGGACGACGACACCTACAGCCGGATGGTCGCGAAGAGCTATCTGGAGCGATGTGGCGCCAGCGTCGTGGAGGCGGAAAACGGACAGGGCGTGATCGCGCGTCTGCAGGGCGGTGACAATGTCGATGCCATCGTGATGGACATGAACATGCCCGGCATGAATGGCGTGGAGGCGGCGGGGTGGATTCGCGCCCGCGTGGACGAGTATGGCGAGATGCCTATCGTGGCCCTGACCGGCCAGTCCGATATGGCGGCAGTCAGGACCTGTCTCGCAGCGGGCATGAATGAGGTCATGACGAAACCGGTGCAGGTCGGCGTGCTCTATGCGTGTCTCGCGCGACAGTTTGCACACTCGCGCGTGGCGAGCGCCCCGGAGAAACGCGAGCGGCCGGCGGTGCCGGTCATGCAGGTTGCCAATCGAGCTGCAACTCGGGCCGCAACTCGGGCAGCGATCGCGGAAAACGACCTGCTCGATGAGGCGCATCTCGACGAACTGGCTTCGCTCGACATGCTGGATCAGACCTTCCTCAAGGGCATTGCGCAAATCCGCTCGCTTCTCGCGCAGCTTGCAACTAGCGTGGAGGCCGGTGACATCCGGGCGGTGCACGCGACGCTGCACGTTCTGTTAGGTATCAGCGGGAATATCGGCGCGAAAGCGCTGCACCTGTATGCGAAGCAGATCTATCCGCGGGTCCTCGATGGCCAATGGCCGGACGAGACCGACTGGTTCGAACAGACCACCGCGCTGGGAAACCGCTCGGCCGACGCGCTGCATCGATATTTTGTGGCTGCGATCAGCCCGGCCGATCAGCCGGGTGTATCGAGCGAGGACTGAGGTTCTAGCGGCCGTTGCGTGTCAGTGGCTTTCGCGCGTTCCTTGCGGGTGCCGAAATGCATGGTGACGGTCGTGGTTTGCGCAATCAGTGCGATCGTCGCCAAAGGCGTGTTCAACTCGTGCGCGAGGAACGCGAGCGTTTCATCCATCGCCAGTAATTCATGCTGACGCATTTCACGCTCGGTCCACTGCGCAATCGCCTCGCGCAGCGTCTCGCGTACCGTGTCGATCCGCAGCGGCTTTTCGATGATGCGAAATACGCCTCCCGTATTCACGGTCCGCAACAGCATGTCCTTGTCGGCGTAAGCGGTCACCAGCATCCGCACGATCCGGGGATAGCGTTGGGCGGCTTCGCGCAGCAGTTGATCGCCGTTGCTGACCGGCATGCGGAAGTCGGTCACCAGGACTGCGATGTCCGCGCCGTGCTCCTCGAGTATCTCGATGGCTTCGTCCGCGTCGCGTCGCTCAGACGATGACGTTTTCGCCGAGCGTGGCAAGCGATGGCCGCGGTAGCGGGCTGCCGTCGGCGAGCACACGCGTGATGCTTTCGGCATCGAGCGGCCTGCTGAAGCGGAATCCCTGCGCCTCCACGCAACCGAGCGCGAGCAGAAACTCCTGTTGCGCGAGCGTCTCCACACCTTCTGAGATGACGGATAAACCGAGCGCTTGCGCAAGCGTAACCATCGCCTTCACGATCGCACCCGTGTCCGTTTCCCCGATGCCTTGCACGAACGCACGGTCGATCTTGATGCGATCGACCGGTAGCGCGCGCAACTGACTCAGGCTCGAGTAGCCCATGCCGAAATCGTCGATGGCAATACGGATACCCGCGCGGCGAAATTCGTGAAGGCGGCGCGCGGCGATCTCCGGTTGCTTCATCAATGCAGTCTCGGTGACCTCGAGCTCGAGCATCGTCGGATCGACGCCTGTCTCCTGCAGAATGGTTTGAAAAGTCTCGACCATGTCCGTGCGTTGCAACTGAAGCGGCGACAGATTGACCGACAGGCGCACGGGCGCAATCCCCATGTGCCTCCAAAGCGCCGACTGCCGGCAGGCCTCATGCAGCACCCACTCGCCGAGTATCGCGACAAATCCCGATGCTTCCGCCATCGAGACGAATTCGGCCGGGGCGACGTCGCCGTATATCTCATCGTGCCAACGTACCAGTGCTTCGACGCCGAGCACGCGGCCGTTGCGCATGTCGACCTGTGGCTGGTAGTACACGCGCAGCGTCCCTGTTTCGATCGCCTTTCTGAGACGCGCCGAAAGGATGAGCTTTGCGTCGGCGTTCTCGCCCATTTCAGGCCGATAGCGATCCCAGCAATTGCGGCCATGACTCTTGGCCGCGTACATCGCCATGTCCGCGCACGAGATCAGCGTTTCCACATTGTCTCCGTCCGCGGGAAACACGCTGATGCCGACGCTGGCGCTCACCACGAGCTCGTTCCCGCCGACGAGCATTGGTTTCGCAATTGCCGCGAGTACGGCATCGGGAAGATCGAAGCGCGCGTCGTCCCGCCCGCGCGGCGCAACGATCATGAACTCGTCGCCGCCGTAACGACCAAGCATGTCGCCCGGTTGGGCGCAGGCCCGCAGACGCCCGGCGACTTCGACGAGCAGCTGATCGCCGACGCTGTGCCCGAGCGCATCATTGACGGTCTTGAACGTGTCCAGGTCGAGGAAAACAACGTATACGGATTCGCCGTGGCGGGCGGGGTCAGTCAGGACTGCCTGCAATCGTGCGCTGAGCGCCGAACGATTCGCGAGCCGGGTCAGGCTGTCGCACTCGCTGAGTTCGCGCAAACGGCGCGAACGATCGAGAAGCCTGGTCGACACGTCATGGGTCGTTTTGGCGAACAGGAGTGGATAGATGAAGATGATGGGCAGCCACACCGGCGCGATCCGTACGTCCAGCGGCGTGGTGGCGATACCGAAGATTGCGGCCCCGGCGATCAGGCCCGCCGCACTCGCACCCACACCGGCCACGAAGAGCGGCCAACCACCCACGGCCATGGTGTCGAGCGCAAACATCAGCAGGATGACGACGGTTGCAACCGGTTCGAAATGAACCGCCGCGGCCAGCCAGCCGCCGAACGCCGAATCGAACAGCAGGTTCCATGTCTCTTTGCGGAGTGCGTCGTCAGTGTTGTTGCGTACCCGCGAATAAGCGACATGCGGCCAGACGAGACAGATGACAAGGACGCCGACGAAGAGCAGCGCCGGCGCACGTTGCACGTGCAGCAACGCCAGGACGGGTATGGAGCCGATCGCGTAGCCGAGGACCCTGAGAACATAAATGCGGCGCAAAATGCCGGCGGTCCAGAACTTGTCGCCCCTGGCGGACGTAAGCACGTCGTCTCCCCGATTCAAATCATATGATTTCGTGAGCATAGACCAGATCGGACTCCGGGATGCGGAGAACTGATTCCGACCCCTGGGCGAACCGCAGCTGCGCAGACGTCTTCGGGTCCCGGCCTGGCCTTCGCGTTATGTGCGTATCCGCACCACGGAGTTTTCCCAATATATGGAAAATCCGCTTGCGTTCCATCGCGGAACTCCTAGACTGACAACTTGCGATTCGAGCCGCGATCCCACTCACTAGCCGCACTGCACGGAGTGTCCATGCGACTGACCATCCTGATCAATGGTTCTGACCCGGCAGTCAATCACGAATTCGCCCTTGTGTGGATCGATCTCGACCAGAAACGCTGGTCGCGCGAGTCACATGAAGGTGTCGACCTGCCTTCGTGGGGCGACGTCCGCGCCGGCGGCGACGAGACGGTCTTATGCGCTCCGCAAACCGATGCACCCCTTTGCATCATGCGCGGTCTCAGCCTGAACGAGCGGCAGGAAGTCCACACTGGGCATGGCGATGCACGCTGGTCGGAAAACAGCGCGTGCAACGAAACGGCTTGGCAGTGGCGCTTGCAGGCTGTTGACCGTAAATCGGTGCGCGCCGCGAATTCGCTTTTTGCCTGCTAGTCGTTGGCAAGACGGCTCTGTGAGCCATCGCCGATGCCGTGTGCCATTACTCCTTCAATGTCGCGAGTAGCCGGTCGATTTCGTCGAACTGGCTTTTCGACAATTGATGGCTTTGCATGATTTCCTGCAAGCGCTTTCGCCAATAAGCCGGCGGCAAACGCGACTCGTTCAGGTCCTCTGCAGACAATCGCTGAATCACGGATTTGATGTGGAGGATATCGCTGTGAGCGGCTTGCGACGACCAGGTACCCGACTTTCTCGGTTGGCCGCCACCGTCCAAACCCCTTTCTGACACTGTTCCCATCTTTATTTGCCGTCGGAATATGGCGCCGCGCATACATGCCCCGAGCGCGTCACCGGCCCTACGGCCTCCTGTTGTCATTTACCTGGGTGAGGCACGCCACGAATCAGGCGTCCTGTATGCCGAATAGATATTTTGTTCGGCCAGGCCGAACGTCGTTCGGCGCGTTATTTATGGTAGTTTCCACCTTGATGACTGTCAATATTGGCAGCGCTAAGCTGGCTGAAACGCTCGACCGCCCGCTAGCGGATAAAAGACGAAATACAAATGACACAAACGGACCAAACCATTGGCGAGCACAACGCGCTTCGCAGCGTCAGCCGGGCGCTCGATGTCCTGGAGACACTGGGGGCCAGCGATAACGAGGGGCTTACCGTTGCCGAAATTGCGATGGCAATCGGCGTGTCGAAGAGCACGGCGTTCGAGTTATTGCAGACCTTGCTCGCCCGTCATTACGTCACCGATGTACGCCTTGGCGGCTCACGGCGCTATCGGCTCGGCTTTGCGCTCGTGCACCTCGGCGACCGGGCGGCGGCAGACGTCGGCATCTCCCAGCTTGCGATGCCGGTTCTGCGCGAGCTGACCGACACGACCGGTCTCACGTCGCGGCTCGCGGTGCTCGACGACAACGGCTATGCCGTCGCAATCAACCGGGTGGAGGCGCCCGGCATCGTGCGGATCGCGTCCGCGCTCGGACAACGCGAACTCCCGCATTGCTCGGCGCTCGGCAAATCCCTGCTTGCGTTATTGCCGCCGGCGCGCGTCGTCAAGCTGCTCGCGCATACCGGCATGCCCCGCCGCACCGAGTACACCCGCCTGACACCCGCTGAGCTGATGAAGGATCTGATTCTCGTCGCCGAGCGCGGCTACGCATTCGATGACGAAGAAGACAATCTGGGCGTGGTTTGCGTCGGCGCGGCAATCACGAACCGGGACGGCGAAGGCGTGGCTGCGATCAGCGTGACGACGCTCAAGAACGGGCTGGATGACGACGACCTGCACGCGCTGGGGCGCACGCTGCGCGCTCATGCCGAGCGCATCAGCCGGATGCTCGGCGCGCAGATTGTCCCGCAACGCGGCGCGGCGAGCTAGCGCGCATCTATCTCCCTGGCGGATCACCGGTGCCCCCGCGACGGGGCGAGGACCTCATGCTGACCACCTTTTTCGATCTGTTCGATCTGCACGACGCGAACAGCTATCTGCCCGATCTGCTCAAAGGGGCGCTCACGAGCATCGAGCTGACCTTCAGCATCCTGGCGCTCAGCCTGCCGTTCGGCCTGCTGCTCGCCATCGCCAGAATCAGCCGCGCGCGGCTGCCGAGAGCCATTGCGTCGGTCTATATCGAGGTCATTCGCGGCACGCCCGCGCTGCTGCAACTGTTCTACATCTACTTCGTGCTGCCTTCGTTCGGGATTCGCTTCGCTCCGTTCACGGCGGGTGTCATCGGGCTGTCGATCAACTACTCAGCGTATCTCGCCGAGGTGTATCGCGCGGGCATCGAAGCCGTGCCGAAGAGCCAGACGCAAGCCGCGAAGGCGCTCGGCATGTCCGGCCGCCAGACGATGCGCCTGATCGTGCTTCCCCAGGCCATCCGTATCGTCGTGCCGCCGCTCGGCAACTATGCGATTTCGCTCTTCAAGGACACCTCGCTCGTGTCGATCGTGACGGTCAAGGAGCTGATGTTCACCGGCCAGATCATCTCGTCGACGAACTTCCAGTACGTCACGATATTCACGCTGGTCGGCGCGCTTTACCTGGCGTTTTCCTGGCCGAGTGCCCTGGCCGTGCATTGGCTCGAGCGCAAGATGGGCACCACGCGGCCGGCGAACGCCGCAGTGCGTGCGCGATGACCGGCGCCCTCGAGCGAGAGGCAGCAACGCGATTGACGCGATCGATTCGCCACATGTGGATAACTAACTCATTCGGGGTGCTTCATGCGCAAGGCTACGCAGGTTTTTGCATCGATATTGATAGGCGTTGCAACGTCGCTGTCCAACGCCCATGCGACTGATAGCGGCGCAATCAGCGATGTGCGCTTCGAAGGCGGAGACGGCTCGTATGCGCGCGCAATCAGGAACGGCATCACGCTCGTGATCGCCGCCGACCCGCCGTCGACCTTCCGCGACGAGAAAACACACACGTTCGACGGCGCGGATGTGCGCATCTTCCGCGAAATCACGAAGCGGCTCAAGATCACGAAGGTCACGTGGGACATCGTGCCGTTCGACGCGATGATTCCGGCACTGCTCGCCGGCCGCGCCGACGTCATCGTCGACAACCTGCACGAGAACGAGCAGCGGCTGCGCGTCGTCGCATTCACGAGCCCGGCATACTGGTACGGATCGGGCATCGCGGTGCAGCGTGGCAATCCGTCGAAGATTCATGGGTGGGACGACTTTGCCGGGCATACCGTCGGCACGGTGCGCGGAAGCTTCAATCACCAGTTGCTCGAAGGACGCAAGGACCTCAAGGAGCTCAAGCTCTACACGAGCAGCGAGGCGGAGTTCTCCGATCTGATCGCTGGGCGCATCGACGTTGCGATGGAAGACGACATCAAGATCGGGCAATTCCTGAAGCAGCATCCAGCTGCCGCAATGCAAATGGTGGCTGATTACAGGCCGCTGCCGCAGGAGTATGGATACGCGCGCTACGCGTTGCGCAAGGGCGACATCGATCTGAATAACGCGGTGTCGCGAACGCTCGACGAACTTCGCGCCGACGGAACGCTGGGATCGATCATCAGGCAGTTCGGCTATACCGACCGCAATCTCTGGTATTTCCCGGTGAAGAACTGATTTCGTCGCGTACCACGCTGCCTGTCGGTTTCAGGCAGCAAATGCGCGGTCGCAGATCTCGACGCGGTTACGGCCGAGATGCTTGGCGTGATAGAGCGCCGTGTCGGCATCGCGCGCCAGCTGCTGGATCGTTGCTTCGGCAGCGGCGAGACAGGCCACGCCGATGCTGCATGTGTATCGAATGACGGGCGCGGTGAAGCCGGGCTCAGCGATTCGCGTGCGGACCACTTCGGCCAGTTCGTGAGCCTGTTGCAGGGAGAGTGCGGGCAGCAACACGGCGAACTCTTCGCCTCCCCAGCGCGCGAGACAGGCTGACGCCGGTATTGCCGCACTGGCGCGTTCCGCGAAGTCGATCAGGACGTTGTCTCCCATATCGTGCCCATGCTCGTCGTTGACCCGCTTGAAGTGGTCGAGGTCGATCAGGAGCATGGAGAGCACGGCCCCGTTGCGCTTCGCCAGTTCACGTTCCTCTTCGAATGCGAGCGCGAGCGCGCGGCGGTTCAGCAAACCTGTCAGCGGATCGCGGTAAGACTGCCGCTCGAGCTGGATACGTAAGCGCTCCATGGCAATCAGCAGAAGACCCACTGTCACGAGCAGGGAAAACGCGGCGCCCGCGGTGAGATAGAACGTCTGCATCCATTCAGGATGGAAGAGATCGGGTAGGCCCTTCGTAGCAAGACCGATGGAGATGCAGCGTGCGGCTGCGACTGCGCATTCGGCAAGAAGCAGTGCGCCAACGGCAAGCGCCGTGCGGCTGGGGCGGCCAAGGCGCAGCATCACCACGCCGTGCGTGCCGTAGAGCACCGCGAGCACCCCGGTGATCACGATCATGCGGCCCGCAATCGATGGATGGACCAACCACAGCCAGGTCATGCCGGCCGTGGCAACGGAAACGAGCAACGAGACGAAGCGCCAGCTGGGCTGGCACCCATAGAGGAGCTGGGTGCCAACGAGTCCCAGCCCCGCGCCAAAAACGATTCCGCAGTTCGCAACCAGAATCGAAAGCCAGTCCGGCACGCTGCCACGAAACGCGAGGAGGAGTACCGATACGCTGACCACCAGCGCACCCGATGCCCAATGACGGACGCCGCGTATGTTCTGAGGAAAGCTTCGGGCCAGCGAGAACAGCGCGATTGCCATGAGTCCCGGCATGACCGAAGACATCAGGATGACCGTGCGCAGATCGAAGAGCGGCATGCGGGTTCGGCGAGAGTAGGCACTGCGCCTATATAACATATCGATGTCGTCGAGCGCGATGCCAGAGTGAGGCGTGATCGATAACACACGCAAGCGTTGCATAAATTCGCGGACAATGCCCGTCATGCGCGTGCCGGAAATTCCTCGGCTCCCATTTTTACGCCCTTCAGAATTTCCGTATCCTGCCGTTACCGCATGGATGGCATGCCGTGTTGCGCGTTGTTGAAGTTGCCGGTTCCGGGAACGCGTGCGTAGATGGCGTTGTACGAGCACACATTCTCTTTGACAGCATGAGAAACCCTGGAATGGACGCAGAAAGCGAGTACGGCGAGCCGCTCAGCAACCTGCCTATGCCGGTCATCCGTTACGACGCGCAGGGCCAACGGCGCTACATGAATGGCGCAGCCGTGGCGATGATGGGGGCTGCATCCGAAGGCGCCTGCGCGACGAATGCCGAAGCCCGGATGTTTTCGTCCGAGGCATTGCAGCAGTACCTCGATACCATTCGCGAAGTCGCGATCACCGGCGTTGCGCGCGAGCTGGAACTCCCATTCGCCGGCCTGCCGCAGACGCATGGCGAGCATTACCTCGTGCAGTTCGTAAGCCATCCGACACCGGACTCGGCTCCTGCGGTACTCGCGATCTATTTCAACATCACGGCGCGCAAACGTGCGGAGGCAAAGCTCCGTGAACGCGAGTCGTTTCTCGAATCGTTGCTCGATACGATGCCCATTCCTGTCTTTTCGAAAGACAGGGAAGGGCGGTACCTTCATCTCAATCGTGCGTTCGAAGAATTTCTTGGCGTCCCCAAGGAGCGATTCATCGGCAAGACCGTCTTTGAGACGAGTCCGCACGAGCTGGCGCAAACCTATTTCGCCATGGACGAGGAGCTGTTCGCGAGAGGCGGCATCCAGCGCTACGAATTCAAGGTCCAGAACGCCACGAAAGCGGTGCGCGACGTGGAATTCAGCAAGGCGGTCTTCCACGACGATGAGGGCCACCAGGCCGGCTTGATCGGTGCGATTCTGGACATCACCGAACGCAAGCGGGCGGAGTCCGAGCAGCGGGCTCAATACGAGAAGATCCTTCAACTCAACGGCCGCCTCGAAGACAAGGCGCGTGAACTGTCCGACGCGCGCGCCCAGTTGATGACCGTGCTCCATACCATTCCGGATCTGGTGTGGCTGAAGGACACCGCCGGCAACTTTCTGCTTTGCAATTACAGCTTCGAGCAGTTTGTCGGCAGGCCGAAAGCTGAAATTCTCGGCAAAACCGATTACGACATTTTCGATGCCGAGCTGGCGGACTACTTCCGGGAACGCGACAAGGCAGCAATCGATGCGCTGCATGTTTGCGTGAACGACGATTGGGTGGTCGCACCGTCGACCCGCGAACGGACCTTGCTCGAAACTCGGCGTCTGCCGGTGTTCGGTGCAGGGGGGACGGTGGCGGGTGTCCTCGGCGTGGCACGCGACATGAGTGAGCGGCGCCGTTTCGAAGAAAAGCTGGCCCGCCGGGAACGCGAGTTTCGAACCCTCGTTGAAAACTCGCCCGATACGGTCGCCCGTTACGGACGGGATTGCCGGCGCCTCTACGTCAATCCAACGTTCGCAGCGCTCGCCACTGGAGGAGCGCAAGCGCTGCTGGGCAGGACACCGGCTGAATACCCAGGCGGGCCAGGGTCCGTCCTCTATGAGCAGCAGCTCAGGGAGGTATTCGCCACGGCAAGCGACAGGGAATTCGAATTGGTCTGGGGGCCTGACGAAAACAAGGAACTGTGCCAGCTGATCCGCTTGACAGCGGAACTGGGTGCGGACGGCAAGGTGGAAACCGTCCTTGCCGTAGGGCGGGATATCTCGGAACTGCACGCTTCCAGAGGAAAGATCCATCGGATGGCGTATTTCGATGCGCTAACGGCGCTGCCGAATCGCGTCCTGTTCAACGAGCAATTGCGTCAGGCAATCTCGAACAGCACGCACGGCCACTATACGGCCGTCATGATGATCGACATGGACCGCTTCAAGGGTGTCAACGACACGATGGGTCATGCGGTCGGTGACGAGTTGCTGCGTGAGGCCGCGCGTCGACTGGCTGCCTGCGTGCGTGTGGGGGACACGGTGGCCCGCTTTGGTGGTGACGAGTTCGCCGTTCTGCTGCCGGAGACTGCCGATCGCTGCATCCTCGAGGAAATTTCCGCGAGGATCATCCGGCGGCTCGACGAACCTTTCCTGCTCGACGGCAGAGAAGTCTTCATATCGTGCAGCGTCGGGATCGCGCTGCATCCGCTCGACAGCACCGACGCGAAAGATTTGTTGAGATACGCAGACTCCGCGATGTACCTTGCGAAGCGCTCAGGGCGCCGCGGCTTTCGCTTTTACACAAAGGACCTGACCGTCGAGGCCACGGCACGTCTTTCGCTCGAATCCGAGCTGCGGCGCGCAGTCGATCTGGGCGAGTTCGAGTTGTATTACCAGCCCCAGGTGACGCTTCGCGGTGCGCAAGTCATCGGCTCGGAAGCGCTGTTGAGATGGAATCGCCCCGGAGAAGGCTTCATTCGCCCGGATCAGTTCGTGCCGCTTGCGGAGGAAACCGGTCTTATCGTCGATCTTGGGCGGTGGGTGCTTCGCGAGGCTTGTTGCTCGGCCGTCGAATGGAATACCGGGCGTGGCCCGCGCCACAGGGTGTCGATCAATCTTTCCGCGCGACAGTTTCAGTCGCGCGACCTCGCACTGACGGTCAAGGATGTCCTCGATGAAACCGGCTGTCGACCGGAATGGCTGGAGTTCGAGATTACGGAAAGTCTGCTGCTGGAAGAGGACGACTCGGTTCTGAGCGCGCTTCGCGAATTTGAAAGCATGGGTCTATCGATCGCGATCGATGATTTTGGCACCGGCTATTCCGCACTCAGCTATTTGACCCGATTCCCGATTGATACGCTCAAGATCGATCGTACGTTCGTGCAGCGAGTCACGACGGATCGGCGCCATGCCGAACTCGTGAAAGCGATCCTTTCCATCGCACGTTGCCTCGGGCAGCGGGTCGTTGCCGAAGGCGTCGAAACCATAGAGCAGGCCGCCTTTCTCGATGCCCATGGATGCGAGATTGCGCAGGGCTTTCTCTACAGCGTGCCGCTGCCAAAGCCTGCCATTGCATCGCTTCCGCGCCATCTCGATCCAGGCGCTGCGTACACGGTGAATCCGTAAGGGCGTGCGAGGCCGACGAAATAAATTCCTTCCAGCTGTAACCGGGATGCGCGACCGAGCGAACTAAGAGGCAGTCCTGTCGTTCTGGAGACAGATCATGTCCGTTCGGCTCGTTGCTATTGCGTTCTTTTTTCTCGTCGCGCCCGTCGTGGCCTCAGCCAGGCCGGTCGTGGTCGAGCTGTTCACCTCGGAAGGGTGCTCCTCGTGTCCGCCCGCGGATGCCTACCTGTCTGAGCTATCTCGCGAGCGCCGGGAGGTGCTTCCCCTCGCATTTCATGTGACGTACTGGGACGGCCTGGGCTGGCGCGACCCCTACTCGCTGGAAGCCGCCACGCAGCGCCAGGCCGAGTACAGCGCGCGTTTTGGTGAGAGCGCCTACACGCCCGAAATGGTGATCGACGGCCAGAAGGGACTGGTGGGTTCGAATCGACGTGCAGCCGAGGCGGCGATCGCGATCGCGCAGAAAGCGGATGAAGCAGGGGTGGATGTGAGTGGTGTGCGCCACGGCGGGACGTTATCAGTCATGGTGGGACGCGGCACCGGCCACGGTCGGGTCTTGCTGGTTGGCTATGACACCGGGCATGTCACCGACGTCGGGCGAGGCGAAAACACGGGGCGTACGCTCAGGGAGTCCAACGTCGTTCGCTCGATACAGGCCGTCGGCGAATGGACCGGCGCGCCGTTGAAACTCGAGCCTCCTTCGCCGGCCGGTGAACAGGCGGCAATCCTGATCCAGTCGACGGATGGTGCGATCATCGGCGCGGCGCGAGTGACCAACGGTGCGCCTTGAGCCGCCGGGGATGGTGCTAACAGGTCTTTCCATCGCCATTACTAAGGTGTGCTTTGTATATCGTCGAACGACGCTATGAGGGCAGAAGGAGTGCGCAGTGCAGTGGCAGTTCCCCTAACGAAGTCGTGTCTACCAGGCAAGGAGTTCGTCATGTCATTTGTCACGTTCGCTTCATCGTTTCCTTTGCGGACCATCGCGTTCGCCGCAGCGCTGGGATTCGCTTCAAGCAGCTTTGCGCAAGCCGCTTCCGAGGCCGATCCGCCCGGGGCCGTCTACGTCATGTCGAACCAGCCTTCCGGAAACTCGGTTCTCGTCTATGCTCGAGCCACAAACGGAACACTGACCTACGCGGCCACCTACCAAACCGGCGGAAAAGGAGCGGGCACGGGCGCCGATCCGTTGGGCTCGCAGGGCGCGCTGACGTTGGACTCGGGCTTTCTGCTTGCGGTGAATGCCGGCAGCAATGATGTTTCGCTTTTCGCAATCGATGGCAGCAAACTGACGCTGCTCGACAGAAAGCCGTCGGGCGGTCAGATGCCCGTCAGCGTGACGGTCAAGGGGCCGATCGCGTATGTGCTCAACGCCGGCGGCACGCCGAACATTAGCGGCTATTTTGTCGACGCACTCGGCAAGCGCCTCGTTGCGTTACCCGGCTCGCAACGGCCGCTTGCCGGTGGAACCGCCGCCCAGCCGGCGCAAGTCAGGTTCGCACCGGAAGGCAACGAATTGCTGGTGACCGAAAAGGGCACGCAACTCATTGACACGTATTCTGTCGGCTTTACCGGCTACGCCTCGACATCGACCCCTCATGCCTCGAACGGCGTTACGCCGTTCGGCTTTTCCATCACGACACGCGGATATGCAATCGTCTCCGAGGCCGGGTCCGGTTCCGTTTCCTCATACGAAGTCGAAGACGGCAAACATCTCGAGTCGATCAGCGCGGCGATCCCGCTGGGCCAGGCCGCTCCTTGCTGGCTTGTCACGACCGGCGACGGACGTTTCGCCTTTACTGCCAATGCCGGTAGCGGCACGATCAGCAGTCTGCGCATTGCCGCGGACGGGAAGATCAACCTGCTCAATGCCGCTGCTGGTACGCTCAGCGCTCCGCTCGACATGGCGCTCAGCAGTCGGAGCAAATTCCTCTATGTGCGGGAAGGCAACGGCGCCGTAAGCGGCTTTCGCGTGATGCCCGACGGCACGCTCGAACCGATTGGTTCGGTGACCGGCGTACCGCCCGGAGCCCAGGGGATCGCGGCGCGCTAGCAGCGCGCAAGTCACGTCTGATCAAAGAGACGTTATAGAGGAGGTTTTCGAAATCCTCGCAATCGCTTGATTCTCTATGCAACTGGTTGCATTATCGACCTCGCCGTCATACAGCCAGTTGCATAAACATGACCAATCACTATCCCCATCTTCTGCGCCCACTCGACCTGGGCTTCACGACCTTGAAGAACCGCGTGCTGATGGGCTCCATGCACGTCGGTCTGGAGGAAGCGCCGAACGGCTTCGAACGTATGGCCGCGTTCTATGCGGAGCGCGCGCGTGGCGAAGTTGGCTTGATCGTGACCGGCGGCATCGCGCCGAACGAACGCGCGCGCCCCATGCATGGCGGCGCGATGTTGACGACAGAGGGGGAAGCCGAGCGGCACCGTACGATTACGCGCGCCGTCCACGCGGAAGGCGGCAAGATTGCGATGCAGATCCTGCATTTCGGCCGCTACTCGTACCAGCCGATGCTGGTCGCACCCAGCGCGCTGCAAGCCCCCATCAATCCGTTCACCCCTCACGCGCTGAGTGACGACGAGGTTGAAGAAACCATCGACGATTTCGTCCGCTGCGCAGCCCTCGCGCAACATGCCGGCTACGACGGCGTGGAGATCATGGGCTCCGAGGGCTACCTCATCAACGAATTCATCGCGATGCGTACCAATCATCGCACTGACCGCTGGGGCGGCAGTTACGAGAATCGCATACGTTTCGCGGTGGAGATCGTGCGCCGCGTGCGCGAGCGCGTCGGCCGCAATTTCATCATCATCTACCGGCTTTCGATGCTCGATCTGGTCGAGGGCGGCTCGACGCTGGAGGAAGTCATCCAGCTCGCACAGGCTGTCGAGCAGGCGGGCGCCACCATCATCAATACGGGCATCGGCTGGCACGAGGCGCGCATTCCTACCATCGCCACCAAGGTGCCGCGCGGCGCCTGGGCCTGGGTCACCCAGCAACTGATGGGGAAGGTCGCGGTGCCGCTCGTCGCCACCAATCGCATCAACACGCCCGAGCTCGCCGAACAGCTGCTCGCCGACGGCGCGTGCGACATGGTGTCGATGGCGCGCCCATTCCTCGCCGATGCCGAATTCGTGCGCAAGGCTCGCGAGGGCCGTGCCGACGAGATCAATACCTGCATCGGCTGCAATCAGGCTTGTCTCGACCATACTTTTGCTGGCAAGGTCACGTCCTGCCTCGTCAATCCGCGCGCCTGTCACGAGACGGAAATCGTCATCCGGCCCGCCGCGCAGCCAAAGCGCGTGGCGATCGTGGGTGCGGGTCCGGCCGGTCTCGCCTGCGCGGTGACCGCGGCCAGCCGCGGGCATGCCGTTACGCTCTTCGAGGCCAGCACCGAGATCGGCGGCCAGTTCAATATCGCCAAAAAAGTGCCGGGCAAGGAAGAGTTCAATGAAACGCTGCGCTACTTCCGCCGCCAGATCGAATTGACGGGCGTCGAGCTTCGCCTCGGCACGCGTGCGAGCGCCGAAGCGCTGATGCAGGAGGGCTTCGATGAGGTGGTCGTGGCAACCGGCGTTCTGCCGCGCGAGCTGCGCATCGAAGGCGCCAGCCATGCCAAGGTGCTGGGGTATCTGGACGTGCTGCGCGACGGCAAGCCGGTGGGATCTGACGTCGCCATTGTGGGGGCTGGCGGAATCGGCTTCGACGTGGCCGAGTACCTCGTGCATGAAGGCGAGTCCGCGAGTCTCGATCCGCATAAATTCTTCGCCGAATGGGGCGTCGATACGAACTATGCCGAACGCGGTGGATTGCGTCGGGCGGTCGTGAGTCCGGCGGCTCGCAGCGTGCATCTGCTGCAACGCAGGCGCTCGAAGGTTGGCGAGAACCTTGGCAAGACGACGGGATGGATTCACCGGACGGCCTTGAAGGCGCGCGGCGTCGGCATGTCCTCCTCGGTGGAATATCAGCGCATCGACGACGATGGGCTGCACGTGAGCATCGACGGTGTGCCGCAAACCCTCGCTGTCGAGAACGTCGTGGTTTGCGCAGGACAGGAGCCGCTGCGCGAGCTGGCGGACCAGTTGCTGGCCGCCGGCCGCAAGGTGCACGTGATCGGCGGTGCTGCCGAGGCTGCCGAACTCGACGCCAAGCGGGCCATCCATGAGGGCACCACGCTTGCCGCTTCGTTGTGAGCGCGCAGCGTTTTCCCCGGACCTGAAAACGGACCCGATATGACTGACGCCATACTCAATCTGTCTCCCGCTGTCGCGCGGTCCCTCGCGATCTGGCATGAGCTCGTGGACAGCAAGGATCTCAGCCGGCTGGAGTCCATCGTGCATCCGGAGGCCGTTTTTCGCTCGCCGATGGCGTTCAAGCCCTACGGTCCCGCGCCCGCCTTGCTGATGGCGCTGCGTACGGTGATCACCATTTTCGGGGACTTTACCTACCATCGGCAGTTCAGCAATGCCGACGGGCTGAACGTCGTGCTCGAGTTCAGCGCGACCGTGCAGGACAAGCAGCTCAAAGGCATCGACATGATCCGCTTCGATGAGGCGGGCCTCATCGTCGAGTTCGAAGTGATGATCCGGCCTTTCAATGCATTGCAGGTACTGGGTGCCGAGATGGGCGCGCGTCTGGCTCATGTTCTCCCCGCGTATAAAGCCGCGAGCCTTCCATGAACGATCAATACTTTCGCCTCAGTAACGAAGCCGGCATCGCGCATCTTCAATTGAACCGTCCCGACCGGCTCAATGTAATGGACCTCGCATTTTATACGGGCCTGCGCGAAATGGTGCAGGCACTCGATGCGAGTGGCGAGGTCCGCGTGCTCGTCATCAGTTCGACGGGCAAGCACTTTTCGGCCGGCATGGATTTCGAGGTGTTCGCCAACATAGCGAACGACTTCGACACCCGCAGTCCACGCAAACGCCTCGGTTTTCAGCGCGCTCTCGCAGATCTGATGGACTGCTTCGACGTACTCGACAAGGCACGTTTCCCCGTTATCTGCGCCGTGCAGGGCGGATGCATCGGAGGCGGGCTCGACCTTGCCGTTGCTTGCGACATTCGCGTGTGCACGGCGGACGCCTTCTTCTGCCTGCAGGAAACGCAGATCGGCATGGTGGCCGATCTGGGCGTGCTGCAACGCCTGCCCAAGCTCATTGCGGCGGGCGTGGCGCGCCAGATGGCGTACACGAGCGAGCGTTTGAGTGCCGAACGGGCGCTCGCCGTGGGGCTCGTCAATGCCGTGCTGCCCGACGCCGATGCGCTCCAGCACCATGCGATGGAGCTGGCCCGCAGCATCGCATCGAAATCGCCGCTGGCTGTGGCGGGGAGCAAGACGGCGATGAACTTCGCCCGCGACCACGCAACCGCGGAGTCGCTGCAGCACATGGCCCTGCTTCAGAGCGCCATATTCGATACCGCGGACCTCTCCGAAGCCATCGCAGGATGGCAGGCCAGGCGTGACCCGCGCTTCGATGGCTTGCCGCCGTTGCCTGACTGATCTCCCGCTCTCGCACTACGTCTGCCTATACTGGACTTCGTAAGTCAGTCACGCGAACCAGTACTGAAGAAGAGGCGCGTCATGTCGAGAACAAGCAAAACTCTGCTCGTCCGAATCGCATTGATCTGCGTGTGCAGCTGCCTCGCGAACGCCTCACGCGCGCAGGTGACGCGAATGGAGGTCATCCCGATTCCGTCCGTGACGCTCACGGACCAGGAATTTCTGAGCGGGCGCGAGGATGGCAAACCTGTTACGGTGGCTGGCGAACTTCGGCTTCCCCGAAACGGTACTGACCGGCTTCCGCTCGTCATCCTGCTGCATGCGTCCGGCGGAATCGGCAGCAGCATCACCGACTGGGAGGAGTATTTTCTATCGCTCGGTGTCGCGACTTTCGTAATCGACAGCTTCTCCGGCCGAGGTATCGTCAACACGATCAACGATCAAGCGCAACTCGGCCGCCTGGCACAGACCGAGGATGCCTATCGCGCCATTGCGACGCTTTCGAAGCACCCGAGAATCGACCCGCACCGGATCATGCTCATGGGCTTCTCGCGTGGAGGGCAAAACGCGCTCTATGCAAGCCTGAGCCGGTTCCAGAAGATGCACGCCCAACCCGGCACCCAGTTCGCGGCGTTCGTCGCTTTCTATCCCGACTGTACCTCCACGTATCTCGAAGACGAGGATGTCGTTGGCAAACCTGTGCGTATTTTCCAGGGGACTGCAGACAACTACAATCCCGTCGCGCCATGCCGTGCCTATGTGGAACGTCTGAGAACGAAACTGCATGACGTCCAGTTGATCGAGTACGCCGGCGCCAGTCACTTCTTTGACGCGCGAGCGCTCAGGCAACCCCAGCAGCTATCGCAGGCACAGACCACACGAAACTGCCGGACGGTCGAGGTCGAAAACGGACTGCTCGTCGACGCCACAACGAAGCAACCGTTTAGTTATAGCGATGCGTGTATCGAGCGCGGGACAACCATCGCATACGACGAGAACGCGGCGGCCAGTGCCAAAGAAGCCGTCGGCGGAATCGTCAGGGCCGTGCTGAAGCCATAGGTTCACTGTGACCGGGTCGAAGGCCGGGAGCTTCGCCAGTCCCGAAACGGCATTTCACATCGGGCGCCGAAAAGTCGTGGCGCAAGCCCGTACTGCCGTCGACCGCATAGAATTCGCGCGGTTTGGGTTCGAACCGCGATACGAATGGCCCATCGCAGTGCCCGAAACGGGTGCGCCGCGACGCATATTAGTGCACGTTGTTACCGGCGCAGGGCGAAGAAACGCCTTCCACGCCACAAAGCCGTGCCTGGGTTCATTGGCACGCTTCTCGCTTTAAGGAGTGGGCAAGGAGCCGGCGCAGCATCCGGTTCAGACAATCTGGAAATGGACAGCTAGGGTTCCGGCCTGCTTCTCGCAGGTGCTGGTCCGAGAGCTGGCGACCTCAGGCGAGGTTACACGGCGGGATAAAAGCCCGGGAGAGAACGCGATGTTTGCGCTGCTCCCTGCCGTTGCTAACCGTCCCTTTCGAGGTCAACCTCATGCGCAAGCTCGTTCGCTGTCTTGGCATCGCCGCCGTCTCCCTCGCCACCTTCGCTTCAAGTTCCGTGTTCGCTGCGGGCCGCAGCGACTTCAAGGTTTGCTGGACCATCTACGCCGGCTGGATGCCGTGGGGCCAGGCAAAAACCCAGGGCATCATCTCTAAGTGGGCCACGAAGTACGGCATCAAGATCGATGTCGTCCAGCTGAACGACTACGTCGAATCCATCAATCAGTACACGGCTGGCAAGTTCGACGGCTGCGCAATGACCAACATGGACGCGCTCACCATCCCGGCTTCGGGCGGCGTCGATTCGACTGCGCTGATCGTGAGCGATTACTCGAACGGCAACGACGGCGTGCTCATGAAGGGCAAGGGCAGGCAGATCGCCGACCTGAAAGGCCAGCAGGTCAATCTCGTGCAGTTCTCGGTCTCTCACTACCTGCTCGCACGCGCTTTGGAAAGCGCCCATATGAGCGAGCGCGATCTCAAGGTCGTGAACACATCCGACGCCGATATCTCGGGCGCATTCGCGACGCCGACTGTTCACAACGCGGTGACGTGGAACCCGATGCTCGCCGATCTGAAGGCGCAGCCGAACGTTACCGAAGTCTTCGATTCGAGCAAGATTCCCGGCGAAATCATGGACATGATGGTCGTCAACACGAAGACGCTGCAAGAGAACCCGGCGCTCGGCAAGGCGCTGACGGGCGCATGGTTCGAAATGGTTGCGCTGATGCACAGCAATTCGGCGGCGAGCACCAGCGCGCTGACGTCGATGGCGAAGGCCTCCGGTACCGACCTTGCGAACTTCAAGGGGCAGCTGTCGACCACCGCGCTCTTTTACACACCTCAGGCGGCAGTCGCTTTCGTCACGAGCCCGGACATGCCGAGGATTATGACGCGCGTCGCGAAGTTCTCCTTTGACCACGGTTTGCTCGGCCAGGATGCAAAGAGCGCGGATTCCGTGGGCATGGCATTCGACAAGAATGTGATCGTCGGCGACAAGAACAACGTCAAGCTGCGTTTCGACCCGAGCTACGTCGAGATGGCGGCCGCGGGCAAGCTCTGAGACTGATTTCGAAGCCACAACCAGGCGGTCACCATGCGACTCATCAATCGACATCCGAGCCGGATCGGCAGCATGATGCTGCTCCTGCTGCCGTTCGTCGTGCTGTTTGCCGTGTATTTCACGGGATCTGCGCAGCGGCTCAAGCTCAATCCCGATGACAAGCTGCTTCCGAGCGCGGCGCAAATGAGCGATGCCGTGAGATTGGTCGCATTCACCGAAGACAAGCGCACGGGTGAATATCTGTTGTGGGACGACACGCTGTCGAGCTTGCGACGACTGGGTATCGGTCTCGTCGTGAGCGCGGTAATCGCGCTGGTGGCCGCTATCGCGACTGGCTCGTTTCCGCTCGTCAGCGCAACGCTCTCGCCATTCATCACCGTCGTCTCGATGGTGCCTCCACTGGCCGTGCTGCCGATTCTTTTCATCGTCTTCGGGCTCGATGAGCTATCGAAGGTCGTGCTCATCGTTTTCGGCATCACGCCGATGATCATTCGGGACCTGCATGCCCGTGCCCGCGAGATTCCCGCCGAGCTGTGGGTCAAGGCGCAGACGTTGGGGGCTACGAGCTGGACGGTGATTCTGCGTCTGGTTTTGCCCCAACTCCTGCCGCGCCTGCTGGTGGCGATGCGGCTTTCGCTCGGAGCTGCATGGCTCTTTCTCATCGCCGCCGAAGCGATCGCATCGACGGACGGCCTGGGCTATCGCATCTTCCTCGTGCGCCGCTACCTCTCCATGGATCTGATTCTGCCGTACGTCGCCTGGATCACGCTGCTCGCGTGGCTCACCGATGAACTGCTTCGCCGCATCACGCAGTGGTCCTTCCCCTGGTACGGCGGAGGTGGGCGATGATCGAAGTCCGTAATGTATGGAAAGAGTACGGCGGCCAGGTGGTTCTGGAGCGTTTGAATCTGACGATCCAGGAGGGCGAGTTCTGTTCGATGGTCGGCGCTTCCGGCTGCGGAAAGTCGACGTTTTTGCGGCTGCTGCTGGGTCAGGAGCAAGTGACGCGCGGCGAGATCCTGCTGGACGGTCAACCGCTGCCGGGCGAGCCGGATGCCCATCGTGGCGTGGTGTTTCAACGCTACTCGGTGTTCGAGCACCTGAGCGTATTGCGCAACGTGATGCTGGGACTGGAGCTTCCGAAAGCGAAGCTCACGGGCAGACTCTTCGGGGCGCAGCGGCGCGCCGCGCGAGACGAGGCGGCCGCCATGCTCGAGCGGGTGGGGCTCGGTGCGGCCTTGAACAAGTACCCGCAGCAACTCTCCGGCGGTATGCAACAACGCCTCGCCATTGCGCAGGCCTTGATGATGAAGCCACGCGTCCTGCTGCTCGACGAGCCGTTTGGCGCACTCGACCCCGGTATCCGCAAGGACATGCACACGCTGCTCTCGGACCTGTGGCGCGAAGCGAAGCTGACCATTTTCATGGTTACGCATGACCTCAAAGAGGGCTTCACGTTGGGAAGCCGTGTGCTGGTTTTCGACAAGGTCCGCGTGGACCCCCAGGCGCCGGGTGCCTACGGAGCCCGTGTCACCTACAACATTCCACTCGACCGCAGCCGCGAATCGGTGTCCGCCGTGCATCTGGCGCGCGCGGCGGTTCAAGGCGCGTCCAGCATCGAAGCGGTCTCATGAAGGGAACTCGAACATGAAGTTATTGCTTGAAGAAACCGTACCGGGCGGGGGCCATACCTCGCTCATCGTGAAGCGCGGGCAATCGCTGCGCGTGACCGACCTGCACGGTGGCGCCAATGTCAGCGTCATGATGGTCAATGCAACGGAGAAGAGCGAGCGACTGAATCTCCCGGATTCGCTGAAGTGCCAGCACACTGCAAAGCTCACGACGGGGCACTGCCTGTACTCCGATATGGGGCGTGTTCTCGCTGCCATCGTCGACGACACATGCGGGTGGCACGACAGCATCGGTGGCGTCACGAACGCCGACGAGGTCACGGCGCGGTATGGCGCCGGCCGCTATCAAGAGCTGCGCAACGCGTTCTACCGGAACGGCACGGACAACTTGCTCGTCGAGATGGGCAAGTGGGGCCTCGAGATCTCAGACCTGCTGATGACGCTCAATCTTTTCAGCCGCGTTGATGTCACGAGCGAAGGAGAGCTGAATTTCGTGAGCCACAACTCGAAGGCCGGCGACTACGTCGAACTGTATGCGCCGATGAACACGCTTGTCGTGCTCACCGCGATTCAGCACCCGCTCGACCCGAACCCTGAATATGCGCCCAAAGCGGTGAAACTCGAATTGAGCGAGGCGCAGCCTGGCGTGGCTGAAGTGTGCCGTACCGCATGCGAGGAAAACGTGCGCGGGTTTATCAACACAGAGCGATTCTTTCTTTGAGCGGAGGCCACTTCATGATGAGCACGCTTGTCGTCAGCGACAAACAGCCCGAGAGCGCGGTCTACCGCGAGACGGTGGCCGCGGGTGAGCCCTGGCTTCACGAAGTGAAGGCGGGCCAGACACTGCGCATCGTCGATCTGGAGGGCAACCAGGCGGTCGATACGCTGTTCTACAGCCTCGCCGATCCGCGCGAGCGCTTTGACCCACAACGCACGCTGCGTCGGCAGAAGAGGCTCTACCTGACGGCCGGCTCGGTGTTGTACTCGAATCTCGGCAATCCGATGCTGACCGTCGTTGCCGATACCTGCGGACGCCACGATACGCTCGGCGGTGCCTGCGCACAGGAGAGCAACGCCGTGCGCTATGCGCTGGGAAAGCGCTATATGCACAGCTGCCGCGACAACTTCCTGCGCGCTTGCGCGCATGACGGCCGCCTCTCGAAGCAGGACATCGGCGCGAACGTCAACTTCTTCATGAATGTGCCCGTGACGGCGGAAGGGGGCCTCACCTTCGAAGACGGCATTTCCGCACCGGGGAAGTACGTCGAGCTGCGTGCCGAGATGGACGTGATCGTGCTGATTTCCAACTGCCCCCAGTTGAACAATCCGTGCAACGCCTACAACCCGACGCCCGCGGAGCTGCTGATATGGGACTGAAGCATCTCCGCAGCTGGATCTCGTTCGCCATGCTCGTGCGCGCGGGACGTCATTTCACGCTGACGCGCGAAGCGCTGACTCAGGCAGATCGCTGACGCGAATACGGCCGTGGACGACCGCGGCTCGCATCTCCCACGGCGGGACGGCCCGCCTCTGAATCAAGATTCCTTCCATGTTCGAGAAGATTCTTATCGCCAATCGTGGCGCTATCGCGTGCCGGATTCTCAGAACGCTGCGCGAACTCGATGTCACCGGAGTCTCCGTTTTTGCGGAGGCGGATAGAGCGAGCCGTCATGTAAGCGAGGCTCCCGTCGCGCACTGCCTGGGCGACGGGCCCGCGGCAATGACCTATCTCGACACGAAAAAAATCCTCGAGATCGCTCGCCGCGAGGGCGTGCAGGCCATTCATCCCGGGTATGGATTCCTCTCCGAGAACGCCGCCTTTGGCGAGGCTTGCGAAGCGGCAGGCATCGCGTTCATCGGGCCCACGCCCGCGCAGTTGCGCGCCTTCGGCCTGAAGCACACGGCGCGCGAAATCGCGGAGAAGGAGGGCGTGCCGATGCTCAGGGGCACCGGCTTGCTCGGTGACCTGATGGCGGGGCTGGAAGCGGCGGAAGTCATCGGCTATCCGGTGATGTTGAAGAGCACGGCCGGCGGCGGCGGTATCGGCATGCGTGTGTGCTGGAACGCGGCCGAACTCAGTGCGCATTTCGATGCCGTGAAGCGCCTCGGTGAAAACAATTTCAGCGACTCCGGCGTTTTCCTCGAAAAGTACATCGAGCGGGCGCGACATCTTGAAGTGCAGGTCTTCGGAGATGGCAAGGGCGATGCCATCGCACTCGGCGTGCGCGACTGCTCTGTGCAGCGGCGCAACCAGAAAGTGCTCGAGGAAACGCCCGCGCCGTGCTTGCCGGACGGGATTTCCGAGGCACTGTGTGCGGCTGCCGTGAAGCTCGCGAAGGCGGTGGACTATCGCTCCGCCGGCACCGTCGAGTTCGTGTACGACAGCGCCGCCGAGCAGTTCTACTTCCTCGAAGTCAACACGCGCCTGCAGGTGGAGCACGGCGTAACGGAGCAGGTGTGGGGTGTCGACCTCGTGCGCTGGATGATCGAGCTGGCAGCGGGCACGCTCGAGCCGTTGCATGAACTCGCAGCGAAGCTGACGCCGCGCGGCCATGCGATTCAGGCGCGGCTCTATGCAGAGGACCCCGGCCGGGACTTCAAGCCCAGCCCCGGCCTGCTGACCGACGTCGCGTTCCCGCCAGCCGACGGTCGCGCGCTACGCATCGACACGTGGATCGAAGCCGGCTGCGAAGTGCCGCCGTACTTCGACCCGATGCTCGCCAAGGTGATCGCCTGGTCCCAGACTCGCGACGAGGCGCGCAGCGCGCTCAAGGACGCGCTCGAAAGCACGCGCATTTACGGCGTGGAGACGAACCGCGACTATCTGCGTCAGATCCTGGACGACAAGCCGTTTGCATCGGGCGAACCATGGACCCGGTGCCTCGAGGGACTCAAGTACGAGGCCCGTACGGTCGAAGTCGTCAGCGGCGGTACGCAGACGACGGTCCAGGATTTCCCCGGCCGTCTCGGATACTGGGCAGTCGGCATTCCGCCTTCGGGGCCGATGGATGATCGCGCCATGCGGCTGGGCAACCGCCTGCTTGGCAACGCCCCCGATGCCGCCGCGCTCGAAATCACGATGAGCGGCCCGACGCTGCGTTTCAATACCGACGCGGTCGTTGCCATCACGGGGGCGGACATTCCCGTACTGCTCGGCGACGTCAAGCAACCGTTGAATACGAGCCTCTTTGTCCCGGCAGGCTCGACGTTGTCGCTCGGCACCATTCGCGGCGCCGGCGCACGCGCTTATCTGTGCGTACGCGGCGGCCTGGACGTCGGTGTGTATCTCGGCAGCCGCAGCACCTTCACGCTCGGTCAGTTCGGCGGGCATGGCGGGCGCGCAATACGCGCAGGTGACGTACTTCACCTCTATCCGCTCGAGAATCCGCAGTTTTGCAAGACGCTGAATGCCGCGCCGAAGCTCGAAGACGTGCGGAGCCTCCGCGTGATCTATGGTCCGCACGGCGCGCCAGAGTACTTCAGCTCGCGCTACATCGAAAGGTTTCTGGAGACGGATTGGGAAGTTCACTTCAACTCGAGCCGCACCGGTGTGCGCCTGATCGGGCCGAAGCCGGAATGGGCTCGCGAAGACGGCGGCGAGGCCGGGCTGCACCCGTCGAATATTCACGATAATCCCTATGCGGTCGGCGCCATCGATTTCACGGGCGACATGCCCGTGATTCTCGGCCCCGATGGACCGAGTCTTGGCGGCTTCGTCTGTCCGGTGACCATCATCGAGGCCGACCTCTGGCACATCGGGCAACTGAAGGCCGGCGACAAGATCCGCTTCGTTCCGGTGGAGGTAGAAGAGGCGCGTGAAGCCGCACGTCAACGCGCCCGCGAACTGGAAAGCCTGGAGGTCGAGTCGAACGCGTCGACCTGCAAACGCTCGTCCCTGACCTCGCCCATCGTGCTCGACCTGGGTTCGGGCGGCGAGCGGCTCGTTGCGCGCGTGTCCGGTGACACGCATCTGCTGCTCGAGATTGGGCCCGCCGAGCTGGACCTCGTCTCGCGCTTTCGTGGGCACGCGCTCATGCAGTCTCTCGAGGCCATGGCGCTTCCCGGCGTCGTTGATCTGACGCCTGGCATCCGTTCCCTCCAGATTCACTATCGACCGGAGCAGCTGGCGCTCGCGCAATTGCTGGATGTCGTACGTCAGGCGTGGGAGCAGGTCTTGCTGAAGAAGGATTTGCGCGTGCCGTCGCGGATCGTGCACATTCCGCTCTCCTGGGATGACCCGGCGTGCCAGCTTGCGATTGAAAAATACATGACCACGGTGCGCAAAGATGCGCCGTGGTGCCCGAGCAACCTCGAGTTCATTCGCCGGATCAACGACCTCGAATCCATCGATGCCGTCAAAGAGATCGTGTTCGACGCGAGCTATCTCGTGATGGGTCTCGGTGACGTCTACCTGGGTGCACCCGTTGCGACCCCGCTCGATCCGCGTCATCGCCTCGTGACGACCAAATACAACCCGGCCCGTACGTGGACCGCGGAGAACTCGGTCGGCATCGGCGGCGCGTATCTGTGCGTGTACGGCATGGAAGGGCCCGGCGGCTATCAATTCGTCGGCCGCACGCTGCAGATGTGGAATCGCTATCGCAAGGTCGCGAATTTCGCCGGTCAGCACTATTTGCTGCGCTTCTTCGACCAGATTCGCTTCTACGAAGTGTCGGCCGACGAATTGCTTCGCATCCGCGCCGATTTTCCGCTTGGGCGTTATCCGTTGAAGATTGAAGAGTCGGAACTCTCGCTGCCGGACTATCAAGCGTTTCTCGAGAGCGAAGCCGACAGCATCGGCAAGTTCCGTTCGCGACAGCAGGCGGCCTTCCAGGCCGAGCGCGAGCGTTGGCGCGAAGCGGGCACCCCTGAAGAGGCAATCGAGGCACCGGACGCGGAGGACGCCCAACTGGCTCCGTTGGAAGACGGGCAGATCGCCGTGGACTGTGAAATCGCCGGCAGCCTCTGGCAGGTGAAGGTGAAGACGGGAGACGTCGTTGCCGCGGGCGACGTATTGCTCATTGTGGAGTCGATGAAGATGGAGATTTCGGTGTTCGCCTCCTGTGCGGGGACCGTCGGCGATATTTACGTGGCCCCCGGCTCGCCCGTGCGCGCAGGGCAACGAGTCGCAGTCATTGAACGCCATTAAGTACAAGGACAGAAAATCATGCCGACATTCGATCTGCGGCTTTCCACGCTTCGCAGCGCGTATCGTGACGGGCGCCTCACGCCGCGCACGCTCGTGACTGAACTGCTCGGAAAAGCGAGCGCGCTGAATCCGGAGTTCAATCTCTTCATTCATCTACTGACCGAAAGCGAAGTCGCGCCATACCTCGACTGGCTCGAGAAGCAGGACTTCGAGCGTCTGCCGTTGTACGGCGTCCCGTTCGCGATCAAGGACAACATCGACCTTGCAGGAGTCCAAACGACCGCCGCGTGCCCCGGCTTTGCGTACATGCCAAAGGAGTCCGCGACGCTCGTCAGCCAGCTGATTTCGCTTGGCGCCATCCCGATCGGGAAGACCAATCTCGACCAGTTCGCGACGGGTCTGAACGGCACGCGTTCGCCATACGGCAAATGCCGCAACAGCGTGCATCCTGGCTACCCGTCGGGTGGTTCCAGCGCGGGTTCATCGCTTGCCGTTGCATTGGGCGTGGCGAGTTTCGCGCTCGGTACCGACACGGCGGGGTCGGGACGTGTGCCTGCCGGCCTGAACAATCTCATCGGACTCAAGCCGACCAAAGGCATCCTGTCGACGGCGGGTGTCGTCCCGGCGTGCCGCACACTCGATTGCGTGACCTACTTCACGGCAACAGCCGGCGAGGCCAGTGAGCTTCTCTCATTGACCGCACAAACCGACGTTCGCGATGCATACAGTCGCAGAAACCCGCAATGGAACTCGGCAAGCGCGTTCGGCAAGCCTACGTCGTTCCGGTTCGGGGTTCCGGCGCGTCTTGAATTCGCGGGATGCGCTGAGAGTCCGGAATTGTTCGCAAGCGCGCGTGCGCGTCTGGAAGCAGCAGGCGGCGAGGCAGTGGAGATCGATTTCGAGCCCTTTGTCGAGGCCGCGAATCTCCTTTATCAGGGCCCGTGGGTTGCGGAGCGCTACAGCGTGGCCGGAGAGTTGATGTCAGCGACGCCGGACGCCGTGCTTCCCGTTATTCGGAACGTGCTGGCCAAGGCGCCGGGCGCGACGGCGGTCGAACTGTTTCGCGCGCAGTATCGTCTGCAGGCGTTGAAGGCGATCTGCGATGCGGTGCTCGATTCATTGGACTTCGTGCTGACGCCGACGTATCCGCGCCCTGTGACGCTCGCTGAACTGGAGAAGGACCCGATTGGGCCGAACTCATTGCTCGGCTACTACACGAACTTCATGAATCTGCTCGATTACGCGGCCGTCGCCACGCCGACAGCGTTCATGAAGAACGGGCTCCCGTGGGGCGTGACGGTCTTTGGCCGCGCGTTCACCGACCAGTATCTGCTGGGGGTTGCCGATGTGTTGCAGACGGCGAGTGGCATCGAATGTGTTGGCGTAAGCCGCCCGGAGCCTTCCGCCAGGCGAGTCGCGGCCAACGACCGGATTCGCGTCGCGGTGTGCGGTGCTCACATGCAAGGGCTGCCGTTGAACAAGGACCTGGTTTCGCGAGGCGCGCGACGCATGCAGGTAACGCATACGGCTGCCCATTATCGGCTGGCCGCGCTGCCGCCTTCCGCGGACGGCACCCGACGCCCGGGATTGTGGCGAGTTGCCGGGAACGGCTCCGAGATCGCGGTCGAAGTCTGGGACATGCCGAGCGTCGAGTTAGGCTCGTTCATGGCAACGGTGCCGTCTCCGCTGGTGCTGGGGAAGGTCGAATTGTCGGACGGCTCGTGGGTGACCGGCTTCTTGTGCGAACCCTATGGCGTGAAGTCGGGAACCGATATCTCCGGATTCGGCGGATGGCGTGCATGGCTCGCGAGCGAGCGCTAGCCCGATTGACCCTGCGAGATGGAACGCTCGTCGCGACATCCAGTGCACAACCTGTGTGCCAACGCCAGCGCCAGTCGTGCCCCGACCTCGGCGTTGTGTTTCACGATCGCGATGTTCGTCGCCAGACTGCGTCCACCCGTGAGTGCCGTGATGCGAGACAGAAGGAAGGGCGTCACGGCCTTACCTGTGATGCCTTGTGCCCTGGCCTCAGTCAGCGCCTGCTGAGTCAGCGCGTCGATCTCTGCGGACTGCATCGCTGATGCCTCCGGCACCGGCGTGCTCAACACTACGCCGCCCTCGAGGCCCAGGTTCCACTTGGTGCGGATGAAGCGCGCCTGGTCCGCTGCGTCGTCCAGCCGGAAGTCCGCGCGAAAGCCGCTATCGCGCGTGTAGAACGCCGCGAAATTGTCCTGCCCGCAACTGAGCACCGGCACGCCGTAAGTCTCCAGGTATTCCAGTGTGAGCCCGATGTCCAGGACGGACTTCGCACCGGCACACACCACCGCCACCGAGGTCTTTGCCAATTCCTGCAGGTCGGCCGAGATGTCGAAGGTTTCCTGCGCGCCCCGGTGCACGCCGCCAATGCCTCCGGTGACGAAGACCTCGATGCCGGCCAGCGCGGCACATATCATCGTGCCAGCCACTGTCGTGGCACCGAGCCCGCCGGCGGCCAGCACAGCCGGCAGGTCGCGGCGGCTAACTTTGTGTACATGCTCAGAGCGGCCGAGCAGTTCCAGTTCGTCGTCAGCAAGTCCGATGTGAATTCGCCCCCCGATCAGTGCAATCGTCGCGGGTTCGGCTCCCGTCGCGCGGACCAGGGCCTCCACTTCGCGCGCAGTGCGAATATTCTCCGGATAGGGCATGCCGTGAGCGATGATGCTCGACTCGAGCGCGACAAGCGGGCGGCCGGCGGCCTTTGCAGCGGCTACAGCCGCGCTGAACGTCAACCAGGAGTGTGCGAGGTCGGCAACCATGTCTTTGGGCCTTCGGGTATCGTGGACTCGAGTATGCCGCATGGGGACGCTTCACAGCGCATCGCTCGCCCGATCCACGTGCTCCAGACGAACGATCGGGCAGTCCGGGTTGCGGATAGATCCTGACCGGCGCATTGTTCACGGGAATCGAACTGAGGCTCGCTTTCGCGTGCCGATCCATTTGACAGGCGTCGCCATGTTGCAGGAACGTTTTCTCTACTTTCCCAGGCGGCTGAGCATAACGACTGGCCTGGCCACGTCGACGATAGCCGGTGGCGGGAGGCGATCGGCTTCCTGCTCGCACCTTCCGGATCGGAATAGATGAGAACCCGCCCGATCCCGCCCCAGTGCGAACGCTTCTACATCCTCGACGCGAAGAACAGGCCTGTCGAGGTGTTCGACCGCAGCGAGTGGTCGCGCTGGATGGCCGAAAACGAATTGATCTTTCGCCGCACGCTGCTCGAAGAGTCCGGCGTGACGGTCACGACGCGATTTCGCGGTGTGACTGACGCGCGGACCGCCGAGCCCGCGCTCTTCGTGACGCGCATCGCCGGAATGCAAGCGCGAAAAGACAACGAGAGCTTTGGCGCAAGCACGCTCGGTGAGGCGCTCGAGTTGCACGAACGCATCGTGCAGAAGATCCTTCGGCTGCTGACCGGGCGGTGATCGGCGTGCCCTGATCGTTGGCAAGCTTTTTGCAAGTGAGTCGGCGTATCCCCTTCCCGGTCATCTTCACCGACTGCCCTCAAACGTCGGGAAGTGCGCCGGATCTTTGCCTATGCTTCCAGTGTGAGAGTGGCCTGATGCCAGGCTTGCGATTGCAGGGGGAAGGATATGCATGTTCGGACGGGTTTTGTCGGGTGCGTAGGCGACACGCCGCTGATCAGGCTCGCTCGTCTCAGCGACGAAACCGGCTGCGAGATTCTCGGTAAGGCCGAATTCATGAACCCGGGTGGTTCGGTGAAGGACCGGGCGGCGCTGTCCATTATTCTGGACGCCGAGCAGCGTGGCGAACTTAGGCCCGGCGGCACGGTAGTGGAAGGGACTGCGGGCAATACCGGCATCGGCCTTGCCCATATTTGCGCGGCTCGCGGCTATCGCTGTGTCATCGTTATTCCCGAGACGCAGTCTCCCGCGAAAATGGAACTGTTGCGCGTCCTGGGTGCGGAAGTCCACCCGGTACCGGCCGCCCCCTACAAGGACCCGAACAACTACCAGAAGATCGCCGGAAGGCTCGCGGAGGAACTGGACGACGCGATCTGGGCGAACCAGTTCGACAACCTTGCCAATCGCAAGGCTCACTACGAGAGCACCGGCCCAGAAATCTGGCGCGATACCGCTGGCACGGTCGATGCGTTCGTCAGCGCGACCGGTACTGGCGGCACCCTCGCCGGGGTGGCCCGCTTCCTGAAGGAGAAGAACCGCGATCTGTGGATCGTTCTCGCCGACCCGTACGGCAGCGGCTTGTACAGCTACGTGAAGACGGGCGAGATTCACGCGGAAGGCAGCTCGATTACCGAGGGGATCGGCTCCAGCCGCCTTACCGCGAACCTCGACGGCACGCCGATCGATGACGCTTATCAGATCGACGACCAGTCATGCGTCACCATGGTCTACCGATTGCTGCGCGAAGAAGGGCTCTATGTCGGCGGTTCGACAGGCATCAACGTCGCGGCTGCTGTCAGGCTTGCCCGGGAGATGGGGCCGGGGCATACGATCGTCACACTGCTGTGCGACGGCGGCGAGTTGTACCGCTCCCGCCTTTTCAATCTGGACTGGTTGAAACAAAGGGGCCTGGTCCCGGCGTAGACTGCCCGTCAAGTCTGGCGTCACCCATGTTCCCCTTGTGTTTATCTCGTGAGGAGGTCAAATGAGCACCAAGGACAAAGGCAACGTGCGCGCATTCGTGCAGACGGCCGAGCAGATCGGCGGTTGGGTGTGGGTTATCTCGCTCGTCGATTTCGATGCGCGCGAAGTGCGGCGCTCGCTCGTCGCCGAAGAGCCCTTTGCGACGGAGCGCGCGGCGAAAGACGCGGGCTACGCCCGTCTCGAAGCGCTCGCACACGATCAGTAGCTGCGCAGGGAGAGTCCCCATGGCCAGTCCACGAGGTGCACCGGCGTTCGATGTAACCGTCGACGCCGGCAGTTATCGTGTCGCGCGTCCTGATAACCCGCAACAGGTTATCGAACTACTGCGCGAACACAAGATTCAGATCGTCGACCTCAAATTCACGGATCTGCCCGGTCTCTGGCAGCACTTTTCGATCACGCTGCCCGAGGTGCACGAAGACCTCTTTGCCAACGGGATCGGTTTCGACGGTTCGTCGATCCGCGGATTTCAGGAAATTCAGGAATCCGACATGCTTCTCAAGCCGGATCCCACGACCACGTTCATCGATCACGTGAGCGAAACGCCCACACTTTCGATGATCTGCGACGTGATCGATCCGGTGTTGCATCAGCCGTACTCGCGCGACCCGCGCTACATCGCGAAGAAGGCCGAAGCCTACCTGAAGCAGACCGGCATGGCGACGACGTGCTATTTCGGGCCCGAGCTCGAGTTCTTCATATTCGATTCGATCCGTTTTGGCCAGGATGCCCATAGCGGCTACTTCTTTGTCGAATCTGCCGAAGGGGACTGGAATTCGGGCCGCGACGAAGGCGCGTATGGCGGCGGCAACCTCGGTTACAAGCCTCGCTTCAAGGAAGGATATTTCCCGGCGCCGCCGCACGACACACTGCAGGACATCCGCTCGACGATCGTGTTGTTGCTTCAACAGGCCGGCGTGCAGGTGGAAGTGCATCACCACGAGGTGGCGACAGCGGGGCAGAACGAAATCGACATGCGGTTTTCCACGCTTACGCGGATGGCCGACAACGTCATGATCTACAAGTACATCTGCAAGAACGTCGCGCGCCAGCACGGCAAGGTGGCGACGTTTATGCCGAAGCCGCTCTTCGCCGACAATGCGAGCGGCATGCACTGCCATCAAAGCCTGTGGAAGGACGACGAGAATCTGTTCTACGATGCGCATGGCTGGGCGCTTACGTCTGACATGTGTCGATGGTATATCGGCGGCCTGCTTAAGCATGCGCCAGCGCTGATGGCGTTCTGCGCTCCGACCACGAACTCCTACAAGCGCCTCGTGCCCGGATATGAAGCGCCGGTGAATCTGGCGATGTCACAACGCAACCGCTCGGCGGCCGCGCGCATTCCGATGTACTCCGATTCGCCGAACGCGCGGCGCGTCGAGTTCCGGTGTCCCGATCCGTCGGCCAATGCGTATCTCGCCTTCTCAGCAATGCTGATGGCCGGGCTCGACGGCATCGAAAACAGGACAGACCCAGGCGATCCGCTTGACGTCAACATTTACGACCTGCCGCCCGAGAAAGCGAAGGACGTCCGTCAGGTGCCGGGTTCGCTCGACGAATCGCTGAATGCGCTCGAGGCCGACAACGAGTTTCTGCGCAGAGGCGATGTCTTCACTGAAGATGTCATCGATACGTGGCTTGAGTACAAGCGCAAGCATGAGATCGACGCAATCAGGCTGCGTCCGCATCCGTGGGAGTTTTATCTGTACTTCGACGTCTGATCACACGTGCAACGCTGAGGGGAAGGATGGGCGCAATAACTATAATGAATTGGGCGGCGCCCGCCTCGCGTGACGCGTTTTGTACTGCGGGGCATCGAGGGGGCTGCTTCGTTCCCCTTTGCGCGAGGCAAATCATGCAACGCCCTGATGCGATCCTCAAGCAGGTGATGGCGGCGTTCGAACGCGAATCGCACCTGAAACTCCACAATTGCCCCATTCACATCAGCCGCGATAGCGGTGCCTTGACGGTTGCAGGCGAAGTGCCGGACATAGCGTCCAAGAAGCGGTTTATTCGGTTGACCCGGACTTGCAGCGACGGCGAACCCCTCATTGACCGACTGCGCGTCAGCGCTGAGCCGCCGATTGGCGACGGCGAGTTGCGCACGCGGATCTGCGAACGGATTTTGCGAACGGTGGAGTTCCGCAACTGTGTGATATGTGCGCGCGTGAAAGACCAGCTCGAAATGCTGCGCGGCACCATGGACCAGGCCGGCGAGGAGGGCGGCGGCGTTGTGGAGGTCACCGTGGAAGGTGGCGTCGTGACGTTGACGGGCCAGGTGATGAGCCTGTCGCATCGACGGCTCGCAAGCGTGATCGCGTGGTGGGTCGGCGGGTGCCGGGACGTGACGAATCTGCTGGAGTTGGTGCCGGCCGAAGCGGATGGCGACGAAGAGATTCACGAGGCCCTCGCTCTCGTGCTCGAATCCGATCCGCGCGTTCACGCAGAACAAATCACAATCAACGTGGAGAGCAAGCGGATTACGCTTGCGGGGCGTGTAGCGACCGAAGCTGAGAGGCGCCAGGCAGAGATGGATGCGTGGTGTCTGGACACCGTAGGAGGCGTGGTCAACCGGATCGAGGTGCGCGCCTGAGTGTGAGTCGTCGCCATCGCGAAATTCCCCGGCATCGGGCGATCACAGGATCTGATAGCCGCATGGTGGCTGTGCGCGTACCTGCGGGTCATGGCGCTGCTCACTGCTGGGCAGCAAGCAATTCGGCGGCAGCGGTCGGCTTCCCGAGGAAGCACCCAAAACCCAATGGCGCGTTCCGGGCTGTCCGCCATGCACCCCTCAGGCATCGCTGGGCGAGCGCTCAAATGCCCGAGCGAGTCGCAGGCGGTAGCACGGCCGCAGCATGGCGGACTTCCACCGCGATCGACCGCAACGGAGCTTCGGCAATGAAACGGTCGAGCAGTTCGCGCACATCGTAATCGATGTAATCGGCGCGCGAGGTGTCGACAATCACTGTCGCGCGATCCGGGATGTGAGCGAGCATCTGCTTGAGCGGCACCTTGCCTAAAAAAGATACGTCCTTGCGAAAGGAGACCAGGAAATGATCGTCGTGCCGCGCGAGCGCGATCGGCCGATGCAGATTCGCCCACAGCGCGAGGCCCGCGCTGCACAGCACGCCGAGCATGATCCCCGTGAGGAGGTCGGTGGCGAGCACGCTGGCGATCGTAACGATGAATGGCGCGAACGGCGCCGCGCCTTGTTTCGCGAGCGCGACGAACAACGAAGGTTTGGCGAGCTTGAGGCCGGTGTGAATGAGGATGGCCGCAAGACTCGCGAGCGGAATCATGTTGATCACGTCGGTGAGTGCAAACACGCTGACGAGTAGCAGCACGCCGTGCACGATCGCAGAGAGCCGGCTTTGCGCGCCGGCATGCACGTTGGCCGAGCTGCGCACGATGACCGAAGTAATGGGCAGTCCGCCGATCGCGCCGGCGACGATATTGCCGACCCCTTGCGCCTTGAGTTCACGGTTGGGCGGCGCGGCGCGCCGCTGCGGGTCGATCTGTTCGACCGCTTCGAGGCTCAGCAGCGTCTCGAGACTTGCAACGACGGCGAGGGTCAGGGCGACGATCCAGATCTCCGGGTCGGCAAAGCGCGCGACGCTCAGCTCGAATTCACCGAACTGAAGAGCGTCGCCGAGGGCCGCGAATGATTCGATGGCAGGCAGTGCCACGCGTTGTTCGACCGGCAACGCGAATGCCGAGCCGAGCGAGCCACAAACCAGCGTCGCGCTCACGCCCGCAAGCACGACGACGAGCGGTGCGGGCACGAGCCGCACCAATGCGAAGCGTCGCAAGGCGCGTGTTTCCCAACCCGCGAGAATGGCGAGCGAGATCACAGTGACCGTGCATACGATGGGCGAGATCGACTCGAGCGCGTGAGTGAGAGACCCGGTCTCGTTGCCCGACGTCAGTCCGAGCGCGAGCGGGATCTGCTTGATGACCAGCATCAGGCCAATGGCGGCGAGCATGCCCTTGATGACGGGTGTGGGCACATACGAGGCGAGCCGCCCGGCTTTGAGCATGCCAAAGCCGAACTGCAGCACACCGGCGAGCAGCACAGCAATCAGGAATGCAGAGAAACTGCCGAGGCGCGCGATGCCATCCACGACGATCACGACGAGGCCAGCGGCGGGGCCGCTCACGCTCAGGCGCGAGCCGCTGAGCGCGGCGACGACGATGCCGCCGACAATACCGGAAACGAGGCCGGCCAACGGCTCGGCCCCAGAAGCCCTTGCAATGCCGAGGCATAGCGGCAGGGCGACGAGAAAGACGACGGTGCCGGCGGCGAGGTCACGCGCAAGCGCGGACAGTGAAGCTTTCGAAGTCATGATGGAAGCGGGTAGAAAAGAAGGGTGGAGGACTCGACGGCGGCGGTCCTGACGCGACTTGAGGCGTGCGCCTCAAGCGTGCGTGGGCTGTGCAATGCGCAATGGATTAGCATAGGCCGCGGCGGTTGCTTTCGCTGATTCAACGTCGTAGCCCGACGCGAGTTCACGCAGCTGGCCGTCGTTCAGCGAAAAGATCCAGCCGTGCACGAGCGGCGCAGGTTCGCCCTCACGTACGAGCGGATGCTCGCGCAGCAGGCGCACCTGTTCGATCACGTTCAGTTCGGCAAGGCGGTTGATGCGTGCCTCTTCCGATGGCAGGCGCGCCAGCGTCGAGCGGTGCGTTTGCGCGAGCGCGCAAAGCGGCTCGATGCGACGGTTCACATGGGGCAGGGCGTCGGCGGGCGGTAGCAGCGAGGCGCGTACGCCGCCGCAGCCGTAGTGCCCGCAAACGATGATGTGCGCGACTCGCAGCACACGCAGCGCGTATTCGAGCACGCTCGTGTTGTTGTCATCGTCGGGATGGAAAAGGTTCGCGATATTGCGGTGAACGAACAAGTCTCCGGGCGCGCAGTGCGTGACGCTTTCGGCGGGCACGCGGCTGTCGGAGCAGCCGATCCAGAGCACCTGGGGCTTTTGCCCTGTGGCAAGCGTGCTGAAGAATTGTGGGTCGCGCCGGGCGATTTCCTGTGCCCAGGCGACATTGGCAACGAGCATACGTTTCGGCAGATTCATGGGTCGAGGCTCCGTTGGAGGTGGCGGCTTCGCTCAATCCTTACGTATACCTTTCTATCAGAAATCAGCCTGTCGGTTTCGAAAAATAAATCGGAACAATGCGCGGCGAATATAAAAAAACAGCCCCGCAACGCTCGAGATCCCGCTCGTCGAGTCGAATGTTCGGCAGCCTGCTGGGACGGAGGAGCCACTCACGTCACCCCTACGCCTCGCGCAGGCAACGCTTGCCGATGAAGAATCGCCTGGATGGGTCATGTCGCCGCCCCGTCGCGTGGCCCAGTATCCATTTTCTCCATGCGGAACAGGAAAATGTTTGACATCGAAGGCGCGTTAAGGACAACGACGCGGTCTATCAAGTGGGCAATGAAGCGAAGTCGGCGCGGAAAAAACGTATCCCACTGGACGTTCGGGATCAGGAAGAAGTCGATTTTCGATACTGGAAGATCAAGCTTTTCGATTGCTTTTAGGACTTTCGTAGCGTTGCAAAGCCGGTAATAGGCGGGATAATCGTTTGCCTGTGGAGCGATTGACCGACGGTAGAGATACTTTATCCCGAGCGCCTGCATGATCCGCACGATGACAGTGAACGGGTGTCTCGCGTTAGGCGACATTGACCAATACACACCGCCGGGTTTGAGCACCTCGATCGTTTTGGCGAGAAACGAAGTCTCGTTGACGACATGCTCTACAACGTTATAGGAATAGGCGAGGTCGTACGTGTTCGACGGAACGGGGATTTCCTCCATGGCACAGGTCCACCGCTGCCTGATCAATGGATGGGGTTGAACAACGGGGAACGGATCGACGCCATCAACTTCCCCAAGGACATGCTGGATCCTGCTGATGGTTGGGTTGGTGCCGTGACCACATCCGATGTCGAGTACATGGCAGGATATTCCGGGCTCCGCTGCGAGACGAGTGGCGTAGTACTCCTGAAAGAATGATCGATTAGCGTCGTAATGTTCGAATTTACGATTGCAATCAACATAATGATATGAAATCGTAATATGGCTCATTTCGACCTCTGAATGGCGGAATGACGTGCTGGCGACGAAGATGTCGGCAAACTTTCCGGGAGGAAGGGATTTAAATCACGATCTCAACAATAGGACACATATGCGAAAACGGCGGTGATATTTATTTATTTTCGTGGGCGCGTTGAAAATATAGATGATGGCCGAGCCAAAGTTCGAAAACCGTGGATAGAAAGCTGATTTGGCTGGTTTGCGAAGGTCTATATTTCGCTGGAAAACCGACGATCAAATGTCCGTGCAACGGTGTAGATCATTGGCCGTTGTGGCTCGTCGCGACGACGGTTGCGACCGCTGGCCGATTGAGCGCATGATGGGTGACCGCGGCTTGAGGCTGTGCTCGTACCGCAGGAGGCAGCACGCCTGGCGCGGCGGCGATATCCGGAGCGGTGAAAAAACGCACGGCAGCGACACAAGGAGCTGGCGATGAAATTCTATGCGCGTGAGTATGAAGGGCGGCTGGAAGTGTTTAGCTTCGACGGTGTGTATAGAATTCGCATCGCTCAGTTGTGCGGCGCGGCAAAAACAGCGTTCGCCGACACCGTCCAGCTATGGATAGGTGACGGCGTATCAGCAGACGAAGCCGTTGCGCGAGAAGCCGAGTCGTTGGCTCGATTAATTAACGAATATTAGAAAACGACACGTTGCGGTGGGCCTGGGAACGAGCGGTCGCTCATGACCCTTTCATGGGCGCATCCAGCACGGCTTGCAAGCCCGATGGCAAGCAATGATCAGAGATCTCCGCGGACCTCACCGGTTCCCAGCTCGCTCCGCTGCCGGTTGACCTCCGCCCAAAGCTCATCGCTGTCGTCATTGCGAAGCAGGACTACCCAGTCCAGTTGTTCCTCGGCCACGCCGAAGTATTCCTGGATTTCCCGGCGAACGGCATCGATGAACTGCGCGTATTCCGGAGTTGCCTGGGCCTGCGCGTGCAAGGCGTCGTATGCCGCATCGTCCGCGCCGCCGCCGTGCTCGTCGATGTAGCGCGAGATCCACTGGTCCCGCTCGCGGTCGTAGTCGGCTTCGGCACGCATCGCCTGCACCGCCGTGTAGAAGTCCAGTTGGGCAAACGCGGCGATCGCCGCCGTTGTTGCCTCGTCGAATGTAGATGTCATCGCCTATCTCATGGTTGCCGTGGCGCATCATCGCACAGGCCGCAACAGGGCGTGTGCCGCGAACTCGTCAACCATGCCGTCCCAGGAAGACGACGGGAGGGCAAGTCACTTGAGGGGGCATCCGTTTGCGATTCGCTCCCGCGTCAACGGAAATCGTGCTCCATCTCGACCTCTGCCCGCAGACTCTCTGTATCGCGATAAATAGAGGCTACGGCGACGACGCGCCCGTCTCGCTTGTAGCGCAGGAAGCAGTCGCGCGCTGCAATATCGCCGTCAACTGAAATCTCGTCCCAACTGTCCGCGTGCCCGAGATAGTTGATCGGGACATCGTAGTGCTGGCTCCAGAAGAATGGCACGGCGTCGAACGTCTCACGTCCGCCAATCAAGTTCATCGCCGCCGTTTGTCCCTGGCGCTGCGCGACGACCCAGTGCTCCACGCGAATTGCCGTGCCACTGTGCGGGTCGGGCCAGCGTGCGATGTCGCCGGCAGCGAAGACGCCAGGCGCGCTGGTCTGCAGGCAGGCATCGACCACCACGCCGCGGTCGATCGCGAGGCCGGCTTGCTCGGCCAATGCCAGTCGCGGCCGCACGCCGACGCCGACCACCACCAGATCGGCCTCCAGGCTGCCGCCCGCTTTGAGCGATACCTGCCGCGCGTCGATCGCGCTGGCGGTGTTCCCGAGGTGGAAGACGACGCCGTGTTCTTCATGCAACCGCTGCACGAATTCACCCATCTGTGGCCCCAGCACACGTTCCATCGGACGCTGCTCCGGCGCCACGACATGGACTTCGAGTCCACGCGCGCGCAATGACGCCGCCACTTCCAGTCCGATGAAGCTGGCTCCGATGACAACCGCGCGCCGCGAGTTCTCCGCGCGAGCGATGATGGCGCGGGAATCGGCCAATGTGCGAAGGGTATGCACATGCGGCAAATCCATGCCGGGAATAGGCAAGCGAACCGCTTCGGCCCCGGTGGCTAAAAGCAGACGGTCGTAGGGGACCTTGCTCCCATCCGCAAGCTCCACTTCCTGCGCGGCGATGTGAAGACGCGAGACACCGGTGTTCAGCCGCAGATCGATGCGTTGGTCTGCGTAAAAAGCATCGTCTCGAAGCGGCGCCCACTCCTCAGGCGCGCTGCCGGCCAAATAGTCTTTGGAGAGGTTGGGCCGGTCCACCGGCGGCGCCGCGTCGTCGCTCAGCATCGTGAGACTGCCCGCGTAGCCGAGGCCCCGCAGGCGCTCGGCCGCAGCAAAGCCTGCGGCCCCTGCACCGACGATCACGATCTTCTGTGGCGCTCCGGCCGGCGAGGGCCCGGAACCCGCGGGCGGCGCTTTTTTGTGCAGTACAACAACCTTGTCGCCCCGGATCTCGGTAGACCAGCATGCGACAGGGCTGAGCGCAGGCGCTCGCACCGCTTCCCCTGTACGCAGGCTGAAACACGCGTGGTGCCACGGGCACCGTACCGTGTCCCCGACGGTCAAGCCTTCGGCGAGTGGGCCGTGGTAGTGAGTACAGGCAGCGTCGATAGCGAAGAATTCATCACCGAGCCGCGCAATCAGCACCGCATCATTACCGACGTGTCCTGACAACAGGCCAGCTTCACCGAGGGATTCGATGGGCACGCCTTTTGCCAGATCAGGACCGCTTTCATTCGATGCCTCACCACTCATGGCGACCTCCACGGGCACGTGACCCAGCTAATGCATCACTACCGGCGTCCTCGGCAGAGGCCGCCAGTTTCAATGTTAGTCCACGTTGATCAGAACACCGCCGCAGGCAGGACCCGACATTGCCAGAGACCAATCCGCTTGCGGAACTCTTTCAGTCATCCGAAAGCTTCGTGATTCCGGATTTCAGCTGGCATCTGCGGTGAGGCGTGGGTCCCGTGGGAAAACCGTTCGCGGGTCGCGTCAACTTGTTGTGGCATGATTTCAAACTCTGCATCTGCCGTTTCGTTCGTTTTCCGCGCAGTGAAACAAGGTGGATCGATGATCGATGACGTCAACCACGGTTTCAGTCGCAGCCGGTCGCACTGGCATTCTCGCAGTGCGTCTCACCGCCATGCAGCCGGCGACACGCTCACGCGTGCTGCATGGGGCATCGTCCTGATCGCGTTGTCCGGCTGCACGGTTGGCCCCAATTACCATACGCCCGCGCCGCCCGCTACCGGCACCTACACGTCCACGCCGCTACCCGATCAAACGGCCTCGGCGCCGGGCGCTTCGGGTGTCCCGCAACAGTTCGTGGCCGGCCTCGACATTCCCGCACAGTGGTGGACGCTCTATCATTGCGAGCCGCTCGACGCGCTGATACGCGAGGCGCTCGCCAACAGCCCCAACGTTGCCGCGGCACAAGCGGCGCTCAGGCAGGCCGGCGAAAATCTTCGCGCGCAAATGGGCACCACGCTCTATCCGTCAGTCGATGCAAAGGCCAATGCCACGCGTGAGAAGTTCAACGGCGTCACGTTCGGCGAGCCGCAGCTCACGGAACTGCTGAACCTCTATAACGCATCGGTGAACGTGTCGTACAACCTCGATGTGTTCGGCGGCGGAAGGCGCGAGCTCGAGTCGTTGCGCTCGCAGGTCGATTACCAGGGCTTTCAGTTGCAAGCGGCGTATCTCGCGTTGTCCGCGAACATCGTGACGGCGGCCATCAAGGAAGCGTCGCTGCGGGAGCAGATCGAAGCGACCGCGCGCATCGCCGACGACGAAGACGCGCAGCTCGGCATCATGCGCAAGCAGCTCGAACTGGGCGGCGTGAGCCGCGCAACGGTGCTTGCACAGGAAACGCTGGTGGCGCAGACGCGCGCGACATTGCCGCCGTTGCATCAGTCGCTCGACCAGACGCGTCACCAGCTCGCGGTCCTGGCGGGCAAGCCGCCGAGCGATGCGGACGTGCCCGAGTTCCGGATGTCGATGTTCACGCTGCCGCAAACGTTGCCCGTCAGCGTGCCGTCTTCGCTCGTGCGGCAGCGCCCCGATATTCTCGCCGCCGACGCCACGCTGCATCAGGCGAGCGCCCAGGTCGGCGTGGCGACGGCGAACATGTATCCACAGCTCACGCTCTCCGCGAGTTACGGCCCCGAGGCGCTGACGCCCGCGGGCCTTCTGAAGTACGCCGACATGATCTGGAGCATCGGCGCAGGCATCACGCAGCCGATCTTTCACGGCGGCCAGTTGAGTGCGCAAAAGCGCGCGGCAGAAGCGGCATTCGACGAGGCCAACGCGCAATACCGCCAAACGGTGCTGCTCGCATTCCAGAACGTCGCCGATACGTTACGCGCGCTGGAGCACGATGCGACCGGCCTGAGCGCGCAGACGCAAGCATGGCGCGCTGCCAGCGATTCGCTCGACCTGACGCGCGGTCAGTTTCGTATCGGCGGCGTCAGCTATCTGGCGCTGCTCGATGCACAGCGCCAATACCAGCAGACGGTCGTGAATCTCGCGCAGGCGCGGGCCGCGCGCTATGCAGACACGGCAGCGCTGTTTCAGGCGCTCGGCGGCGGCTGGTGGAACGACACGGCGACGAGCCAGGCAGCCCAGCCGAGTCCGGCTGCGCCGAAATGAATCCTTTTGCAGTGGCCACCCCGGCCAGGACATGACGATGACGACGAAGAAGCCGATGGCAAAGCGGATGATCATCATGCTGATCTGCGTGGGCATACTGCTCGCCGCGCTGGTCGGCTTCAATCTGTTCAGGGCGCACATGATCCAGAAGTTCATGGCGAGCAACGCCGCACCGCCCGCCACCGTCACGGCCGCTATTGCAGGCTATCAAACATGGCAGCCGCAGCTTGTCGCCGTGGGCAGCCTGCGCGCGGTGCGCGGCGTCGACGTGACGACGGAAGTGGCCGGGCTTGTGCGCGAGATCGCGTTCAACTCGGGGCAGGAGGTGAAGACGGGCCAGGTGCTCGTGCGCCTGAACGACGATTCGGACCGCGCGCAGCTCGCGTCGTTGCAGGCAGCGGCGGACCTAGCGCAAACGGTCTACAAGCGCGACAAGGCGCAGTTCGACATCCAGGCGATTGCCAGGGCGCAGCTCGACGCCGACGCCGCCGACCTCAAGAGTAAGAGAGCCCAGGTCGAGCAACAGGCCGCCCTCGTCGTAAAGAAGACGATACGCGCGCCGTTCGCGGGACGCGTCGGCATCACGACGGTCAACCCCGGCCAGTACCTCAATCCGGGTGACGCCATCGTCACGCTGCAAGCCATCGACCCGATCTACGCCGACTTCTTTCTGCCGCAGCAGCAGCTCGGCCAATTGCAGGTTGGCCAGACCATCGTCGTCGATACGGATGCGTTCGGCAACCGCACGTTCGACGGCAAGATCCGCTCGATCAATCCGCGTGTGGACAGCACCACGCGCAACGTCCAGATCGAGGCGACCGTCGACAATCGCGAGCGCAAGCTGCTGCCCGGCATGTACGCGAACGTGAAGATCGATGCGGGTGGCGCGCAGCGCTATCTGACCTTGCCGCAAACGGCGATTACCTATAACCCATATGGCGCGACCGTGTTCATCGTGAAGCCCGGCGAACATAAGAACGCACAAGGCAAGATCATGCCCGTCGCGCAACAGGTGTTCGTCACGCCGGGGCCGACGCGCGGCGACCAGGTCGCGATTCTCAAGGGCATCGGCGAAGGCACGCAGGTCGTGACGAGCGGCCAGCTGAAACTGAAAAACGGCACGCCCCTTGTGATCGACAACCGCGTGCTGCCTGCGAACAGCCCGAACCCGACGCCCCAGGAACAATAGAAGAGCGCGCGATGAAATTTACCGACATCTTCATTGATCGGCCGGTCCTCGCATCGGTGGTGAGCCTGCTGATACTCGTGCTCGGCTTGCGCTCGCTTGCCGCGCTGAAGGTCAGCGAGTATCCGCAAACCGAAAACGGCGTGGTGACGATCACGACCGCATACTACGGCGCGAGCGCCGACACGATGGCGGGCTTCATCACGCAACCGCTCGAAGCCGCGATCGCACAGGCACAGGGTATCGACTACATGTCGTCGACGAGCACCACGGGTGTCTCGACGATCACCGCGACGCTGCGCCTCAACTACGACTCCAACCGCGCGCTCACGGAGATCAACACGCAGATCGCATCGGTGCGCAACCAGTTGCCGCCGCAGGCGCAACAGCCCGTGCTGACCGTGCAAGTGGGTCAAACCACCGACGCGATGTACATGGGTTTTTACAGCAACGTGCTGCCGAGCAACAACGTTACGGATTATCTGCTGCGCGTCGTGAAGCCGAAGCTCGATTCCGTCCAGGGCGTGCAGACGGCGGAAGTGCTCGGCGGCCGTCAGTTCGCGCTGCGCGCATGGCTCGACTCGAGCAGGCTCGCCGCGCACAACGTGACGGCCGCTGACGTATTCACGGCGCTCGGCAACAACAACTATCTGGCGACGCTTGGCACAACGAAAGGCCAGATGATAAGCGTCGATCTCAACGCGGGCACCGACCTGCATTCCGTCGAGGACTTCAAGAAACTCGTCGTCACGCAGAAGAACGGCGCGATCGTGCGGCTTGAAGACGTGGGGAACGTCGTGCTCGGTGCTGACAATTACGACTTCAACGTCGCGTTCAGCGGCAAGCGATCGGTGTTCATCGGCATCAAAGTGGCGCCCGATGCGAATGTGCTCGACGTCGCGAAGCGCGTGAAAACGATCTTTCCGGATCTGCAGAGGCAGTTCCCGACGGGCATGACGGGCGACATCGTCTACGACGCGACCGACTTCATCAACACGGCGATCACGGAAGTAGTGAAGACGCTCGTCGAGGCGCTGCTGATCGTGACGGTCGTGATCTTCCTTTTCCTCGGCAGCTTGCGCGCGGTGATCGTGCCGGTGATTGCGATGCCGCTCTCGCTGATCGGCACGTTCTTCGTGATGCAGGTGCTCGGCTATTCGATCAATCTGCTGACACTGCTTGCGCTCGTGCTCGCCATCGGCCTCGTCGTCGACGATGCGATCATCGTGGTCGAGAACGTCGACCGGCATATGAAGGAGGAGGGCAGGCGGCCTTTCGAAGCCGCACTGATCGCGGCGCGCGAACTCGGCGGCCCGATTCTCGCGATGACGGTCGTGCTGATCGCCGTGTACGTGCCCATCGGCTTTCAGGGCGGACTGACTGGCGCGCTGTTCACCGAGTTCGCGTTCACGCTCGCGGGCGCCGTCACGGTGTCGGGCGTGATCGCGCTGACGCTTTCGCCGATGATGTGCTCGCGTTTTTTCCGCATGGACCAGCAGTCGGGGCGCTTCCCGCGCTTCGTCGACCGGCAGTTCGAACGTGTGCATCACGGCTACCGGCGTCTGTTGCATGCGATGCTCGACACGTGGCCCGTATTCGTCGTGATGGGCGCGCTGCTCCTGTGCGGCACCGTCTATCTCTTCATGACGTCGCAAACGGAGCTCGCACCTCAGGAGGACCAGGGCATCGTTCTGTCGCAGGTCCAGGGTCCGCCGAACGCGACGATCCAGCAAATGCAGACCTACGCGGATCAGGTCTTCGACATCTCGAATCAGTTGCCCGAATACGCGCAGATGTTCCAGCTCACGGGCGTACCGACGCTGAACCAGGGTATCGGCGGCGTGCTCTTCAAGACGTGGGACAAGCGCAAGAAGGGCGCGACGCAATTACAGCAGGAATTGCAGCAGAAGTGGAACGGCATCGCGGGTGCGCGTGTCGCCGCATTTCAGTTTCCGCCCCTGCCGGGCGCGCAAGGATTGCCCGTGCAATTCGTCATCAGCACGACGGAGCCGTTCGAGAACCTCAACGAAGTGTCGCAAGCCGTGCTGCAAAAGGCGCGCGCAAGTGGCATGTTCTTCTTCGTCGACAGCGATCTGAAGATCGACAAGCCCGAAAGCGTGTTGCTCGTGGACCGCGACAAAGTCGCTTCGCTCGGGCTGACGCAAAGCGATGTCGGGCAGACGCTGGGCGCGGCGCTCGGCGGGAACTTCGTCAACTACTTTTCGATCGCTGGCCGCTCGTACAAGGTGATTCCGCAGGTGCTGCAAACGGACCGGCTGAACCCGTCGCAAGTGCTCGACTATTACTTGCGTACAGCCAATGGCAGCGTGATACCCGCATCGACGGTCACGCATCTGCAGCGCAACGTCGTGCCCGAGTCGATCAATCACTTCCAGCAGCTCAATTCGGCCACGATTTCCGGCGTGCTCGCGCCGGGCATCTCGCAGGGCGAAGTGCTCGACTTCCTGCGCAAGGCCACGACCGACGTCGCGCCGGCGGGATACACGGCCGATTATTCGGGTCTGTCGCGACAGTTCGTGCAGGAGTCCGGCGGCTTCGTGACCACGCTGCTATTGGCGACGATCATCGTGTTTCTCGCGCTCGCCGCTCAATTCGAGAGCTTTCGCGATCCGGTCGTGATTCTCGTATCGGTCCCGATGGCGCTGTTCGGCGCGCTGATCTTCATCAACGTGGGACTCACCACGCTCAACATTTACACGCAGGTGGGCCTCGTCACGCTGATGGGCCTCGTGAGCAAGCACGGCATTCTGATCGTGCAGTTCGCGAATGAACTGCAACGCGCGGGGCGCGGCAAGCGCGAGGCACTCGAAGAAGCGGCTGGCGTGCGCTTGCGGCCGATTCTGATGACGACAGCCGCGATGGTGCTGGGCGTCGTGCCGCTCGTGATCGCGTCGGGTGCGGGTGCGGCCGGCCGCAACGCAATGGGACTCGTGATCTTCACGGGGATGTCGATCGGCACGCTGTTTACGCTGTTCGTCGTGCCCGCGATGTATATGTTCCTCGCCGCGGACCACCATCGAGACAGCGAGCATCCGGAGCAGACCTGAGCAACCGAAGAGATTTCACGATTTTCTGGATGTTTTCGCCACGAATGGTGTGGGGATGTGCTGAACTTTCTCGCTGCCACACTTCGGGCAAGGCGGATGAGCGGATTGATGTTCAGCAAGATGCTCGGCATGCTCGAACATCTCACCACATTTCTCGCACCGGTACTGGTAAGTCGGCATGGTATTCCTCTAACGAGAAACCGGGCGACAACCCATTCCAGTGCAGGAAATGGGCGCGCTCTCCGGTGTCGGTCCGGTCGCAAGCTAGTGCTTGCGATGCATCCAGCTCATATGGTGCGTGTCGAGCCACTGGCTCAGGCTCTCTCCCTGGTGTTCGCGCCTGTAGCGACGGGACAGGGCCATGGCAACGACAACGAGAACCACAAGGCCAACCCAAAAACTGATCATTGACTGAGTCATGGCAGCCTCCTTCGGGAATGCGACCATGCACTGAATTCTAGTGCCGAGGCGGCGGAATTCGCCCTGAAAGTTACCGCGGCGATCACTTCCGGCCAGAGCTCGAAGCAGGGATCACGTTCACGGGACCCAATGGTATGTCTATTCCTGTTGCCTAAATGAAGCGTTTGCGAGGGCAGGGCAGCAGGGCCGTACCCCAGCCGCTCTCCCGAACGTTGTCTCGTAACGGAAGCCGTGATAGCGAGTTATGTAGTGCTTGCACCATTCAAAGGAACGGCCAACGCTTGCGTCAAGCGCTGTCACGGCGCAAGTGAATAAGCACTCAGTTCGGAAGTACGGGACAGCAGCGCCTGGTGATCGAGATACAACACGTAATCCGACTTGATGACCTTTTTAACGCTTGGCGCGTACCAGTAGGTTTCGGTGAACGGCGCATCGTACAAGCGATCAAGCTGCCTGGCGTTCACCCCATGGCTGACTATCTTGTAGGCGTCAAATGAACCAGCGGGTACCTGTATCCTCTCGAACGCAACGATCTCGCCGTGGCCGCTGACATCAATGGTTCCGATCGTGAAACGCCGGACATGATGAAAGTCCCAGTTCTTTCCCACAGTCATTGGGAAACTCAGGGTTCCATTGCTTGGCTCATACGTTGTTCCGTTGCCATCCCGCGTCAGGTTGCCCTGACTGTCGTAGTGGTTTTCCTTTTGGCGCCCACCGTTCCACGAGGACGACATCGTCGTCTGCGTCTCTGTTACTGCGACTACCGTCACAACAAGAGGAACGCCGGGCGTGGAGTCGGTTCGCCCCCATATAAAGGTCCACGTATCACCGACCTTGTAGCTCGGCGCGTCAGCCGTGGGTGTGCCAGGTGGGCTTGCTGGCGGCTGCGCTGTGCACGGATTCGTCAGACACCCGAGCAACAGTGCGGCATGGCACGAGTGCCTCGTGAGCAACGAGAGGGTTGGCGTCGCGTTGCGGACTTTCACGAGTGGCTCCCGACCGCGATGACACACGAAGACCTGGCGCCGTGAGTTGGAGATTCCTTTCATTATTGTTCTTTGTTGCATTTGTGCAGACGAAATGTTGCTATCTGCCGCTCGCGCAATGCCCTGGGCAACGATCGTCACGGTTCGGAGTCGATGACGGATTGAAAATCCCTCCCGCCGGGCTAGTCTCCGGGCCACCGCCATATTCCAGCCCGGCGCTGGGCGCCGATTCCGGGTTGAACTCAGCGGCCACATGAACAGGAACGGCACCGGGCTGCGAGGGCAGATCCCGTTCGTCAGGGCGCCCCAGTAAAACATCGAGGGTTTTGGCGTGCATCGCCCAGATTTCGCAGAAGACCCCGAAAGCCTTCTGCATTGAATCGAGCGTGTCAACAGCTGTGGACTCTTGAATGCGGTGACGCCGGAGCTGGCTGACGAGCGTCTGTTGCCTGGCGAGGGCGACGGCGCTTCGGGCGACCGTGTTGCGGGCGAGCCGCTCCCATTTCCACGCGTGCAGCAATGCGGGTACGTCTGGCACGTGTTCGTAGAGCCAGTACTGACACACGGCGGCGTGCGATGCGAAATCGGCACCGCGATGGCGCAGGATTTCCATCCAGCCGAGTACCTGAAATACGGAGATAAGAGTTCCCTCGGGGCCCCATAGCGTCGAGAGCAGAAAGTAGTCTGCCTGCGCTGGTGCGCCGTCCAGAAGTACCTGCGGTTCCATCGAATCAGGCAGAAATGTGTCTGTGACCATGTTTGCCCGCGTTGCGCAACGTTGAGGGTCCATTGTGTCCGAAAAAATGCGCCGTGGTGAAGTCGTCCACGGTTCAAGAAGGCCTGGCAGCCGCTCAGCTGCTGGCCTCATGCTCGAGTTGAGCCGCAGGTACATGCCGCACGTCGGTACCTTTGACGACATAGACGACGAATTCGGCGATGTTTTTAGCATGGTCCCCAATGCGCTCTATGGCTTTGGCGATGACCATGTAATCGAGCCCAGTCGAAACGACGCGCGGGTCCGCCGTCATTTCGGCAATCAGTCCGCGCGTAAACGCCCGAAACTCGTTATCGATGGCCACATCGTCCCGCACCAGATGCGCGGCTGCGGCACTATCCATTCGTGCGAACGCATCCAGCGCTCCATGAAGGAGGCTCATGGCCATCTCTGCCGAGGTTTTGATTTCGACGATTCCGATGACCGGAGCTTCACTATTGGCCTGGATGCGACGGATGCGCTTGGCCACCTTCCGTGCTTCATCGCCAGCGCGCTCGAGATTGGTGGTGCACTTCGAGATGGCCAGCAGAAGTCGAAGATCGCGGGCTGCAGGCTGTCTGCGAGCGATGACGTTACTCACCTCTTCATCGATTTCCAGCTCCATCAGATTCAGTCGTTGCTCGCTCTCGAGCACCGCGTAGACGACGTCGGGGTCGAACGCATGCAGTAACGAAAGGGCGCGAGCGATCTGCAACTCTACGAGGCCGCCCATCTCAAGGAGCCTCGTCGAAGCGAGGGTGAGGTCAGCGTCGAAACCGCTGGATAGATGTTTTTCCGGCATCATCGTCCCCTTGATGAGCCACGCGCGCGGAACTGCCAATCAAATGGACCATCCCGTGGACGCAGCGCAGACAGACATGATAGGTCCGGTCCTTGCATGCATGCCTGTCCGGAATCCACGACTTATGGATCGCCTTAGCCGCTGAGGCGCGACGGCGTGACTGGCAAATGCAGGTCGTAGCGAGAGCTGGTTGACGGTTGTTGCGCGTGCGATCGGTAAGGCGACGCGCCGCGCCAGGTGGGACAGCTGCAGCTTGTGCACGAATGACATGGGCATCGAGGCATAAGATTGCCAGACTTGCCGGGGCCAAAAGTGGCTAAACTTCCAGGCGGTACTGCGGCATACGGGTGACCCGCCAATGCAGCAGAAGAATACGAAGGTTGCGTGTTGTGGGGTCACGCCATCGGGCAGCAAGATTGAGCCGCGGCGCTAGATCTCACTGACGCAATGCTCTTCGACCCAGCCCATTGCGCGTTCGCGCGCATAGCTCAGCGCTTCGTTCTCGTCGATGAAGTTGTCGTCCAGACAGATGTCATGGACGTCATCTTCGAATGAGCCGTCTGACGCCGGGACGAAGATTCTCGCGTTCGCCACAATTCTCCCGTCATCGATGCTTGCGCTCGTGCTGATCAGGCAAGACTGAAACATGAATTGCATGGCTCGCTCCGGTAGCTTGTCGCGTGATGAAAAGCGCCTGCGCAAATGTCATGCCGCGAGTCGTCCCAGCGAGTTGGAGGTGACTTCGCCTTGCATGCGACGCATGTTCCTTTTGAAGAGAAGGGCGCCGACCGCAGCGGAGGGGCGCTCTCGCTCCCGCCTCGGAAGCCTGTCCATAAAGATGCACATACGAACACACATACATCGTGTACTTTCGGGTCGGCCCTGAATATGCTCGTACAAGCCATCTTTAAGCTTTTCTTCGCCAGGTAGACGCGACTCGAAGGAGGCGGTCGCGATCTGAAGTCGGTCAGGCTGGCAACACATGCGGCGGTAAAGACCCGCCGGTCCGGGATTCCAGGAGACACAAGTGCTGAGCCCTCACGAATTTGCGACGCTCATGCTGGTCAAGTCATCGCCCGACCAGATCGACATGGGCCGCGAGGAACTCGATACGCTGCTCGAGCAACAACTCGTAGCACTCGAGAGCCTCGCAACCGGTGCACGCTTCGCGCATGTGACGGATGAAGGCGAATCCCTGCTTCAGGCCATGACGCGAAAACGTTGACAGGCACCCGGTCGCCCCGCTTCGAGCCGGGCGCGGGATGACCGGTCGATCAACACCCCATTTTTTTCATTCCGCGCTGGCGACGCGCGGGGTCGCAGCATTTCCGCCCATTAAGGAGACTATTGATCATGCACACCCAGGAACTGGTCGCAAGCGCTCAACGTGGCAATCTCGACGCCGTTTATGGTCTGATCAGCACGATGGTCGATGGGATCGGCAAACTCACTGAACTCAACGCACAATACATACGAGCGACACTCAAGGAGGCGTCGGAGTTGTCGCAGACCACGGTGGAAAAGCCACAGGACTGGATCGCGCTCCATGGCACGCTCGGAGCGCCAATGGCTGAGAAGGTTCAGTCCTACACTCGCGAGCTTTTGGGGATCGTGTCGTCGACGCACGCTGAACTTCTCAGCGTCGCACGGGCGGAAGGCGAAGCACGTATGCGCCGGGCGCAGACATTCGTCGAGGAAGCGACCAGAAACGCGCCTGCGGGCTCAGAGGCGGCTGTGGCTGCGTTCAACTCCGCGATTACCGCGGCCAATACGCTCTACCAGACGCTCGGGAATACGGGGCAGCAGGCGGTCGAAGTCGCGCGAAGCAACTTTAACCTGGTCGCCAATGCCGCGTCGAAGAGTGCCAGGCGCGCGAGCGCGCAGTAACAGCGACCGGCATGGCGTGAGTTGGTCTCATGGGGCGACGGGCGTGTCGATCCATGCCTGTCGGCCTTTGATCATCGTGGCGACGTGAGTGCCAATCTATTCGTTCTGGCGCAACGGCGACGCCTTGGCCAGTCCGCAATCGACCAAATAGCTCGCGAGCATCAGAATCGCCAGAAGAGGAAATGATGGCGCGGGCGCGCATGACCTGCGTGCGACGGATTGCTCACAGGCGCAAGCTGTGCGTGCGCATCAACGACACGCGCGCGCAGTGCCATGTCATAGAAAGCCCCCACCATCGGCAATGCGCCATGCGCACCTTCGCCCCAGTAGTCGTTGCGCAATGTCACGCGTGCGTCGTCGAAGCCCACCCACGCGCCGGCGACCAGTTGCGGATGGATCAGGATGAACCAGCTATCCGTGTTGTCCTGCGTCGTTCCGGTTTTGCCGGCCACGTCGGCGTGAATGCCGAAACGCGTCCTGATGTCGGAGCCAGTGCCGCGGTTGACGACGTCACGCATCGCATCGACCAGCTTGAGCGCAGCAGCGGCGGGCAGCGCCTGCTCCGGTCGTGCAGCAGGGAATTCGGCGAGCATGTTGCCGTTGCGATCCTCGATACGTGTCACCATGCGCGGTTCGACATAGGCTCCCCGGTTCGCGATCGTGCAATACGCCGAGACCATCTCCTTGAGCGTGACCGGGCTCGTGCCCAGGGCAAGCGAGGGCACGGCATCAAGGGGACTTTCGCGCACGCCCATTTCACGCGCGAGTGCCGCAACCTTTGCCGGTCCCTCCCGCTGCATGAGCTGTGCAGTCACGCGATTGCGTGAGAAGGCAAGCGCATTGCGTAGTGTCATCGGGCGGCCGGTAGGGGGCTCGGGGTCAGTCGGCCGCCATACCGCATTGCCCTTCAATGCAATGGCAACGTTGCGGTCGACGATCGTGTCACCCGGTTGTGCACCATCGGCAAATGCCGCACCGTACACAAAAGCCTTGAAGGTGGAGCCGGGTTGCCGGCGCGCCTGCTGCACGTGATCGAACGGCTCGTCGCGATAGTCCCGGCTGCCGACCCATGCCTTGATGTCTCCATTGCGTGGATCGATGGCGACGAATCCGGCCTGAATCTGGGTTTTGCTGTGGCAGAGCGCATCCACAAACGCCGCATCCTGCGCAAGTTTCCTGATTGCGGCCTGGTCGGAAAGGCCGGTGTCCCGTGCGGTCCGGTACTCCGCTGTCTGTCTGATGAAGGACTGGAACAGTTCGGTCCCCGGCCAGCAGCCTGTGCGCTCGTTCCATGTGCCGCTCGCGATCCACTGCAGCTGGCCGGCCTGCCAGGCAACGGCCTGTGTCGCCATTGCCTGAAGTCGGGAGTCGATTGTGGTGTGCACCACGAGCCCGTCCGAATAGATGTTATAGCCGTTGCGATCAGCCCACGCGGTCAACCACCTGCGCAGCTGTACTGCGAAATGCGGTGCAGTGCCAATGGGCTCGGCCTGCGGTTCGAAATCGACATTGAGCGGTTGCCGGTTCAGCCGGGCATACTCAGGAGGACTGAGCTTGCCGTATTTCAACATCTGCGCAAGTACCGTATTGCGGCGTTCCAGTGCGCGCTCAGGATTGAGCACGGGGTTGTACGTGCTATTCGCCTTCAGCATGCCAACGAGCGTTGCACTCTCGAGGACATCGAGGTCTGCTGCGCGCTTTCCGAAGTAGGTGCGCGCAGCCATCTCGACGCCGTAGGCGTTGTAGAGGAACGGCACGGTGTTGAGGTACGTCTCGAGGATCTGGTCTTTGCTATAGACAGATTCGATCTTGAGCGCCGTGATCGCTTCCTTGAGTTTGCGGGTCAACGTCGGTGCGCGGCCGATTTCGTCGGGATACAGGTTGCGTGCCAGTTGCTGCGTGATGGTGGAGCCACCCTGCCGGGCCCCGGCAAACGTGCGCAATGCCGCCGACGGAATGCGCCTCAGGTCAATACCGTGATGCTGATAGAAGCGGCGGTCCTCGGTCGCGATCAGGGCATCCACCACATGCGGTGAGATCTGGCTTAGCGTGACCCACTCGCGATTGACCGGCTTGAATTCCGCGAGCACGGTGCCGTCGGCGGAGAGGATTAGCGCGGGACGGTCGACGCGTGCCTTGCGGATGTCACCGAGGCGGGGGGTGAATGGAATAAGGGCCAGCGTATACGCGAGCGACAGCGCAGGCACAGCGGCAATTGTCAGTGCAATGCCGCGACGTGTCGGATGGCGCATGCTGCGCCACGTCGCAGCGATAAGGCGCACGGTCATTGCACCAGCGCTGGCAGCAGCTGCCCGACCGGATTTCGCCCAGCGTGCGCAGCGTTCACGAAAGAGCGACACATAGGGGTGATTCACGGTGGTTGAGCCATATACGAAACGCCGGATCGTACCAAAGCCCAGGCGGTATTCCGGCAGAAAAATGGCTCTGCAGGTGCACTGCTAACAGACGATTACACTTGTTTCGATTCTGCGGCACGAGGACGGCGGTATCGCGCGTTCAGGGGAGGCGCGTTCAGGGGGCGACCCAGCAATCGACCCAGGTATCGCCTCGACGGATATACAGCGCGCGTCGGTGACGGTCCGCCGCCGAGAGGTCCAGCCAGTCCAGGCGTGTGGGGCGCACCTCAACGACGCCGAAATGCCGCAGACCTTCGCCCGGTCCAGGAATGTGCGTCTCATCGAGCGCATCATCAGCGTGGATGATGGGAGTCCCGGGCGGCAAGCGCGTCCGGTAGACGACCAGGTCATGGTCGGGACTGGACCTCCACGCATCGAGCCGGGCCTGCCCGTCGCAAAGTATTCGGGTTTCGCCGGACACGCGGACCTGCAGGTTGTGAACAGGGTCGACGCCGACGAGCGCGATTCGCGGCTCCCGTCTGAGTTCGGCAATCTTCGGCGAGCGCAGGTCGGTATGAAAAGTAAGCACGTTCTGCGGTTCAATGGCACTCCGAAGCAGCACGGTGCGGACGTTCGGTGCACCATCGAGGCTAACGGTTGCCGCCTGCATGACCTTGAAGGGATGTTTATCTTCACGGACAGCGGCAGCGAGGCAATCCCAGATGCGGTTGTAGATTTGTTCGAGGTTCATCGGCGCGGCACCTTCAGCGTTTGCGCGCCTCGTACCGGCTCGTGCGGTGATGCCACGGGTCGGCATCATGGGCGAACTGGGCATCGAAGTGGTCGGCGTGCGAAAGGGGGCGTTCCATGTTGCCAAGGCAGGCTCAGAGTGTCCAGTCTTCGTCCGCCGCGGCTCGCTTCGCGAGCGCAGCGAGATCGTGCTCCGCGTGGCTCTGACGGACGAACACGGGCAGATCCGCTGCCATGCGAGCGAACCAGCGGTCGCGGCACAGCGGGCCGGCGCCCAGGCCGCGCGCACAGGCATGCAGTGTGGCCTCGACGGCGCTTTCCGCAGCGGCGCGAGCACGCAGCGCAAGCGCCATGGCGTCGGCTTGCGGCGCGGAGTCGATCTTATGTGCGGCGTCGCGCAGCAAGGCGCGCGCAGCGCTCAACGCGGCGTCGGCCGCTCCGAGATGCGCATTCAGGTGCGGATCATCGCGGCGCCTCGCCGCATCGCGCAGGCGGACGGCCAGCGCCGCGGCCGCGCCGTACCAGCACGCGGCGATGCCCGCGCCGCCGTGCCAGAAGCCAGGACGCCGCAAGTAGCCGTCCACTGGACCGACGAGCGTGGCGTGTGCGTTGAGCACATCGATTTCGACGCTTTGCGTCGCCGCCATGCCGACGGCTTCCCAGCCACGTGCCGTGACCGTCACGCCTGGTTGGTCCATGGGCAGTGCGGCGAGCCAATCGCGATCGTCGCTGTCGATGCAGGTCACCAGCGCGTGCGTGACGAATGCCGCACCTGAACACCACGGCTTGACGCCTGAAAGCCGGATCTGCCCGCTGCGGCTTGAGGCGTAACGCAGCTCGTTGCGCGGAGAACGGGCTGCCCATACACCCCATATTTCTGGTTCCAATCTGCGGGGCACCGCTACATGCGGCAGGCACGGCATTTCAAGCTCCGACTGAATGGCGAGTGCGTCGGCATGCGCCTCGTAGATCTTGAGGAGCGAGAGATCCTGTCCGGCGAGCCCGGCGAGAAATTGCCAGCGCGCGAGCGTGCGCCCGCCTCCCGGCAGCGGCAGCGCGGGGCCCACGGCGACGAGCTGGCGTGCGGCGCCCGCGAGCGACTGCGCGTCGAGTGGCAGCGTGCAGCCTTCGAGCAGTGCCGCAAAGTCGAACGGGCCGCACCCGCCGTCGCCAGACAACGTACGGACCTGCCGTGGAGTCGCGCTCTCCATCACAGCCCCGGATTCGTGCGCGCGGTGCGGGCGCCAACCGCGATGCTGGCATTGCTGGCGGCGACGCGGCTGCCTGGTGTCTTCGGCGCTCTTGCCATTGCGATTGACTCCTCGGTTCTGAAGGCCTCGATATACCACCGACGGAAAAATTGCTTGCGTGCCATGGCGATACAGCAAACGCGGTGCCGCGTCATGCAGGTCCGCCACGAACGCGGGAATGCCGCCTGCGCGAGCAGGCGCGTGCGTCCCGCACGAGTCACTTCACTCTAGTCAGGAAGGTATGAAAGCCGGCGAGCGCGACCGGTCGCGACGCTTTCTCGTGAACCGAAACAATCGAAGCAGGGAAAATCCGGCGCACGGCTGGGCGGCGGACATCGGACCGGGCCTGGGTACGATCGCAACCGACAACGATCCCGGCGGCATCCTGACGTATTCGCTGGCAGGCGCGCAGTATGGCTTCGATCTCCTGTGGGTCTGCGTGCTTTCCTGGCCGTCGATGGTGGCACTGCAGATGGTGTCTGCGCGCGTCGCGGCCGTCACGGGCAAGGGCCTGACCGAGAATATGCGGGAACACTATTCCCGCTGGTTGTTTCTGCTGGCGGTCGCCCGTTTTCTCGGAGCCAATACCGTGAACATGGCCGCCGACATGCTGGCGATGGGCGAAGCCGCGCAGTTGATATTCAGGGGATCGGTCCCGCTCTTCACGGTTTTCTTTGCCGGCATGTCGCTCGCGCTGCAGTGGTGGGTGCCTTATGCGCGCTATGCAAACTACCTCAAGTGGCTAGCTCTGTCGCTGTTCTGTTATGCAGGCGTCATGCTGGTGGCGGACGTGCCGTGGCGCACTTTGGCCTGGCGCGCTTTCGTGCCGCACATCAGCTGGTCGGAAGACTATCTGGGGATGCTGCTCGCGGTGCTCGGTACCACGGTCAGCCCGTATCTGCTGTTCTCGCAAGCCGAGCAGGAAGTCGAAGAGGGCTCGCACGACGGCACTCAGGACAGCAGCCGCGTACAGCAGAAAGACGTCCGGCAGCAGCTAAAGAAAATACGAAGCGACATACTGGTGCGTACCTCGATGTCCAACGTATGCGGAGCACTCATCCTTTGCGCCGCGGCCGCGACATTACACGCGACCCATGCATCGCTCACTCCCTCTGGCTCGACTCGCGAGGCCGCGCAAGCGATCGCGCCGGTCGCGGGTGCCTACGCGCAGCCGCTGCTCGGCCTCGCGCTGCTTGGCACAGCGCTGCTCGCACTCCCGCCGCTGGCCGGCTCGGCCGCGCACGCCGCCGCCAGTTCGTTCGGGTGGCAGCGGGGCACGCAGCGGGATCGCCGGATAGCTGCAATCCTGGTGTTGCTTATGGCGGTGAGCACTATCGTCGCACTGCTGTTTGGCGCATTCGGCGTCGATCCGCTCCGGGCCTGCTACTGGAGTGCGCTGACCAACGGGATGACAGTGTCGCCGGTGTTGATCCTGCTCGTGCTCCTGAGTGCCCGGCGTGAAGCGGTGGGCGAGATGAAAGCGCACTGGTTCACGCGCGCCTTGTGCTGGCTTGCAACCATCACTACCTGCGCGGCCCTGGCCGCTCATGTCGTCCTTCAGCTTCCCTAGCTGTGCATGGCGCAGAGGCGCTCGTCTGCGTCGGCAGGAGGGCTGCGAAGCCCGGCAGCGGCGCTCGCGTGGTTGGCACGCCCGTTGCGCATGGGCTCTTGTCGATAGCGATTTGCGCGGTTTCGCGCATTGTGCAGGCAGGCTGACTGGGAGAGAGACATGAAAATGGGAACCACGAAAAGCGAAGGCAGGGTCCGTGAACTTGCGGGCGACGCGCAAGAGGCGGTCGGCGAAATGCTGGGCGACGCGAGTACCAGATTGTCGGGCAAGGCAAAGGCGCTATGCGGCAAGTCACAACAGCTGGCGACCGACGCGGCGGTCGTGACGCGCGAGACGATTGCGGACAATCCCCTGGCGACCGTGGGTATCGCCGTGGGCATCGGCTTCGCGCTCGGAGCGTTATGGGGAGCGAGCCGCGAATAAGCGGACCTGAACCAGACGGATGTTGCCGGCACGCCGCATGTGCGAGGTGGACCATGACAATTCACGCGAAGCTCGACCGCTGGCACAACGTGTTGCGATTTCTCGCGGTCCGCACAACGGACTATGGGCAACTGCTGTCACTCGAACTGTCCGAGGCACGCACATCCATGACGCGCGAAATCCTCGCGCTCGTGGCTCTCGCCGTAAGTGGGTTATTCACGCTCTCATTTTTCTGCGTCGCGCTGATCGCATCCGCGTGGAATACACGCTATTTCCTCACTGTCGTGTGGAGCATAGCGGTGCTCTGGCTATTCGCCTCGATCACCGCATTGCTGGTATTGCGCGCACAAAAGCCGGCGCGTTCGTTCGCGGTACTCAAGAGCGAATTGCAAGCGGACCTTGAAACGCTCAACGAGGCGCTTAAATGAGTCGTCGCTCCCGATTGAATCGTCAGGCATCTGAAGCCGTCCTGCTTACTCATATGGAATTGACGCGCGTGCGATTGCTTGCGGCCAACGTTCGCTCGCGGGCAGCCGGGCACGCTGCCGCCCGTGCACATTCGCGTAGCCTGGCGAGCGTCGTCCGCCCGGTGTCCGCCGCGCCGCTCCTCGCCATGCTCGGATGCTTCACGCTGGGCGCACTGCTTATCGGCCCGAGACGCGTCTTGCCCGTCGTGATGCGCACCGGTCTGGCTGGCTGGATCGTGCGCAATGTCCGGTTGCGTCTTGCACGCTGAGCGGACCGCACTTCGGCGACGATCATGTGTTGCTCGACGCGAAGCTCGACCCATTGCGCCACGACAATGAGACGCGGGTTAAATTCATGTGCGAACGGCAGCGTGGCACGCGGCGTGCGCTAGAGCGAGCGCAACTCTTAACCGAAAGGAGCGCAACATGACTATCCTTGATCCCCAGGCAGGGGGCACTGGCGCACAGATCGTCGGCGGGGGCGTCGGCGAAGGCCCGGGGCCCGAAATCATGGCCGCGGCCACGCTCGACGGCGACAAGGTGATTTCTGCTGACGGTGAACACGTCGGCAAGATCTCCGACATCATGCTCGATGTACGTAGCGGGCGCGTCGCGTACGCAGTCCTGGCTGAGGGCGGATTCCTCGGCATGGGTAATACGCTTCACGCCATTCCGTGGAACGCACTGACGCTGGACACCAATGAGAAGTGCTTCCGTGTCGACATCCAGGCTCAACGAATCAAGGACGATCCCGGATTCGATAAGGATCACTGGCCATCGATGGCTGATTCGACGTGGGGGACGCAACTGCATGACTACTACAACCGCCGTCCCTACTGGCTGGCGACCGGGGAGCTTCCGGGACGTGATCCCGGAATGAATAACCCGACGGACTTGTGAGAGCAACCCGACCTCCGTGGGACGAATAGTCCCACGGGTGAGCCTGAACGGAGCTGCTGTAAAACTTCCTCCAGAGCGGCAAATGGGGCATCGGCTTTTAGCGGCCGGTGCCATTTTTTTTGCAAAGGCGGTGTTCGCTGGTCAATACCCTGACCGGCGCCGCGCCGACCGCCATTTACGGTGTTTGCTAAATGAAAGATACGGGCGCGTTTCTTGCTCCCCATCCACCGCGCTTCATGCAGCATCAATACCGGTTCTCCGACTTTTGCCAGGCTGACTACCGCCTCAGCACGTCGGCGCATTGCATCGACTAGAACAAAACAGATGACTCGGCTGCATCGGGTTCCGCTCGGCTTTCCCGGCCACGAGGTGAAAATGGACGCTCCTACGGTTATGACGACGGTGGCGGAGGAAAACAACCTTGGGCGAATCGCTCGTACGTTGGGCGCTTTCCGGCGCGGCGACGCCGCAGCGCGATTGCCGGACGACTGGGAGGGCCTGTACGGTGAAGTTGCGGCCGAATACAACCTGCTTGCTGCGCAATGCGGCAGGATGTCTGTCCAGCTGCGGGATGTGGCGAGCGATCTGACTGTGCGCACACCCGGCGATATCGGAAGGCGCCTGTCCGCCGAAGCACTCGAAGGCTTCTGGCTCGATCACGCCGCCAATATCAATGCAATCATCCTGCGAGGCGAACCTGACACGGACCGTGCGAAAACAGTGCTTCTCGCGCTGAGTGCGCTTAAGGACGGCGAAACGGCGGAACTGCCGCCCGATTGGTCGGGTCTGCACGGCAGGCTGGCCCAGGTGTTCAATGAACTCGTCGACCAGAACGTACGCATGTCGGAAGAGCTCGCGCGTCTGAGCCGCGTCGTCGGGAAAGAAGGGCGTCTCAACGAACGTGCCGCGTTGCCGGCTGCGCGCGGGTTCTGGCGCGACTCGGTGGATGCCATTAACTCGCTGATCGGCGATCTGGTGCACCCCACGAGTGAGGTTGCCCGCGTAATCGGCGCGGTGGCCCAGGGCGACCTCTCCAAAAACATGGCGTTCGAAGCCGATGGCCGCGCATTGCAGGGCGAATTTCTCCGCACGGCACGCACGATCAACACCATGGTTGATCAGCTGGGCACCTTCGCGGCCGAAGTCACACGTGTGGCGCGCGAAGTGGGCACCGAAGGCAAGCTCGGTGGCCAGGCCGACGTCCAGGGTGTTGCAGGAACCTGGAAGGACTTGACCGACTCCGTCAACTCCATGGCCGGCAACCTGACCAGCCAGGTGCGCAATATCGCGGAAGTGACCATGGCTGTCGCCGCCGGCGATCTTTCGAAGAAAATCACGGTCGACGTGAAAGGCGAAATTCTCGAACTGAAGAACGCCATCAACACGATGGTGGACCAGCTTCGCTCATTCGCTTCGGAAGTGACACGGGTCGCCCGCGAAGTCGGCACGGAAGGCCGGCTCGGTGGACAGGCGGATGTCCAGGGGGTTGCCGGCACATGGAAGGATCTCACCGACAATGTCAACTTCATGGCAGGCAACCTGACGAGTCAGGTTCGCAATATCGCGGAGGTCACGAAGGCCGTCGCTGCCGGCGATCTTTCCAAGAAGATTACGGTTGATGTGAAAGGGGAGATTCTCGAGCTGAAGAACACCATCAACACGATGGTGGATCAGTTGCGGTCGTTTGCCTCGGAGGTGACCCGTGTGGCCCGCGAAGTGGGCACGGAAGGCAAGCTCGGTGGCCAGGCCGACGTGCAGGGCGTGGCCGGCACGTGGAAGGATCTGACCGACTCGGTCAATTCGATGGGTAGCAACCTCACCGCGCAGGTGCGCAATATTGCCGGGGTGACCACCGCCGTCGCCGCGGGCGATCTGTCGAAAAAGATCACCGTCGACGTAAAGGGCGAAATCCTGGAACTGAAAAACACCATCAATACGATGGTGGATCAGTTGCGTTCGTTTGCTTCCGAGGTGACGCGAGTTGCCCGCGAAGTCGGCACGGAAGGCAAGCTCGGCGGCCAGGCGGACGTGCAGGGCGTGGCCGGCACGTGGAAGGATTTGACCGACTCGGTCAATTCAATGGGCAGCAATCTCACCGCGCAGGTGCGCAATATCGCCGAAGTGACCACAGCCGTTGCGGCCGGGGATCTTTCAAAGAAAATTACCGTGGACGTGAAAGGCGAGATCCTGGAACTCAAGAACACCATCAATACCATGGTGGACCAGCTCGGCTCTTTCGCATCCGAAGTCACCCGGGTGGCGCGCGAGGTGGGCACCGACGGCAAACTCGGCGGCCAGGCGAATGTGCAGGGCGTAGCGGGTACATGGAAGGACCTGACCGACTCGGTCAATTCGATGGGCAGCAACCTGACCGCACAGGTTCGCAACATCGCGGACGTCACGACGGCAGTCGCGGCGGGTGACTTGTCAAAGAAGATCACCGTTGACGTAAAAGGCGAGATTCTGGAACTGAAGGACACCATCAATACGATGGTGGACCAGCTCCGCTCGTTTGCCTCGGAGGTTACGCGCGTGGCCCGCGAGGTGGGCACGGAAGGCAAGCTCGGCGGGCAGGCCGACGTGCAGGGCGTTGCCGGCACCTGGAAGGATCTGACCGACAACGTCAATTTCATGGCGGGGAATCTCACGAGCCAGGTGCGCAACATTGCGGACGTGACCAAGGCTGTGGCTGCCGGTGACTTGTCAAAGAAAATCACGGTGGACGTGAAGGGCGAAATCCTCGAACTGAAAAACACCATCAACACCATGGTCGACCAGCTCGGCTCATTCGCCTCTGAAGTCACGCGGGTGGCGCGCGAAGTCGGCACGCTCGGCAAGCTCGGCGGCCAGGCCGATGTGCAGGGCGTGGCAGGAACGTGGAAAGACCTGACCGACAACGTGAACTTCATGGCGGGCAACCTCACGAGCCAGGTACGCAATATCGCGGATGTGACCAAGGCAGTGGCAGCCGGCGATCTCTCGAAGAAAATCACGGTCGATGTGAAAGGCGAGATCCTCGAGCTCAAAAATACCATCAATACGATGGTCGACCAGTTGCGTTCGTTTGCCTCCGAGGTGACCCGTGTAGCCCGGGAGGTCGGCACTGAAGGCAAGCTCGGTGGTCAGGCCGATGTGCAAGGGGTGGCCGGGACCTGGAAGGATCTGACCGACAACGTGAACTTCATGGCCGGTAATCTGACGAGCCAGGTACGCGGCATTGCCAGGGTCGTGACGGCTGTCGCGGACGGCGATCTCGATCGCAAGCTGACCGTCGAAGCAAAAGGCGAGATCGCAGCGCTCGCCGATACCATCAACAGCATGACCGACACGCTGGCAACCTTCGCGGACCAGGTGACCACGGTGGCTCGCGAGGTGGGCGTCGAGGGCAAGCTGGGTGGGCAGGCCAAGGTGCCAGGCGCCTCGGGAACGTGGAAGGGGCTTACCGAAAACGTGAACCAGCTCGCCGCAAACCTGACCACCCAGGTGCGCGCGATTGCCGAAGTCGCGACCGCGGTGACCCAGGGCGATCTGACTCGCTCCATCACCGTTGAGGCCCAGGGTGAGGTTGCAGCGCTCAAAGACACGATCAACGAAATGATCCGTAACCTGAAGGACACTACCCAGGTCAATACGGAGCAGGACTGGCTGAAAACCAATCTCGCCAAATTCAGCCGGATGTTGCAGGGCCAGAAAGATCTCGTTGCGGTCGGCGAGCTGATTCTTTCCGAACTCGCCCCGGTAGTCGGCGTGCAACGCGCCGAATTTTATGTGCTGGATACCGCTTCCAGCCCGGCATCCCTTCGTCTTACCGCGAGCTACGCTTCGGGCGGGCACGCTACGCACGGCAAGCAGATTCATCTCGGCGAGGGATTGATCGGCCAGTGCGCAGTCGAAAGACGCAAGATTCTGCTTGAGTCGCCCGCAACCGAGCCCTTCCGTATTATGTCCGGACTCCTTGACGCAACGCCTCACAACGTGCTCGTTCTGCCCGTCGTGTTCGAGGCGAAGGTCAAGGGAGTCATCGAACTCGCATCGGTTGAGCGGCTCAATCCCACGCACCAGGCGTTTCTCGATCAGTTGACGGAGAGTATCGGCATCGTGATCAACACGATCGAGGCAAATTCCCGCACCGAGGACCTGTTGAAACAGTCCCAGACGCTAGCCAACGAGTTGCAGAGCCGGCAGGAGGAACTCGAGCAGACCAACCAGCAGTTGCAGGAGAAAGCGCACCTCCTTGCGCACCAGAACGAAGAGGTCGAACGCAAGAATGCCGAAGTCGAGCAGGCGCGACAGGCGCTCGAAGAAAAGGCAACACAACTGGCGTTGACCTCGAAGTACAAGTCCGAGTTTCTCGCCAATATGTCTCACGAACTGCGCACACCGCTGAACAGTCTGCTGATTCTCTCAGACAACCTGTGCAAGAACGCGGACGGCAACCTCTCGCCGAAACAGGTCGATTTCGCGAAAGCGATTCATTCGTCGGGTAACGATCTGTTGATGCTCATTAACGACATCCTCGATCTTTCGAAGATCGAGTCGGGCACGGTAGTCGTGGACATCACCGAGCATCGAATTGAGGATCTCACCGTATACGTTGAACGCACGTTCCGTCATGTGGCCGAAGCCCGCAAGGTCGACTTCATGATTCACACGGAAGCACAACTTCCCGCGTCCCTCCATACCGATCCGAAGCGCCTTCAGCAGATCCTCAAGAACCTGCTTTCCAACGCGTTCAAGTTCACCCACGAAGGGCATGTCACGTTATCGATTGAAGAGGCCTTCGACGGCTGGACAGCGGATAACGAGAGCCTGAATCGTGCGCACCAGGTCATTGCGTTTTCCGTGTCCGACACCGGCATTGGTATCTCGGCGGAGAAACAGCAAATTATCTTTGAGGCATTCCAGCAGGCCGACGGCAGCACGAGCCGCAAGTACGGGGGTACCGGCCTTGGTCTTGCAATCAGTCGCGAACTGTCCAAGCTGCTGGGAGGGGAAATCAGGCTCATCAGTTCGCCAAACAAGGGCAGCACTTTCACCCTGTATCTCCCGTACGGCAACGAACCCGGCAAGGCGCTGCGCAGGACGGCCACCCATGACGAGCCACGCGGTTCGGTAGCCGTATTGAATTCTCGAGCGCGGTTGGAGTCGGTCACTGGCCCCGCGGTGCGTGAACCTGTAACCGCCGTAGTGGAGGAAGTCGCAAGCTTCGCTGACGAAGCGCAGGACGATCGAAGCAACATCGCGCGGGGCGATCGTGTGCTGCTGATCGTCGAGAACGATCGCCCGTTTGCGGGCTTTCTGCTTGACGCGGCGCGTGAAAAGGGCTTCAAAGGGCTCGTGACGTCATTGGGTTCCGTGGCGTTGACGCTTGCGGACCAGTTCAAGCCCGCTGCCGTTACCTTGGACCTGTTTCTGCCCGATATGGAAGGGTGGCGCGTTTTGTCCCGCTTGAAGCACGATCTGACGACGCGTCATGTACCGGTTTGCGTGGTCTCCACAGACGAGTCACGCGAGCGCGCGTTCAGTTCGGGCGCTTTCGGCTTTCTGCCCAAGCCGATCCAGTCGCGCGAGCAATTGGACGAAGCGTTGGGCCGGCTGATGCAATACGTGGAAACCGATGCTCGCCGGGTACTGGTTACGCTAGCGCCAACGCCGCAGCGCGAAACGCTTATTCAGCGTCTGGCAGGCGAGCGCATCGCGTTGCAGTTGGCCGTGCCCGGTCACGAAACGTTTAGGTGCCTCGCTTCACAGTCGGTGGACGCGCTGGTCATGGACGTCGACGGATTGAGTAGCATGTCGCCCGACGAACTGCACGAGGCGCTGCCCGGGCGTACAGCTTTTTCGCCGCTGCCGGTGGTCCTGATCGGGGAACGGGGAGCGTTACCGGCGCGTTGGCTGGGCGCGGCCGAGCGGTACGTCGTCATGCCGGTCTCTACACCGGCGCATCTGCTCGATACGACAGTCGCCGCGATGCATGTCGGCTCCGGTCGACTCGGCAAGCAGGCGCAGGCGGAACTGGAGAGCTTGCGGGAGTCGGAAATCGCGCTAACAGGCAAGAAGGTGCTGATCGTCGACGATGACATGCGCAACATCTTCGCTCTCGCGACCGTTGTCGAAGACTACGGCATGCGTCACGTCTGGGCCGACAATGGACGCGACGCGATCCGTCTGGTCGCAACAGACCCTGCAATCGACGCCGTGCTGATGGATATCATGATGCCCGAGATGGATGGCCTCATGACGATTCGCGAGATCCGCAAGCTGTCTGCCGGTCGAACCTTGCCGATCGTTGCCGTAACCGCCAAGGCAATGAAAGGCGACCGCGAACGGTGCATCGCCGCAGGCGCGTGGGACTACCTCTCAAAGCCCGTGGACCGCGCCGATCTGCTTGCCGTCCTGAACGCGTGACTTCATGCGTAGGAACTACCATGGAAACGTATTCGCGGGAAGAGGGCGATCAGGTCAACATTCTTGTCGTCGACGATGTGCCTGAGCAGCACCTCGTTCTTCGCAGCATTCTCGAAGAACTCCGCGAGAACATCGTGGAGGTTTCATCCGGGCGGGCCGCACTTGCGGCCGTGCTCGAACAGGAATTCGCAGTCATCCTGCTGGATGTGAACATGCCAGGCATGGACGGACTGGAGACGGCGTCGATGATGCGCGCGTACCGGCGAACCAGGCAAACGCCCATTATCTTTGTCACCGCTTATGTGGATGAAAAGGAAATGTCGCGCGGCTATTCACTGGGCGCTGTCGACTATATATCCTCGCCTGTCGTTCCGGAGATACTGCGGGCGAAGGTCCGCGTTTTTGTCGACATGTACCGGATGCGCAACCAGCTACTCGCGCGCGCGGCCGAGCGCGAAGAACTTGCAAAGGTCGAGGCGCAGCGCGCGGCTGCCGAACAGGCGCGATACCGAGCCGACTTTCTTGCCCGCGCGAGTCAGGCGCTGACCCGCTCGCTGGAGGTCGACGATACCGTTGCGAGGATCGTTGAACTGCCCGTGCCCGCGCTCGCCGACCTCGCGGTTCTGGTGTTCACCGCGGGGGAAGGAGTGGCGCCGAAAACCGTTGCGTACATTTCGAACGCTGCGTACGCAGGCGCTCAAACCGAGGCGGCTGGCGTCCTGCTGCCGCGGACTTTGCCTTTGCAGGCACTCGAGGATCTGGTCAAAGAGTGCCTCTCGAAGGGCCTCCCGGCAACGCGCCAGATCGACGGGAGCCCGGTGCTGGCGTCCAGCCACGACGACGGCAGCGTTACCGGGATGCCCCTCGAACTGGACGCAATGACGGCCTGGCCGTTACTGGTTGACGCCGCCCAACCCTGCGTCATCGTGCTGGGCGTGCGCCACTCGATCGAACGCATCGACGAAGGGCCCGTGACGCGCGAGTTTGTGAGCCGTGCGGCAATCGCGCTCGAAAACGCCTTGCTTTTCTCGGCGATCCGCGATGGCGACCGGCGCAAAAATGAATTTCTGGCGATGCTTGCGCACGAACTGCGCAATCCGCTTGCGCCTATCGTCAATGCCGTGGCGGTGATGCGAAGTGCCAAGTCGACGGATCCCCACGTGCTGCGATGGGGTAGCGACATTATCGGAACGCAGGCGGAGCATCTCGTGCGCATTGTGGACGACCTCCTCGACGTCTCGCGAATTGCGCGCGGCGTGGTCACCCTTCGTACGGAATTCGTGCTGCTGTCGAACGTCATCGACCGGGCAATCGAGGCGAGCGGACCGCACTACAGCAGGCGTTCGCAAACCCTGATACGCGAAACTCCGGATGTCGACGTCGTGATCGAGGGTGACATCGTCAGGCTCTCGCAGATCGTGACAAACCTGCTCAACAACGCGTCCAAATTTACGTCGCCCGGGGAGCGCGTGTACATCTCGACAAAATATGACGGCGCGACAGCCTCGATTGTCGTCTCCGACGAAGGCGTTGGTATCGATCCCGCGTTTTTGCCACACGTTTTTGAACTCTTTGCACAGGGGCAGACTTCGCTGGACCGCAGCCAGGGAGGCCTCGGCATCGGCCTGACGCTCGTGCGCCATCTCACGGAAATGCATGGAGGCACGGTTCAGTGCGAGAGTGAGGGCCAGGGAAAAGGAAGCCGGTTTACCGTCCGCTTGCCGGCGCGCGCGGTTCAGCAGTTGACCAAAACACAGACGAATGTGGTTCCGATACGGCGCACTCAAGGCGCGCGCGTCCTGATCGTCGACGATATGACCGCGACAGCAGAAAGCCTTGAAGCATTTCTGCGCATACATGGGCATCAGGTTCAGCGTGCCTCTGATGGCCCCACAGCGCTCTTGCAAGCACGTGCATTTCTGCCGGAAGTCATTCTGCTAGATATCGGACTGCCTGGTATGTCAGGCTTCGAAGTCGCGCAGCATCTTCGTGCCGACGAAGCGTTGCCGCGCAGCCTGATTATTGCCATAAGCGGCTACAGCCAGGAGGACCATCGAAACCGCGCTTCCGATGCCGGTATCGATCATTACCTGGTCAAGCCGGCCGATCTCAACGTTCTGATCGGCATCATCGAAGACTACGGACAGTCGAAGACGCCTGGTAACGGCGCTTTCGCCTAAGCAATTGCAGGCGGCTGCTGAGTGATCCACGTGCCAGCCATGCAGGCAGAAGGTCCCGGCGCAGCAGCAGCGCGCGGCAAGCCCCTACGGTCGCGCCTGTTGGCGCCGGTATTCTTCCTGTTTCATCTCCATGTACTGCTGCCGGTCAATTTCGTGCAGTTGCCGTGGATATTGCTCGCTGGCACTGAACCAGTTACTCAGGCGCTGCTGCACGCGATTGTCCGGTAGGCTCGTCGGTTCGCCGAGATAGGCATCGATGGCCAGGTAGTAACGCATGGTATTGCGTTCCACCAGACCGCGCACCCCGTCGACGAATTTCGGCTCTGCCGCGGACGGTTCCGCGAGGTTGGTGAAGCCGACCTTGCCATGACCGAAAGTCGCGAGATAGCCCTTCATGGCGAGACGCCCGATTGCCCCGTAACTATACGCATAGGTCAGGTGCAGGAACGTGCGACCACTCCCGAGCGACACCGCTTCCAGAACGATCTGATAATCGCGGGTGTTCAGCGGCCCGCTATCGGAGTGCAGTTTTAGCCGGAAGTATCCCGGGCTGGTGGTTGCCGGTTCGTAATCGAATTGCAGACGGTAGGTGGACGCGAGTTCTTCAGCGACTTCCTCTTGACTGACGTATACGGTCAGCGTGTCGCCGCTGCTGCTGGCAGAGGCGTGGCAGTACTTGATATTGGGATGCAGGATCAAGACATCGCACCAGTTCCTCGGGCTCTGCGTCGGGTCATTAAATACATCACTGACGGTCCCGAATGGGTAGTCCAGCACAGCGTAGATTTCGCCCGTGACGGTTGAGGGGGACTCGCGGGAATCGAGATACAGCCTGCGATGAAACGCGGCATGGTCGAGTTGTGGTTTCAGGCTCTCGTAGGTGGCGCGCAAGCTGGTGGCATTGTCAGCTGGCTGAGCAGACAGCCCCGCGCACGGCAAATAGCTTGCCGCAAGAATGGTCAGCGTGCGCACTATCGTTCGCGCCAGCGTCGCGACGCGGTCTCTGCGAGACCGATGAATTTCGGATTCGATAAAATCGGACATAAGGGTCCTGGATCGGGATGGCCCACCATCCACGAATGTATGCTTGTTCGTCTGGTTCCGCGCAAGGGACATGCCTCGCGGGCGGTTGATAAAGACTCGATGTGGCCGGTCCGATGCGCCGCGCGATCGAGAACTATCTTGCGGCGAACGATCTCGCCATCGAGCCGGCACAACATCGCCCTGGCGCTCGATGAAACGGACGGCGAAGCCGTCGCCGCGCTCAACCTGTCCCGGTGAATGCGTTTTGCATAAACGTAGACTGGGTTCGTCGTATGGATCTACAGATTCGTGCGTAGATGCCGATAAAGAAGGGTTGGGCGAGAGATGGCAACGGAGTTCGGAGATTGGGCAGTGGTACTTTTTGTATCGACCCACCGTGGAAAGAGGAAGAAAACAAGGAGAAGACGAGAATGGATCGGGCGACTTTATCGCGGCTGCGTCAAACTATTGACGACCTGGAACGCTTGTCAGCGACGCTTCCCCATAAGAGTGAGGGAGTCATATTCCTCGCTCGGATCATTCATCAGTTGCAGATCCTTCAGGACACGGTCATTGCGGGAGATGCCCGCGAAACTGTATTTGTGTGCTCGGAGCAGATTGCGTCGATCGCCCGCTCGCGTGAGACGTTCGTGCGTGTTGCTGGCCTCGTGCTGTATGCCCAGGCCGTTGAGATTCTGACGGCGCTACAGAAGGAGGCGCACGTTTTCGCCGCCATTCAGCCGCAACATCACGGACCTGGCAAGATGATTCACGGGTGATCGACGCGCTTCCAACGGACAACGAGACGCAGCAGCTCGGCCATAGCGGACGGTCGGTGACCCGCGGCCGTGGGGCGGCTGCACGTTCCATTGCGGACGTTCGCATTGCCACGCGTCCCTAGCTGCCCGCCGATGCAAGTTCCAGTTTCTTGCGCTGCAGGAACCGGCGCACGGCCGGATCGCGCTCGAGGCCGATGGCGAGATCGTACGCGTCAAGCGCTTCGGTCGTAGCGCCGGCACGCGCGAGCAGATTGGCACGTGCGGCCCAGTATGGCTGGTAGTCAGTCAGCCGCGGATCGTCCGCATACGGCGCGAGCGCGTCGAGCGCCGCCTGTGGGCCGTCGCGTTCCGCCAGCGCCAGTGCGCGGTTCACCGCGATGACGGGCGAAGCTGCAATGGCGAGCAGCCCATCGTAAAGTTGCACGATCTCGTCCCAGTTCGGGCAATGCGATCGGCAGCGATGCACATGCGCCGACTGCAGCGCGGCCTCGAGTTGAAAGCGACCGATTGAATTTAACGCGTTCGCGCGCCGCAGCAGTACGTTGGCTGCGTCGATCATCGGTGCGTTCCATGTTGCCGGGTCCTGAGCCGATAGTGGCACGTAATCGCCGGCCGCATCGCGTCGGGCATCTCGCCGCGCCTGCGCAAACAGCATCAGCGCAAGCAGACCCAGCGTCTCCGGTTCCTCGGGCAGCAGTTCGACGAGCAATTGTGCAAGATACAGCGCCTCGTCGGCTAGATCGCGCCGTTCGGTATCACCGCCGACCGGGTCCGTCCAACCTTCCGCATACGCTGCATAGACAGCTTCAAGCACTGAGTCGAGCCGGCCGGGCAGTTCCTCACGCTCGGGCACGCTGAACGGAATGCCCGCTTCGCGGATCTTGGTCTTCGCGCGCACGAGGCGCTTGCTCATGGCGGCGGGAGACATCAGAAACGCGGATGCAATCGTCTTCGCTTCCAGGCCCAGCACGACCTGCAGCATCAGCGGCGTGCGAATTGCGGCCTCGAGTGCAGGGTGAGTGCACGCGAAGAGCAGCGCGAGCCGCCGGTCGGGCAACGCGCCGGGTTCACACTCGTCGATCTCTTCCGCGAGGATCGCGAGCTGGTTCACCACTGCGTCGCCGACATGGCGATGGCGTGCGCCATCTATCGCCCGGCGGCGCGCAACGGTCAACAGCCAGGCTTCGGGGCTCGCGGGGCAGCCCTGCTCCGGCCAGTCCGTGAGCGCCGCCGCAAACGCGTCGGCGAGTGCGTCCTCGGCCGCGGCGACGTCGCGCGTGCGCATCGCCAACAGCGCGACGAGCTTGCCATAACTGCGGCGCGCGACGGCCTCGGCAATGGGATGTGCGGCGGCGTCAGCGTGACGGCCGCCGCCGGACTGGCTCATGCAGCAGATGGCGCATCGTACGGAGCGGTCCAGACCGGGCGCACTTCCATGATGCCGTGCGCCGCGCCTGGACACCGCGACGCCCACGCCATTGCCGCGTCCAGGTTGGGTACGTCGATCAGGTAGTAGCCCGCGAGCTGCTCCTTCGAATCGGAGTACGGTCCGTCGAGCACCTGCGGCTTGCCGTCGACCAGCCGCACGGTCGTGGCCGTATTCGTGTGCTGCAGCCGGTTGGCACCCACCAGCGCCCCCGCTTTCTGGAGCGATTCCGTGTATGCGTGATAGGCGGCGACGCCTTGCTGTCGCTCGCTGTCGGTCATCTGGTTCCAGCTGTTTTCTTCCGAATAGATCATCAACAGGTATTCCATTTGAGCCTCCGTCATGGGGTTGAGGCGGATGAGTTCCATCGTCCCGCCATCATAATGACGCTCTCGCGTCATGCTGACGGACAAGGCGCATCAAATAAATCGCGGAGGGCAGATGTCAAGCGGCAGCAGCAAGAGGTCGATGAATCAATGCAACTAACGGCCCGTCAGTTTCGATTGCACGCAGCGCGGAGAACGCCAGGTGATCTCTCGATGCGTCATGCGGTGACCAGATCGAGCGATTGGCGGGAATGTCGCACGACGTGCCGCTGCGCGAAACGAAGCGCAGAGAGCGAATCTCTGCGCAGTTTATATGCAGTATCAACTGAGAATGGGTGGCAATTCCCGTCGTGGCGAGTTTGGCAGGACCTTCGGTTGCATCGGTTTCGTCTCGACGATGAGGCGATGATGCGGCACTGGATGAGCGGCGGCAGTTGCGAGCGAACGTCGCGAGCCGTCACTGTGCGGCGGCATCTTTGCCGCCAGGCGCGCGCCAGCGACCGGCTTGTGCCGGGTGTTGTCCTTACTGTTGCCGGTTGAAGCGCGATGCGGCGGCGCGTCCGTTGTCGTTCGCGCGACAGTACTCGGCGCATGCCAAACGTTTGCGTGACGGCCATAGCTGAACGCGTGATGCGATCCACCCTCCGGCGCGTGTGCGGCAGCAACCGGCTCGTGCCGAACGTTGCGGACAATCTGCCCGGTCACGACATGACCTGTATGGTTCCCGGAGTCTTTCGGCCAAAGCCCGAGCATCGCTGCCCCCGCCTTGAGTGCTCCGTCGTCATCCTGGTCTTTATGATCGCCCGACGGCGGCGCAGGGCGGGCTGCCGCGGCGCGCGGTACGGCGCCCGCAGGCTGGCAAACACATGCGTTGCCCGCAGCCGCACCGACCGAGATCTGACCTGTTGCCTCGGTCCGTTTCGCGACGATGCCGTGACACACATCCGGCGGCATCGATTGTTCGCGATACTCGACGGAGGCCGCGGCCGCCGTCGTCACACTCATTACCGCAACTGCCATTACCACTGCCATTGTCGCGCGCACGACATGTCCCCTTGTTTGATTTTTGCGCCACCCGGGCGGCGATTATACCTATCTGGCATCAGAGGCCGGCAAGCGCTTTTGAAGCAAAAAAAAGGGCGCATTCCCTGTCGACTTGCCTGAACGGGAGTGAGTTGTTGGTGGGCTCGTACAGTTCGATCGTCATCTCGCCCGGGGAGAAGCGACACGGCGCCGTGCCAGCGTCCGGTTCCGCTGGCGGGCCCTGATCCCAAGCGCCCAGATTGCCGGCGCGCGCGGCAGTGCTGATGGGCGCCAACCATCGAAGGCCTTGCTTCCGCCCACCGTGCAACTAACGGTCCCCTCCACCGACACCCCTAACCGCCGGTTCCCGGCGCATTACTTCAGCCGGCAGGGCAGGTGGCGCGCTCGGTCGCTTGCCTCTGGCTGTCATGGGCGTCTCGAGCGTCGATGGTCGACGTCCTTGCATTTTCCGAGGAAGGTGCAGCTGGCAGGTGTTGCCGCGTGATTTTGCGTCTCATGCGCTCCAATGTACTCGTCGGAGGAAGCTGGCGATGCGTGCAGCAGGATATGTACAAGTACTTGTACATGAATGAGGCGCGTGGTAGACTTGTACGATATTTGGTACAAATCTGCCTCGAAGGAGGATGCATGCGCACGATTCCCTTTTCGGACGCCCGCGCGAATCTGAAGCGCGTCATTGACCAGGTAGTGGATGACGTAGACGTTACGCTCATTACCCGGCGGGACGCACCCAACGCGATCGTCATGTCTCAGGAGCATTACGACAGTTTGATGGAAACGGTCCACCTGCTGCGCTCCCCGGCCAACGTAGCCCATTTGGAGCGCTCAATCGCGCAGGCAAGGTCGGGCAAGGTCAAGTCCCGCAAGCTGGTCGAAGACAGCGAATGAGCGCGCCTTGAACATCATGTGGACCGCCGAGGCATGGGACGACTATGTCTACTGGCAGGGGCAGGATAGAAAGACGTTAAAGCGGATCAATCAACTCATCAAGGATACGCAGCGCTCCCCGTTTGAGGGCATTGGCAAGCCCGAGCCATTGAAGGAAAACCTGACGGGTTTCTGGTCACGCCGGATCGATGAGACGAATCGTCTGGTGTACGAAATAGACCGCGCGCAGATCAACATCATTTCGTGTCGCTACCACTACTGATCGACGCCAGCGTCCAGCTGCATTGCGAGGCTGCCCGAATTCTCCAGGCATGCCTGCCGGCCCATCCCGGACGCGAACCGGTAAGCGGTAGATCGGAGCGCATTTGACCTGCAAGCTGTCTTTTTGCTGATCTGGGGCACTTCTGCTGGGGAGCGTCGCTTCGCTTTGCGGTCGAAGCATTCGCGTCCAGGAAAGGGCAGCCGCCCATCAGTACGCGCATGCGCCTGCGTGCCGTTGACCAGGACCGGTCACCTGACGGCGCGATGCCTGCATGCAGGCATGCTGAAGGCGAGGCCGGTCAGTGCTTGAGGCGACATTCCCATGCATGACGAGCCCCAGCCGGGACTCATCGGATCGACACCACATCGCCGTCTCCCGGCTATCACCTGCGTGGCGAAAGCGGCGATCCCTGCGCTTCAATTTACAGGCTGCCGGGCGCGCACATATGCCAGCAGCGCGAGACGGTTCCGGCGTTTTGGAAGAGCTGGGGGCGCGTTAATGCTCCTTCGGTTGACAGTCGATCTGTAGTGTCGAAAGTAGCGAGACTATATCGCTGGAGGTTTGCAGAATGCCTGCAAGGTCGTAGATCAACCAGCAGAGTGGTATCTATGCCGGCGATGGTGGCTTTAATGTCCAGGTGGGCAACCATACGCAGCTCGACGGCGGCGTGATTGCGAGCACGGCGACGCAGGACAAAAATACGCTGTCGACCCAGACCTTCGGGTACACGAATCTCCAGAACACCGCGGATTATTCGGGTTCGACGGTGGGCCTGAGCGTCAGTGGATCGATGGGCAAGAGTACGCCGCAGGGCACGGGCTTTAGCGCACCAGTCTCTCCCAATGGTGTGGCCGGAGCGAGTCCGAACCAGCTCGGGCCCGCGGGCCTGGGCGTGGCGGGTGTGAGCAGCAGCCAGTCCGGGACGACGTATGCAGCGGTGAGCCCTGGCACGATCACCGTGCGCGGCGACGCGGGTACGGGCCACGACAGTACCGCTGGACTGAGCCGTGACGCCGCGAGCGCGAACGACGGTGCGGTGAAGAACACGTTCGATGCGCAGAAGGTGCAGAACGACATGAGCGTCCAGCAGGGGGCGGTGCAGGTCGGGATGCAGGTGGTGGGGGACGTTGCGACGGCGCTGGAAGACCAGGCGAATGCGAAGCTCACAAAGGCAACAGAAGCCAAAGACGCTGCGCAAAAGGCAGGAGATACGCAGGCCGAAGCGCAGGCACAGGCCGATATCGATTCGGCGAAGCAGCAGCTCGCGCTGTGGGGCAACGACGGGGCGGCGCGCATCGGGTCTCACGCGATTGTGGCGGGCGTGGGCGCCGCGCTGGGTGGCGGCAGTGTCGCGGGCGCGGTTGGCGGAACGATTGCGGGGGACATTGCGGGCAACGCGGCAGCGCAGGCGCTCGATAACACCCCCGGAGGCAGGCTGCTATCGAACGTGATTTCGGGCGTCGCAGGCGCGGTGGCGGGCGGTGCGCTGGGGGGTACTGCCGGCGTGATGAGCGGGGCGAATGGGGCGCTGGGAGCGGATCTGTACAACCGGCAGTTGCATCCAGATGAGCGCGCACTGATCAAGAAGCTGGCGCAGCAGAAAGCCGAGCAGACCTGCAATGGTGACGCTACCTGTATATCGACAGCGACAACCCTGTGGTCCGACTTGCTTGAGCGTGTGGCCGAAGGACAAGTCGACGATGCCGCCAACGCCAAGAACATGGGGTATCTCCAGAATATCTTGCAGACAGCGACTGTGCAGAATAGCCAAGGGGCGCTGGGCGGTGTTGACGCGTATCTTAAGAACTTGCAAACCGCGCAAGATATGCTGGCTCCGTACATGGGCAAGCCGATTATGGTCGGCGGCGCTCCGATCATGGCTGACGGAGGTGTGGAAACCTACTTCAGTGCCACGCCAGCGCAGCGCGCGGATCAGTACACCAACTACATCCTCCGGACACAGGCTCCTGGACCTGTCGTGCCGGGGATGGACTTGCGCGATCAAAACCGGCTCGATTACCTTGCTACCCTGAACGGTTCAGCGCAGCCCGAATACACCTTGGAGCAATTGGTGTTTGGGGGCGCACTGACCAACAAAGTGATCGGTACGGTTGGGCGCGCTCTAGGGGCACTCGACGCGACGCTCGCTGGCGATGTGGTTGCCTCGCAGGGAGGTAACATCGCGGCCAGCCAGGTCACGAACCAGGGTATGACACTGCCGCTGTCGGCTGCGGAACGTGCAATGCTTTCTCAACTCGACAACTTGCCGAACACGACCTTGCAGGGTGACGCGCGCGAATTTGTCGTGAACAACTATTTCGCACGCAATGGTTACACGCAGCTCGACGGAAAATGTGGCGTCAATTGCTTTGACGGAGTCTATGTGAAGGGCGACACGGTCTACATCAACGAGGTCAAGCCACTCAATTCGAACGGGTCGATCAAGCTCAATGGGCCTTCCGGATCCTTGCCAACGCAGATGACAGATGATTGGGTGACCGGCGCAATCGATCGCCTGCGGCAAACGGGTGATGCTGCTGCGACGCAAACCGCAGATATTATTCAAGCGGCAAAAGATAACGGTAAGCTTGTTAAGTTGGTTACCGGCGTTGATAGCCAAGGGGCAACCGTTGTCAAGCTCGGGGGAGCAAAATGATTGAATTAAGCCGTGAGCAAAAGCTTCTCAATGTCCTCGGCGCAGAGGAGAAGGCAAGCCATCGTCAAATCGAGTGGTTCATGCATCGTCGAAAGACAGCCAGCTTAGGCAGCATTCTTTGCGGCCTTGCGGGGTACGCGCGAAACAGCGCTATTCATGCCTATTTCATCGAGCGTGACCTCGAGAAATGTAAGCAGAATTTCTATCTGGCGTCCAAGCTCGTTCTAGCGAGCGTGGGGCAGAATGGAGGCGCTTCTTTCGAGGTTGGAAGAGACATTCAGATTGCACTGCTATCTGACTGCGAGGAGATAGTTAAAGAAATCGCTTGCCTAGAAACGGCGGATTTGGTAAGAGACCGCAACAATCCGCTCAACAGCCGGTTCCATGTTTACATGTTGCAAATGGCTATCCGCGGCGAGGACCAAACGGTTCATGCCATGATCGAGAAGATCGCAAAGCATGGCCGAAATCCGCTGCGAGCAGAATGTGCCGAAGGCCGTGATTTCTTTTCACTTTTGCTCAAGGGCGATAAGGAAGGGCTAGGAGATCTAATCCAGAAGAAGCACGCCTTTATTAAAGGAAGTGGCGATGTGGCAGAGGAGTTCATGTCATACCGCGGCACCTTGGAGAGCAAACTGTGCTGGTATCGCGGCGTCCGTGTGGAGATCGAACATCCTTTAGTTCCCGTGGAGTTGATGCCCGTCCGTCCGCTAGCTCACTACGACAACGTCTACGATTTTCTCAAGCCAGGGTGGGTGCCGCCACCGCAAGGCTTCCTCGGCAAGCTATCTCGGCTGTTCAGCAACAACACTTGACCTGTACAACCGGCAGCTGTATCCGAACGAGCAGCAAAAACTCGCGCGAAGGGACAGACGCCCGAGGAGCCGCAACGTCTGGCGGATGCGGCGTGCTATCTGTTGCAGTGCGCGGCGGGGCTGTCTGACGTTAACCCGGCCAAAGCGAATGCACTGATGTCGCAGCAGCGCTGGCGGGTTGCGGCGTCCTTGAAGGACAGCGATGAGGCACGCCGACGCAGACTCGACGTTGCGCCTGCTTATCCAGAAACCGTACTGGTCGCCACACGCGCCTACAGGCGGAACGCCGACGTGATTGCGGCCGTACTTGTCCGGGCGGCGGGTATCTGTCAAGGATGCGGCAGTGAGGCGCCGTTCAGGCGGCCAGACGGGACGCCATATCTGGAAGTGCATCACGTGAAGCCGCTTGCACAAGGCGGAACAGGCACCGTTGCAAATGCTATTGCCCTGTGTCCGAACTGCCATCGGGAGCGGCACCACGGTCCAAGTTCTTCTGGGATGAACGGTTGAATCGCGGTGTAGATTCCCGCGCCGCGGGACGCCTTCGCGCAATTGCGTCATCAAGACGACAGTGACAGTGCCTCTGGAAGGTCTCCCTGGCCGCCCCCCGACGGATAGTGGGGGCGGTCCAGGTGGTTCGGCGCTGTGGGCTCAGTCGTTGGACAGCGAACCCAGAAATGTCGCCACCTTCGCCTTGCTGGTTTTCTGCAATCGAGCCATGACGGCGTGATCGAGTCCCTTCAGCCCGTAAGTTTGAGCGATATCGTGCTGCAATCGGCACCACAGATGGCTGGCGACCTCAGCGTCAACCATCGCCCGGTGAGCACGACCCGATTTCGGTAACCGAAGCATCTCCGCCAAACTGGACAGGCGGTGACTCAGGGCGCCTGGGTAGATCCGCCTGGCGACGAGCATCGTGCAAGCAAATGAATGCTCCGCTGGCACTCCAAGAAGCCCCAGTTCTGCCTGCCAAAACCGCTTGTCGAAACCGGCGTTGTGGGCAACCACGGGATGGTTTCCAACAAACGCTGCAGCTTCCCTCATGACTTTCGATACAGGAGGAGCCGACGCGATCATGTCGTTCGTGATGCCGGTGAGAGCAATGACATCGGACGGGATGCGCCGTCCTGCGTTCATCAGGCTCTGGTAACGATCAACAATCTGACCGTCACGCAGGAGGATGACGGCAATCTCGGTAGCGCGGTCGCCCAGATTCGGCGAAAGCCCGGTTGTTTCGAAGTCGAGTACCGCGACGGTTTGCATGTTTCTTTCGTTCACTAATCAGTTGATGCTGCACTACGCACGCTTCCCCAAAACCTGACGAGCCGCCCAGGCAAGACGCCCCTATCCCGATGCCTGGCTGCATGGAGAACACCCCTGTACAAAGCCAAACGGAGCTTTTCGTTCTTTCTTGCCGTCAAGCTGATAGCGCCTTTGCTTGTTCGCCGGGCCGCCGCTCAGGCCAGCTCGCCAACCAACGACACACTCAGAGCCTGAATTTTCAGGGTATTGGTGGCGGGCGCCCGGATCCGGAGGCGTCGAATGAAGGGCGTATTCTACGCCTCGTGAACCGCCATCTTTTATATCGGCTCTCACGCCGTCGCGAGTTACAGGGGCGAACGCGGAGGGTCGACAGATGCAAACGCCTGGACCGACGCGAAGCGCAGGCGCTGCGCCTTCATCTCGCTGGCGTTGAGGATTGCGGGTTCACCGGCACCGGGCAGGCCGACAGGTTCAGCGGAGGGCGGGGCGCGGGACCGCATCCGGCGATTTTTGAAATCGCGTAGTTTTTTTGATAAACAGACGCCTTGTGATAAGAAAACTTATCCAAATAGCAATGAAGCACCACACCTTTCACCCAATTCTTCGCACCCCGTGTTCAACGCCTCCACACGGCAGGTGCTAATTTCCGCCACGCTTGCAGCTATCGAGCGCGCACCCATTCTGGCGCGCCGCGCAACGGAGAACGCGACATGGGCAAGACATTCAAAATCGCCGCCATCGCCGGCGACGGTATCGACCAGGAAGTGATGCCCGAGGGCGTGCGCGTGGTCGAGGCGGCGGCCGTGAAGTTCGGCCTGAAGCTCGAAATTAGCCATTTCGACCGGGCAAGCTGCGACTACTTCCTTCAGCACGGCAAGATGATGCCCGACGACTGGTTCGCCACGCTCGAGGGTTTCGACGCGATCTATTTCGGCGCGGTCGGCTGGCCCGACAAGGTGCCCGATCACATTTCCCTGTGGGGTTCGCTACTGAAGTTCCGCCGCGAGTTCGACCAGTACGTGAACCTGCGCCCGGTGCGTCTGCTGCCCGGCGTGCCGTGCCCGCTCGCCAACCGCAGGCCCGGCGACATCGACTTTCTCGCACGACGCGATCATGCAGGCCATCGAAAAGGTGCTGGTGGAAGGCCCGCGCACGCCAGACATGGGCGGCACGGCGAACACCACGGAGATCGGCAGGGCAGTCGCCGCCGCGCTTTAAGCGCAAAGGCGTGGGATGTTCCCGCTGGACACCCCGGTACTGCTCACGCACTCAGTGCGGCGCGGCCCCCGTTGCCGCGTTTTCTTCCGCGCACGGCTGTGCAGCCGCGGAGGCGCCTGCCGCCATATCGGCTGGCTGCGCGGCGCGGCACAGTGCCGTGAGCCACACGTCCTCGCCATGCGGTGCCACGCGCGCGTAGCCTTGCTCCACCACCAGCCGCCACGTATCGTCGGGCAGCGCCGCCCGATACAGCACGCGATAGTCGCCGCGGTGCGCGAGCGCTTCGTTCACGGCCGCTTCGCGCGCCGCGCGGTCATCCGGGTGAATGTGCCGCGAAAGCTCGACATAGTGGCGCGGCGCGTGCGCCGGCTCGACGCCGAACAGGCGACACCATTCGTCCGAAACGATCAGCTCGTCCTGCGCTCGCAGCCAGCGCCAGGCGCCGAAGCCCGCAATGCGCGCGGCATCGTTGAGCAGTTGCAGCCGCCGTTGCTCTGCGGATTCCACTTCCTTGCGCGCGCTGATGTCAATGGTGGTGCCCACCACGCGCACCGGGCGCCCCGCGTCGTCCAGCAGCGTGGCGACGCGCGACTCGATCCAGCGGATCTGCCCGTCCGGCAAGATGATGCGGAAGTCCCACACGCGCGGCGCCGTGCTCGCGACCAACTCTCTAAGCGTCTCGTCGTTCAGCCAGATCGAATCCTCGGGATGGAGGATTTCCCAGAATTCGGCGTTGCTGTGAATCTCGCGGCCATAAAGCTTCGCGCAGTTGCTCGAATAGATCAGCTCGTCGGTGACGAGATTCCATTCCCACGTGACGATGCCCGCCAGTTCCTGCGCCTGCTTCATGCGCGCCTCGTTCGACATGATCTCGGCGGTGTAGCGGCGGCGCAGATCGGTCATCGGCAGTTCGGTATTGCCCGCGATGCCGAGGTCTTTCACGGCATCGTCGCCGTAGCGCAGCCAGACCCAGTTTACGTCGAGAAACGCTGCGAGGCGGCGCAGGTTCGAATAGTCGATCTCGCCGCCGCGCGTCCACTTGTGCACGGCGGGGCGTGAAATGCCGACGGCGTCGGCGACTTGCTGCAGGCTCAGCTTCTTGTGCTCGAGCAGCACTTTCAGACGGAACGCGAACGTATCCTCGGACATCCATTTCCCTCTGTGACGAATCTCGCGCGGTCGAAAGAATCAAGCGCAAAAGGGCGGCATACACCCCAAGGCCGCCGATCGGGGCCGGGAGTATGCCGCCTCTGATGAATGGGGCGCGCGGCCCCGACGTTTCGTCTGCTCCGTAATTCCCGCTAGTTTAACGGATCGGCAAGCGGGCCGTTCCGGACGGACGTCTCACGGTGTCCCGCCTACGCAGCCGGCCTAGAGGTCGATCACGAGGCGCGGCGTGCGCGCTCGCGACACGCACAGCAAAATAGTCTTCTGCGCGGCTTTCTCGTCGTCGTCCAGATATTGGTCGCGGTGATCCGCCTCGCCTTCGAGGATGGGGACTTCGCAGGTGCCGCACACGCCTTCGCGGCACAGCGACTCCACCGTCACGCCCGCGCGCTCGATAGCCTTGAGGATGGTCTCGTCTTCGCCCACCTCGAGTTCGATGCCGGACTTCGCCAGTACGACCGTGAACGCCTTGCCGCCCGTGTCCGTCGCGGCGAACTGCTCCGAGTGCAACTGCGCCTTCGGCCAGCCCAACAGCGCGGCGTTCGCGTAGACCGCGTCGTTGAGGCCTTGCGGGCCGCAGACGTAGACATGCGCGTCGCCGGGCAGATTGTGAAAGAGCTTGAAGAGATCGAGCTTCTGACCTTCGCTGTCGATATAGCAGTGCACGTTCGCCGCGTGGCGGCCGGTCTTCAACTCGTCGACGAAGGCGCCGTGCTCGGGGCTGCGGTACGCGTAGTGCAGCTCCAGCTCGACATCCTCGGGGCGATGCTCGGCCAGTTGCGCGAGAAAGGGCGTAATGCCGATGCCTCCCGCGATGAACACATGCCGCTTGGGGCCGTGTGTGTTCGCGAGTTCGAACAGATTGGCGGGCGAGCCGATCGCGAGCCGCGTGCCTGCCTCGACCTTGTCGTGCATGAAGGCTGAGCCGCCGCGCGAATCCTCTTCGCGGCGCACGGCGATCTGATACTGGCGCGTGTCGTGCGGCGAACTCAGGAGCGAATACGCATTGTGGTGCCAATGCTCGCCGTCCTGCATCGAGACGAGCACGTGGGCGCCGCCGCTGAATTCAGGCAGCGGGGCGCCATCGGGCAGCGCGAGCGTGAAGCGCTTGATGAGCGGAGTGAGTTGTTCGACGGCGACGACGTCGACAGTGATCGATTCGCGGGCGTTCATGTTGACTTCCTTGACTTCTGAATCCGGAAAAAGCAGCGGATGCGGCACGGTCCGCATCCGCTCGAAGCTGGGCGCCCGCCTTAGCGCGTGACACCCGCCATGCAGAGGTACTTGATCGACAGATAGTCTTCGATCCCGTACTTCGAGCCTTCGCGGCCGATGCCCGACTGCTTCACGCCGCCGAACGGCGCGACCTCGTTGGAGATCAGGCCCGTGTTGATACCGACGATGCCGTACTCCAGCTGCTCGGCCACGCGCCAGATGCGGCCGATGTCGCGGCTGTAGAAGTACGCGGCGAGGCCATAGATCGAATCGTTCGCGAGCTGCACGACTTCCGCGTCGCTCGAAAAGCGCACGATGGGGGCGACCGGCCCGAAGATTTCCTCGGCGAGCACGGCCATGCCGGGTTTCGCATCGGCGAGCACGGTGGGCGCGTAGAAGTTGCCGCCGCGTGCATGCGGCGCGCCGCCTGTGACTACGTGCGCGCCTTGCGCAACGGCGTCGCGCACGAGGCCGTCGACCTTGTCGCGTGCCGCTTCGGTAATGAGCGGGCCGATGTTCACGCCTTCGGCGAAACCGTCGTCGACCTTGAAGGCGCTCACGCGCTCGGCAAAGCGGCGGCAGAACTCGTCGTACAGGGCATCGTGCACGTAGAAGCGGTTCGCGCACACGCAGGTCTGGCCGGCGTTGCGGTACTTCGACAGCAGGGCGCCTTCGATGGCGGCGTCCAGATCCGCATCGTCGAACACGATGAATGGCGCGTTGCCGCCCAGCTCCAGCGAGACCTTCTTGACCGTGTCCGAGCACTGGCGCATCAGGAGGCGGCCTACTTCGGTCGAGCCCGTGAACGTGAGCTTCCTGACGAGCGGGCTCGACGTCATTTCGAGGCCGATCTCGCGCGACTTGCCCGTGACGATGTTGATCACGCCGGCCGGAATGCCTGCCTGTTCCGCCAGTGCCGCGAGTGCGAACGCGGAAAGCGGCGTCTCGTTGGCGGGCTTGATGACGATGGTGCAGCCGGCGGCCAGCGCCGGTGCGGCCTTGCGGGTGATCATCGCGGCCGGGAAATTCCACGGCGTGATGGCGGCGCACACGCCGATCGGCTCTTTCGTCACGACGAGGCGCTGGTCCGGGTTCGGGCTCGGGATCACGTCGCCGTCGATGCGCTTGCCCTGCTCAGCGAACCACTCGATGAACGAGGCTGCGTAGCCGATCTCGCCGCGTGCTTCCGCGAGCGGCTTGCCTTGCTCGCGCGTCATGATCTGGGCCAGCGCTTCCTGATTCGCCATCATGAGCTCGAACCAGTTGCGCAACAGGCGCGCGCGCTCCTTCGCGGTGGTGGCGCGCCAGGCCGGGAAGGCGCGGTGCGCGGCTTCGATGGCCGTGCGTGCTTCCGGCGCGCCCATGTTCGGCACGTTCGCGATGCGCTCGCCGGTGGAGGGGTTGTGGACCTCGAGCGTGGCGCCGTCGTCGGCGCCGCGCCACTGGCCGTCGATATAGGCCTGCTCGCGCAGCAGGCCGTGATGTTGAAGTTTCGTCATGCCGGCCTCTTAGTCCTGATACTGCTGCGCGAGCAGATTGTGGAAGTGCGCGATGCCGTGCTCGCTGATGCCGCTGCGCTGCTTGTCGACCATGATGCGGCCCTGGCCGCGATAGCCACGCGACTTAAGGCCTTTCTGCACGCTTTCCACGAGGCGCAGGTCTTCCGGGCGGAACACGGTGCGATACCACTCGATCAGCTTTTGCTGCTCTTCCGTCGGTTCGTCGTTCAGGAAGTAGATGTCGTAGTGCTGGAGCGTGACTTCGGCGCTCATCGGGAATTCATAGATGACCGTCATGAAGTCGCTGCCCGGCGGCACGTTGAACATCGTGCATGGCCACGCCCAGTAGCCGCTGAAGCTCGGGTCCTTCACGGACGGATCGAGCTTGAACGAGCGCTCCGACGATTGCGCATGACCGAATTGCACCGTCCAGTTGCCGTGCAGCGTGTGCGTGTACTGGTCGATCTTCACGGAGTCCGAGAAGCCGGGATGAGCCGGGCCGCAGTGGTAGCACTCCAGATAGTTATCGACGATCGACTTCCAGTTGGCCGGCGTTTCGGTCACGAAGCGGGCAGCCAGCTTGAGGTCGTCGATCACCGGGCAAGCCTTGCGCAGGCTGGCTTCGAGGCCCGGCAGCTGCGCTTCCACGCCTTGTGCGTCCGGGTTCAGGTTGATGAACACGAAGCCTGCGTATTCCTCCACGCGCACCGGCACGAGCGTGGAGTTCTCCTTGTCGAACGACTCCACGTGATCGCAGTTGTTGGCGTGCGCGAGCGCGCCGTCGAGCTTGAACGCCCAGGCGTGGTACGGGCAGGTGATGACGTTCTTCGCCTTGCCGCTGCCTTCGAGCAGTTGGTGGCCACGGTGCGGGCAGACGTTATAGAAGGCGCGCAGGACGCTGTCCTTGCCGCGCACGAGCAGAATGTTTTCGCCCACCACCTCGCGCGTCACATAGGCGTTCGTCTCGGCCAGCTCGCTGCGGTGCGCGACGCAGATCCACGCGTTCTCGAAGATCTTCTGTTCTTCCGACTTGTAAACCGCCTCGGAGGTGTAGTAGCTCGCCGGGATGGTCCAGGCGAGTTCCGGGTTGGCGCAGAAGTCGGCCGGAAGTTTCGGCTGTTCGGGTGTCTTGTGGAATTCGATCGGGAGGTAGGTCATGGGGTCCGCCGCACTGGGATTGGTTAACTAGAAGTTACGATGAAACTATAAGTTAACGAAAATATAAGTGAAATTTCGGCGGCAGTGGATCAGGGTTATCCCTTGACGTTGTCGGAGATGGCTCTTCGTTGATGCGCGGGGCCTATTCTTGTTCTTGTAAATCAACGTCCATTGACGTTTGGCAAAGCAAATCGATTTCTCCCCGGGCGTCAATAGGAGGATGCGATAGTGCGACGAATCTCTCTACGGTGCGTAACATTGTTAACTGATGGTTTTAGATTAACCGCAGGATAACCGCGCCGTGTCTGGAAACTGGAACCTCTGGTATCGGGGCCGGCGTGGAAAGCGCAGCCGCGTCATGCGGGGCCGCGCGAGCCACCCCACAACTGGAGGAGACATGTCCCAAGAGGCAATAGCCGAAGCGCTGGCCAACGAGCCGTCGCGCGCCAAATCCCGTATCGAATCACGCTCGATCGACTACGTGCCGCTCGCCGAACGCAAGGGCCGGGCGTGGCACCTGTGGCCGGTATGGTTCACGGGCGATGCCAATCTCGCGACCATCGCGGCCGGTGCGATCGGCATCAGCATGGGCGGCAACCTGCTGTGGAGTGCGATCGCCATCGTGCTCGGCAACGTGCTCGGCACTTTCTTCATGGCGTTCCATTCGAGCCAGGGCCCGCAGCTCGGGCTGCCCCAGATGATCCAGTCGCGCCCGCAGTTCGGCTATATGGGCGCGTTGCTCGTGTGGGTGGTCGCGCTCGTCACCTATATCGGCTACAACTCGTTCAACCAGCTGATGGCGGGGCAGACCGCGCATCATCTGCTGGGCACGGAACCGCATCTGAGCTACATCGTCTTCACCGTGATTGCGGTCGCGCTCGCGGTATTCGGCTACGACCTGATCCACAAGGCGCAGCGCTGGCTCGCGTTCGCGCTGCTCGCCGCGCTCACGATCTTCAGCATCGGCATATGCGTGAAAGTGCCGTTCCCCGCGGGCCAGCTGAGCTTCGCCGGCTTCAAGACCACGCCGTTCCTCGTCCAGCTCTTCTCGGCGGCGGCTTATCAGCTTTCGTGGTCGATCTACGTTTCGGACTACTCGCGGTACTTGCCGCCCAATACCGGTGTGCGTGCCACCTTCTGGTGGACTTTCCTTGGCGCGTTCATCGGCGGCGTCTGGATGATGCTGGTGGGCACTGCCGCGGCGGCGCTCAACGCGCAGATCGAGATTTCCGATGCGGTTCAGCGCGCGGGAGACATGATCTTTCCGGGCTTCGGCACGGTCACGCTGCTGCTTTCGCTGCTGGGGCTGCTCGCCATTACCGGCCTGAACTTCTACGGCGCGTCGCTCACGCTGCTCAGCATCACCGACTCGTTCAAGCCGCTCAAGTCGAACGCGACCAAGCGCGTGGTGAGCCTCATCGTGGTAGCGCTCACGGCGACATCGCTCGCGTTCGCGGCGTCGGACAACTTCATGGGCAAGTTCGGCGATTTCCTCGGCATTCTCGGTTACCTGTTCACGCCGTGGACCGCGATCAACCTGGTCGACTTCTTCATCGTGCGTCACTCGCATTACTCGGTGCGCGAGATCTTCAACCCGCGCGGCATTTACGGCCGCTGGAACTGGCGCGGCCTGACCGCCTACGCGGTGGGCTTCGTCGCGATGATCCCGTTCTTCAAGACGGAGCTTTACACCGGCCCGGTCGCCAATGCGCTTGGCGGCACCGACATCGCGATGCTCGTGGGCCTGCCCGTTGCCGCGCTGGTTTATCTGTGGACCTGCCGCTCGCTCGACATTGAAAAAGAACGCCAACTCGTGCGCGAAGCCGACCGCGGCCTGAACTGACTGCGCCACCACAGCGACTACAACATGAAATCGATGAATACAATGCGGCTTGCCGCACTGCATGTGGCTGCGCTCGCGCTCGCCGCGCTTCCGGTGGCAGCCCGTGCACAAAGCAGCGTCACGCTCTACGGCGTGCTCGACGCGGGCGTCACCTACGTGAGCAACGCCGGCGGTTCGTATCAGGTGAAGTTCGACGACGGCGTTTCGTACGGAAACCGCTGGGGCCTGCGCGGAACCGAGGATCTGGGCGGCGGCCTGAAGGCCGTCTTCAAGCTGGAGAGCGGCTTTCACATTGGCAACGGGCAGCTCACGAACGGAGGATCGCTTTTTGGCCGCCAGGCTTATGTAGGTCTGCAAAACAACTGGGGTACGCTCACGTTCGGCAACCAGATCGACATGACCCAGGAGTTCGTCTACCTGTACAACGCCTCGTCATGGGCGAGTGGCTACGCCATCAACCAGGGCGACTTCGACCGCATGAACGGCGACCATCTGCCGAACGCCGTGAAGTTCATGTCGAACACGTTCGGCGGATTCCAGTTCGGCGGCATGTACTCGTTCAGCAATACCCCGGGGGACTTCCATACGGGCAGCGCGTGGAGCGTGGGCGCGCAGTATCAGCACGGCGCGTTTTCGATGGGCACGGCCTATACGCAGTTGAACAACCCGTCGGGCATCTACGCGTTCGACCCGTACAACATGATCGGCGTGCGCACGTTCTTCGGCAGGCCGACCGTGAGCGTCGATCCCGCCACGGGCGCCGTCAGCTCGCTCTATGCCAACACGCCATTCCCCGTGGACAAGCAGGGCGCCTTCGGCGTCGGCGCGAGCTACGTAGTCGACAAGGTCACGCTGATGGGCGCGTTCACGTACACGCAGATCAAGGCGTTCGGCGAAAGCGAGCACATGCAGGTCGCCGAGGGCGGCGCGAACTGGCAGATCACGCCGGCGGCAAGTCTCGTGGGCGGCTATCAGTACACGCACTTCGACGGCCATCACTGGAACCAGCTCTCGGCGGCGATGCATTACCTGCTTTCGAAGAGCACGGACGTCTACATCTCGGGCGACTGGCTGAAGGCGTCGGAAGGCGTGGATGCGGTGATCGGCTACAGCTTCACGCCGTCTTCCACGACCACGCAGGCCGATGTGCGCATCGGCCTGCACCATACGTTCTGATGAAGCCAGCTGCCAACCCGGAACTGGACGACCTGCGAGTCTTCTGCACGGTCGCCCGCAAGTCGAGCTTCAGTGCGGCCGCCGACGCGCTCTCCGCCTCGGCGGCAGTTGTGAGCAAGCGCGTCGGGATACTCGAAGCTGTGGGTGCAGGCGAACGTCTCGTGGAATCCGACTAAAAAGGAGTGTTTGGCGTGATCGATTTTACCCATGTTCGTTCGTTGCTCGAGGCGAGGCGCGAAGGCTACAGCCTCGCAGGAGACTTCTATACGGACCCTGCGATGCACGAACTTGACATCGAGGCGGTCTTCTCGAACGAATGGCTGTTTGCGTGCAACGTGGCCGAAATTCCGCGCGAAGGCGACTACATCACGCTCGATATCGGCAAGACCTCGGTGGTCGTGCTGCGCGGGAAGGGCGGGGACGTCGGCGCGTTCTTCAACACCTGCCGCCATCGCGGTTCGCTTCTGTGCACCGAGCCGGCGGGGCACGCGAAGCGGCTGGTCTGTCCGTATCATCAGTGGGTCTATGAGCTCGACGGCAGCTTGCTGAGCGCGCGCCAGATGCCCGCTGGTTTCGATCGCAGCGCGCATGGCCTGCGTCCGGTTCATGTCGAGGTCATCTGCGGGATGGTTTATGTCTGCATCGCCGACACGCCACCCGATATCTCTCGCTTCAAGGCGGCGGTCACGCCGTATATCGCGCCGCACCGGCCGGATCGCACCAAGGTCGCCTTTTCCATGACGCTCGTGGAGGAGGCGAACTGGAAACTCGTCATCGAGAACAATCGGGAGTGCTATCACTGCGTAGGAAGTCATCCGGAACTGCTCGCCACGCTGATTGAATTCGCGCTGCCGGACGACCCGCGCGCGAACCGCGATTTCCAGTTCCTGATGCAGGAAAAGACGGCACTCTGGGATCATCTCGACTTGCCGCATGTGCCCGCGGATGGTGGAACGGAATTTCGCTGCATCCGATTGCCGTTCCATCGCGGCGCGGTGTCGTTCACCGCAGACGGGCGCCCTGCATGCAAGAAGCTGCTGGGCGGCCTGACCGAGCCCGATATCGGATCGGTGCGGATGTTCAGGGTTCCGAACAACTGGAACCACTTCCTCTCGGACCACATCATTCATTTTCGCGTGCTGCCCTTGTCGGCCACGCAGACTGCGCTCAAGACGATCTGGCTCGTGCACGAGGATGCCGTAGAAGGCGTGGACTACGACATAGAGACGCTCACAGCGGTATGGCGCGCGACGAACGAGCAGGACGCCACGCTGGTGACGCACAATCAGCGCGGCGTGAATTCGAAAGCGTATGCGCCGGGGCCTTATGCGCCTTCGGAGTTCATGCTGACCAACTTCACCAACTGGTACGCGCGGAAACTGGCGGAGTACGTAAAAGGAGCGCGGTGAGCGATTTCGCAGGCTTGATGAAAAAAGTGCATCAATTAGTTCTTAAATATCGTTTGTCGCCTGCGTTTCCCAATCCCTATACTCGGTCCGGCGTTGCGTGTGTGCTGCACACCGCAGGCGCATTCCCGGCCGCTTCGTTTCAGGCGTGCGGCCACCCCAAAAAAATGAAGACGGCACGTACGTCGGTCGGTCCCGTGCGTGAACCCCGCAAGAGGGCAGCGGAAAGGCCAGACGTGCTTCGCCTCTGAAAGTCGACATGGAGACAGCGCACGTCATGCGTTCACAATCCGGTAAGAATACTGAGAATTCATCCAGCTCGAGCCCCCGGAAGCCCAAACTCCATCGCAGCCTGCAAGCGCGCCACCTGCGCATGATCGCCATTGGCGGCTCCATTGGCACGGGCCTGTTCGTGGCCACGGGCGCATCGATATCGCAGGCAGGACCCGGAGGCGCGATCCTTTCGTATATGGTGATCGGCCTGATGGTCTACTTCCTGATGACGAGCCTCGGCGAGATGGCGGCGTTCATGCCTGTTTCGGGCTCGTTCGCCGCGTACGGTGCAAAGTTCGTCGATGAAGGCTTCGGTTTCGCCATCGGCTGGAACTACTGGTATAGCTGGGCCGTGACGATCGCCGTCGAACTGGTCGCGGCGCAGCTCGTGATGGGCTACTGGTTCCCGCACGTGCCGGGCATCTGGTGGAGCGCGCTCTTCCTGGCTGTGGTTTTCTCGTTCAACGCGTTGTCGGTTCGCGGCTTCGGCGAGGCCGAGTACTGGTTCGCGTTGATCAAGGTGCTGACCGTGCTTGCGTTCATCGCGATCGGCCTCCTGATGATTTTTGGCATCCTGCATGGCGGCCCCAGCAACGGCTGGGAAAACTTCACGATCAAGGATGCGCCGTTTGCCGGCGGCTGGAGCGCGATGCTCGGCGTTGCCATGATTGCGGGCTTTTCGTTCCAGGGCACGGAGATGATCGGCGTGGCGGCGGGTGAAGCAGAAAATCCGGGCTCGACGATTCCGCGTGCAGTCAAACAGATCTTCTGGCGCATCCTGCTTTTCTACGTGCTCGCGATTTTCGTCATTGGCGTGCTCGTTCCCTACACGGATCCCAACCTGCTGAAGAGCGACGTGACCGATATCGGCGTGAGTCCATTTACGCTCGTCTTCCGGCGCGCGGGTCTTGCGTTCGCGGCCGGCGTGATGAATGCGGTCATCCTCTCCGCCGTGCTGTCCGCCGGCAATTCCGGCATGTACGCGTCGACCCGCATGCTGTACAACCTCGCCATGGAAGGCCGCGCGCCGCGGCTGTTCGCGAAGCTCTCGGCAGGCGGCGTGCCGCGCAACGCACTGTATGCGACGACTGCGGTCGGGGCACTGTGCTTCCTCTCGTCGCTCTATGGCGATAAGACGATGTACCTGTGGTTGCTGAACTTGTCGGGTATGGCGGGATTCATCACGTGGCTCGGCATTGCGGTCAGCCATTATCGATTCCGCAAGGGATTCCTGAAGCAGGGCTATCGCCTCGAGCAACTGCCGTATCGCGCGAAATGGTTCCCGTTCGGCCCGATTCTCGCCGCCGTGCTGTGTACCGTCGTCACGCTCGGCCAGAACTATCAGGCTTTCCTTGCCAATAAGATAGACTGGGTAGACGTGGCCGCGACCTATATCGGCCTGCCGCTCTTTCTCGTGGTCTGGTTGGGCTACTCGATCGTGCGCAAAAGCAGGCTGGTTCGCTACGAAGACATGGAGATCGCGCCGTGGATCGAACGCCAGATGGCGGCTTCGTCCGAGACTTCGTCGAGCGCCGGTTATCCTGGCAGCATCGCTATCCAGGCGAATCAGGTGAAGGCGGCTTCGGACGTTTGATCCAGTACTGCGGCGTCGACTTTCTCCTGTCTTCCTTTCGCACATCGAAATTCTGTAATCGCATGAAAAATTACTACGAATCCACCGTCTCTCGCCCGTCCTACCCGCAACTGAGCGGCAAGACAGATACGCAAATCTGCATTGTCGGCGGCGGCCTCGCCGGCCTGAATACCGCGCTCGGGCTAGTCGAGCGCGGCGTGCGCGACGTCGTCGTGCTCGATGCCGAGCGCGTGGGCTTTGGCGCATCGGGCCGTAACGGCGGCTTCGTGTTCGGCGGTTACAGCCTCGATAATGCCGATCTGCTGCGCACGCTCGGGCACAGCCAGGCGCGCTCCCTGTACCGCCTCACGGTCGACGCCGTGGACCTGATCCGCACGCGCATCGCGCGCTACGGCATCGATTGCGAGATCGTCGATCGTGGCGTCATGCTTGCGAACTGGTTCGATGATCCGTCGCGGCTCGACGCCACGCGCACGCTGATGAAGCGCGATTTTGGCGTCGACTGGGAGCCGGTGACGAAGGACGCATTGCGCTCGCAGTTGAAGACCACGCGTTATCACGGCGGACTCTTCGAGCCCAACGCTTTTCATTTCCATCCGCTGAAGTACGTGCTCGGTGTGGCGAACGCCGCTGCGCAGGGCGGCGCCCGAATCTACGACCAATCGCCGGTGCGCGCGATCGAGCGGAACGGCGCGGGCTTCGTCGTGCGCACGCCACATGGCAGCGTGACGGCGAAGGATGTCGTGTTCGCCGGCGGCGGCTATGCGCGCGGCGTCGCACCGCGTATCGAGCGCGCGGTATTGCCGATCGCGACCTACGTGATCGCCACCGAGCCGCTCGGCGCACGCCTGGCCGATGCGATCGACGCGCCCTACGCAGTCTATGACACGCGCTTCGCGTTCGACTATTACCGGCCGCTGAAGGACACGCGCATTCTTTGGGGTGGCCGGATCTCGGTGCTCGACCGCGGCCCGGAAGCCATCGCGCGATTGCTCAAGCGCGACCTCGTACGCGTGTATCCGCAACTGGCGGATGTGAAGATCGAACACGCGTGGGGTGGCTTGATGAGCTACGCGCGGCACAAGATGCCGCAAATCGGTCGAGACGCCGACGGCGTCTGGCATGCCATCGCGTTCGGCGGCCACGGCATGGCGCCCACCACGGTTGCGGGCGAGACGCTTGCCGACGCCTTGGCGCTGGGCGTGCCGGTGCCCGAAGGCTTTTCCGCATTCAGCCTGACGCGCACCTTCGGCCTCGCGGGCCTCGCGGCCGCACAATTGACGTACAGTGCTTTCCAGGCGCGCGATGCGCTGGCTGGATACCGCCACTGAGTCCCGCATTCACTTCGCGCAACCCGATGCCTGCTGCGAGGCCGGGTTGCCTGCGCGGGTTACGTATTCGACGGCGTCAGTGAATACAGGAGCCGATGCGCCGATTCGTGAAGAAGAATGAGCGCCCGTTTATTGGGCATTCTTCACGACTCAAGGCAGCATGCAGCCATGCAGCAATCCGCGCCCGAGATGAAACTGCGCGGCAACGCCTGCTGCATGCAACCGCTCGACGTAAAAATTGCCATCGTCACGCAAGGGATCGAATTCGGCCACGGCCACGAAAGCCGGCGGCATGCCGGCGAACGACGCTATGGCACGCCTGTATCAGGCTTTTATCGAGGCGATAGCGCACTTCCTGGGCCCGCTGGAGCCGTACACTCAGCCGCTCCGCGCGCGGGGTGTGCCGCTGTGCTGGAATCCGCATGTTCGGTGCGGTTTGTTGTCAAGACGCGTCTATTTCGGCTCCCTATACTCGCCTGACATTGCCCGGCGCCACGCCACTCCCCCTTCTGGAGGCAAGCCATGTCGACGATTCCAGCACGCATAGAACGCATGCCGTATTCGAGCTTTCATCGGCGATTGTTGTGGCTGGGAGGGCTGGGCTATGTGTTCGATGCGATGGATGCCGCCGTGCTGGCCTTCATGCTGCCGGTGCTGCGCACGCAGTGGCATCTGAGCAGCGTACAGACCGGCGTGCTCGGCAGCGGCACCTTCATCGGGTATTTCTTCGGCGCCGCGCTCGCCGGCATCCTCGGCGACGTGATCGGGCGACGCACGGTCATGGTGTGGGCGCTGATCATCTACTGCATCGCTTCGCTCATTAGCGCCGGGGCGCAGGACTGGCCGTTCTTCATGGCGATGCGCATCATAGCCGGTGTCGGCACCGGCGCCGAAAGCGCCATCGTCGCGCCGTTTCTCTCCGAGTTCGTGGCGCGCAAGTATCGCGGCACGTTCACCGGCAGTCTGGCGGCGTTCTTTTCATTCGGTTTCGTCGCCGCCGCCGTACTCGGATATCTGGTCATCCCGCTGGCCCCCGATGCCTGGCGCGTCGTCTCGGTGATCACCGCGCTGCCGGTCGTCATGCTGCTGTGGTGGCGGCGTGCATTGCCGGAGTCGCCGCGCTGGCTCGATACGCGCGGCAGAACCGCCGAAGCCGAGGCGATCGTCGACAAAATGGAAGCGGAGGTGCGCGCCAGCGGCTTGCAGCTCGAACCGCTGCAACCGCACGAGCCAGCCGCGCCGGCGACCGCGGGGCGCGGCACGCCGCTCGGCAATCTCAAGGCGCTCTGGTCGCGCGAACTGGCGAGCATTACCGCGATGGCCTGGCTCATGTGGCTGTCGATCACGTTCAGCTACTACGCGTTCTTTACGTGGATTCCCGGTTTGCTGGTGCAAAGCGGCATGACCATCACGCGCAGCTTTTCGTATTCGCTCGTCATGTACCTCGCGCAAATCCCCGGTTATTTTTCGGGTGCGTGGCTCAATGAAAAGATCGGCCGCCAGGCCACCATCGCGAGCTACATGGCCTTGGGCGGCCTCTCCGCGCTGGGACTCGCGCTCACGCACGGCAATGCCGAAATCCTGACCGCGGGCTTCCTGCTGTCGTTCTTCATGAACGGCACGTATGCCGGTGTCTACGCTTTCACGCCCGAAGTGTTCCCGACCGACGTTCGTGCGACCGGCATGGGCGTCGCTTCGGCAATCGGGCGCCTGGGCGCGATCGCCGCGCCGATCCTCGTTGGCTATCTCTACCCGCGCCTCGGCTTTGGCGGGGTTTTTGGCGCCACGACGCTGGTGCTGATCATCGGCGCGCTCGCCGTTCTGATCATGGGCGTACCCACGCGCGGCCGCTCGCTCGAAGAAATTGCCGCCATGCGCATGAAGCTCCCGGAGTCGGCGCATGACACGCTCGCGCGAGGCAACCAAAGGAGGAACGTATGAACCGCATCCTGTTCAAGAACGGTGCTTTGCTCGATCCGCTGCAAGGCGCTTTGCAGCCGGGCCACAATCTGCTGGTGGAAGGCGACACGATCAAGGCAATGTCGACACAGCCGATTGACGTGCACGACGCGCAGATCTTCGATCTCGCAGGAAAGACCCTCATGCCGGGCCTGATCGACCTGCACGCGCATATGGTCGCGACACAGTTCGACTTGCCGGCCCAGGCACGAATGCCCAACGTCTTCGTCACGCTCAAGGCGATTCCGATCATGCGCGGCATCTTGCGGCGCGGATTCACGACCGTGCGCGATGCGGGGGGCGCCGGCTTCGCGCTGAAGCAATCGATCGAAATGGGCCTCGCTCAGGGGCCGCGCCTGTTCGTTGCCGGGCGCGCGCTCAGCCAGACCGGCGGCCACGGCGACGTGCGCGCGCGCTCGGACTTCATCGTCGGCGACGCGCCGTGCAACTGCTGCGTGCGCGTCGGGGCCTTGAGCCGCGTGGTCGATGGCGTCGACGCGTTGCGCCGGGCCGTGCGGGAAGAACTGCAGATGGGCGCCGACCAGATCAAGATCATGGCCTCGGGCGGGGTCGCGTCGCCGACCGATCCGGTCGGCGCGCTCGGTTACTCGGAGGACGAGATCCGCGCGGTCGTCGCCGAAGCCCACGCGCGCGGCACTTACGTGATGGCGCATGCCTATACGCCCGAATCGATGCAGCGTGCGGTGCGCTGCGGGGTACGCACCATCGAGCACGGCAATCTGATCGACGCACCGACCGCCGCGCTGATGGCCGAGCACGGCGCGTACGCGGTGCCCACGCTGGTGGCCTACGAAGCGTTGCATCTGGAAGGGGAGCGCTACGGCTTGCCCCCCGAGAGCGCGGCCAAGATCGACATCGTGCGCGAGGCCGGCTTGCAGTCACTGGAAATATTCAAACGCGCCGGGGTCAAGATGGGCTTTGGCACCGATCTGCTCGGCCCATCGCATCGCATGCAAAGCGACGAGTTCACGATTCGCGCGCAAGTCCTGACGCCTGGGGAGATCATCAGCAGCGCCACCACCATCGGCGCCGAAATCCTCGGCATGACGGGCAAGCTGGGACGCCTGGCACCGGGCGCCTATGCCGACGTGCTGGTGGTCGATGGCGATCCGCTGCGCGACCTGAGCTGCCTCGGCGGCCAGGGCGATCACATTCCGCTGGTGATGAAGGGCGGACACGTCGAGTTCAACGAATTGCGTTGAAGCGGTCAAGGCATGCTAGCCGAATTGGCAGACAGGCTGGCACTTGTGCGGACATCACTAGTGAATATTCCGGGTTGCAATCTCGCCGCTGGAAAGCACAACTCCATGCCGCTCACACGCAGTTTCACGCGTCGCATCAATTTCCTGCAGCGTGCGTGCCGAATCCCATCCTAGCGCCTGTGCTGCAATCGCGGAGACTTCCAGCAACAATGCGTTCGTCAGATGCCCTGAGATCGCAATGGTCGTGCGGCGGAACACCAGATCCGCGAGATGCGTCACCATATCTTGCTCGCAAAGGTATCGGATTTCATGGGTCGTATACGCCGCCTCGCCCGTGAGCGAATGATCCGCGCGTCCGTTCTGCGCATGCGCGCAGTACGCGGCGACCGCCGCAGCCGCTGTGCCATAGCGGGCGAAAAGCGTCTCGGCCCGTGCGGCCGGAAGAGTGTGGCGTTGTGCGAGCGCGCCGATCCACGCGTCCCGTTTGCCTGCATCGTGCGGATAATCACGGCCGCCGCCGATCGGCTCGTGGCGCGTGCTGATCCTGCGTGAGCGTTCGAGGCGTCCGAGCACATCGTCGGCGACGGATTCCGCAAATCCGCGAAAGGTCGTCCATTTGCCGCCCACCAGCGACAGCACCGAGATCTGCGTACCCGGCAGGTGATCGACGTGCACCACATGATCGCGGCTCACATCGCCCGGATTCGCAGCGTCTGAATAAGGCAGTGGCCGCACGCCGCTATAGCGGAAGGCGATATCCGATTGCTTGAGATCCACACGGGGAAAGACTTCGCGCAAGACGCCGAGCATATAGGCGACCTCGTCGTCCTCGCAGCGCACGCCGTCCGGATCGTCGAACCGGATATCGGTCGAGCCGATGAGCAGCTTGTCCATGAACGGATAGATGAGCGAAATGCGGCCGTCCTTCGAGCCGTAGTACACCATGCGGCCGCGCAGTTGCGCATGGAGTTCGGGATGGTCGACGATCAAATGCGACCCCTTCGCTCCGCCGATATATTTCCGCTCGATCCCGAGCGCAGCATTGACGCTGTCGATCCACGCGCCGCCCGCATTGACGACGATCGCGGGCTCCGTGGCAATGCGTTCTTGCGTCACGAGATCACGCAGCCATACGACGCCGCTCTCCACGTGATCGACACTCACGTAATTGGCTGCGGCGGCGTGCTCGCAGGCAGCGAGACCATCGGCGACGAGTTCGAAGTTCAGCCGTTCGGCTTGCGTCACTTTGGCGTCGTAATACGTGGCAGTCGCCTTGATCGCAGGATCGAGCAGCGGCAGGCTTTGCAGCGACTGCTTTCTGAGCGCGAAACGGTGCCGCGGCATCGTGCGGTCATGCCGGCCGAGAAAGTCGTACATCGCCAGACCGATCTTCGAGATGACCGCGCCGCGATCGGCGAGCTTTGCCTTCATGCCGAAGAAGCGGCGCGCGGACGCGATCATGCCGCCGAAGTACGAGTGAATCGGCAATACGGTTTCGAGCGGCCGCACAAAGTGCGGCGCGTTTTTCAGCAGCAGGTTGCGCTCCAGCGTGGATTCGGCCACGAGGCGAAACTCGCCGGTTTCGAGGTACTTCACGCCGCCATGGATGAGCCGCGACGGCGCGCTGCTCGCCCCCGAAGCGAAATCCGTCTTGTCGATCAGCAGGCAGTCGACGCCTTGCAATGAGAGGTCGCGAAAGAGGCCCGCGCCGTTGATGCCGCCACCGACAATCAACACGCTGACCTTCGGCCGCTGCCTCACGCGGTCGAGAAAGAATTTGCGGTTTCGTTCTATCATCGTTGCGCTCCCCTTTCAGTGCGCGATGGCCGCATGATCGAGCGCGGGCCACAAAGGCTGCATGGCTGCCGTGAGCCGCGACCAGAGCGCATACGCCTCGTCGAGTTGGCCATGTCGTTGGGTGTCCGGAACGTACGTGTGCGCGACCCGGCACGCGCGCGCGGTCGCTTCGGAAAGCGAGGCGAAAACGCCCACGCTGACACCGGCGCAGAGCGCAGCGCCAAGCGCGCTGGCCTCCCGACTCTCGGGAATATCGATCGCGACGCCGAGGACATCGGCGAATAGCTGGGCAAGCAGGGGACTCGACGAGCCTCCGCCAGTCAGCCCGGCCCGACGCGCAGGAAACGCGCTCGTCAATGCTTCGACGTGCCAACGGTGATTGAACACCATGCCTTCGAGCACGGCCCGCGCCAGATGCGCGCGACGATGCCACGAGCGTATGCCGAAGAACGACGCACTCGCCGGTTGCTCGAACGGCGAGCCGAACAGGAACGGATGAAACATGACCGAACTCGGCTCCGCGAAGGCCGCTTGCACTTCGTCGCCGATCAGGTCGAACAGCGAGCAGCCGCGCCGCGCGGCTTCCTGCGTTTCGTGCTGAAAGAGTTCGCGCAACGCCCAGTCGATGTTGCTCGATGAAGCAGGCGAGATGGACATGTTCATCCACTGGCCGGGGCGCGTGCCATTGCGGCATGACCAGCGCGGATCCCGTTGCGGTCGATCGGAGAGGATTTCGTTGATGCTGAACGTGCCCGCCGTAATCGAAACAACACCCGGCTCGATGTTGCCCATGCCGAGCGCGCTCGACGTGACATCGTGCAGCCCGCAGGCAACCGGCGTGCCTTCCTTCAGACCGGTCTGCGCGGCGGCCTGCGCGGTGATCCGGCCAGCGGCCGCCGCCGAAGCGATGATCTCCGGCAGCGCATGACCGATCGACGTCAGGCCGTAGAGCGCGAGGACTTCGTCGCTGTAAGTCTGGGTGTCGACATCGGTGAAGGAAGAACTCGCTTCGGTCGGATCGGTGGCCGGCACGCCGGTCAGGCATAGACGAAGCCAGTCCTTGCAAAAGAGCACGTGGCCGATCTTCGCAAAGCGTTCCGGCTCGTTGAGCTGGATCCACTTGAGCAAGCTAACGGCAGCGTAGGGATAGGGCTGCTGTCCCGTCAGCGTCAGCGCTTTTTCGAGCACGCCTGCCTCACGCCAGCGCTCGGTTACCTCGAATGCGCGACTGTCGAGCGACAGTACACCCGGTCCGAGCGGCGCGCCGGCGCTGTCGACGAGATAGAGCCCGTCGCCGTGCCCGGTCACGCCCACGGCCGCAATCGAGTCCGGCGGAATCTCGTGCAACGCATCGCGGATGGCGCCGCAGGCCGCTGCCCAAACCTCTTGCATGTCCCGTTCGACGTGTCGCGCGCGCGGTTGGCGCTGCTCGACCCGCCGGCTTCCCACCGCGACGGTGCGTCCGGATGTGTCAAAGACGACGGCCTTGGTGGCGGTCGAACCGCTGTCGACGCCGAGTAAATAGCGCTCCATCGTGTCTCCATGCTGTTTTTTGATGCGTTGCAACAGCTTCCTTTCGGCCCATCGAGCAGGCGAAGACCACCCAGGGTTATCGCGGATGGCAGCCGGGGAAAGGAATGCTTACCTTGAGGTCACTGAAATAAATTTCAACACACGAAAAAAATATCACTCTTCGTGGGTGCATGGAGACAACATGACGAAAATCGCCGGAAAACGTGATGCCGAGGACAGCCTTGCGATACGCGCGGCCTGGTTGCACTACGCAGCCGGGCAGACCCAGGCCGATGTCGCGTCCCGACTCGGCGTGAGCAGCGTCAAGGCGCACCGGTTGATCACGCGCGCCAATCAGAGCGGCGCGATCAAGTTCACGATCGACGGCGATGTCGCCGAGTGCGTCGTGCTCGAAGCCGAACTGGCCCAGCGCTATGGCCTGAGTTATTGCGAAGTGGTGCCGGATCTGCACGAAGGCGACTTGCCGTTGCGTGCGTTGGGGGTCGCGGGGGCGTACTTCCTGCAACGCGAGATCGCGGCGCGCCAGGAAGGCGTGATCGGCATCGGACACGGGCGCACGCTCGCCGCCGTGGTCGCGAACATCCCGCGCATGGACGCAGGCACGGTGCGTTTCGTGTCGCTGCTCGGCGGCGTGACGCGCAAGTACACCGCGAATCCGTACGACGTCATCCACAAGCTCGCCGACCAGACGGGCGCGGTGTCGTACGTGCTGCCGCTGCCGTTTTTCGCCAATACCGCGGAGGATCGCGAGGTGCTGCTCTCGCAGCGTGGCGTGCGCGAAGTATTCGATCTCGCGGCGCATGCGGATTTGATGGTCGTCGGCATCGGCTCGGTGGACGAGGACGCGCAGCTTGTCGCGTCGCAGATGATCGAGCCGGCCGAAATCGAGGAAGTGCGCAGCAAGGGCGGCAAGGGCGAACTGCTCGGCCATTTTTTCAGCGACGCCGGCGAATCCGTCGAAACGTCGCTGGCGGCGCGCACGGTCGCGCCTCCGTTGGCCGATCTGACGAGCCGGCGCATTGTGGCCATTGCCGGAGGCGCGTCGAAGATCGCGGCCATCCGCGCCGTCCTGAAGAGCGGACTCCTTAGCGGCTTGATCACCGACGAGGCCACGGCGCTGGCGCTGAATGGCGACCCTGTCGCGACGGAAGCGCCGTGATGGACAAGGTCATGGGCACAGTCACGGGCAACGCGGCACGAGATCTCCTCGTCGGCATCGACGCGGGCACCTCGGTCATCAAGGCCGTGGCCTTCGATTTGTCGGGACGGCAGATTGCCGTGGCCTCGCTGCCCAATCGCTACACGACCAGCGCCGATGGCGCGGCGACCCAGTCGCTGGCGCAAACCTGGGCCGATTGCGCGCAGACCTTGCGCGATCTCGGCGAGCAGGTCGAGGGCCTCGCGCAGCGCACGCAGGCGCTGGCGGTCACGGGCCAGGGCGATGGCACGTGGCTCGTCGGTGCGGACAATCAACCCGCAAGCGACGCCTGGCTGTGGCTCGATGCGCGCGCCGCGAACACGGTGCGCGCCTTGCAGGAAGGCCCCGCAAGTCGCGCGCGCTTCGAGGCGACCGGCACCGGGCTCGCCGCATGCAGCCAGGGCGCGCAGATCGCGCATATGGCCGCGACGATGCCGGACGTGCTGGCGCGCGCCGAAGTCGCGCTGCATTGCAAGGACTGGCTGTATCTCAATCTCACCGGCGTGCGCGCGACCGATCCGTCGGAGGCCAGCTTCACCTACGGCAACTTTCGCACGCGCCGCTACGACGATGCGGTCATCGACGCACTCGGCCTGAGCGCGCGGCGCGGCTTGCTGCCCGAGATTATCGACGGGACCGAACTCACGCATCCGCTCTCTGCGCAGGCCGCAGCCGAGACGGGCCTGCTGGCCGGTACGCCCGTGTCTCTCGGCTTCGTCGATATCGTGCTGACGGCGCTGGGCGCGGGCATCCACACCGAAGGCGCGGCGGGCGCGAGTTGCTCGATCGTCGGCTCTACGGGCATGCACATGCGGGCCATGCGCAACGAGAACGTGCATCTGAACGCGGAAGGCACGGGCTATGTCATCGCGTTGCCGTTGCCGGGCATGTCGGCGCAGGTGCAGTCGAACATGGCGGCCACGCTGAACGTCGACTGGGTGCTCAATCTCGCCTGCGATCTGCTCACGCAGTTCGGCACGAGCCTCTCGCGCAGCGACCGGATCAAATGCATCGACGGCTGGCTGCAGGAAGGGCGGCCGGGCTCGCTGCTGTATCACCCGTATATCTCGGATGCGGGCGAACGCGGGCCGTTTGTCGAGCCCAACGCGCGTGCGGACTTCATTGGACTGACGAGCGAAAGCCGCTATCCGGACCTGGTCCGCGCCGTGGTCGAAGGGCTCGGAATGGCCGCACGCGACTGCTACACGTCGATGGGCATACCCATGCCTGACGAGCTACGCCTGACCGGCGGAGCGACGCGTTCGCGCGCGTTGCGCGGCGTGCTCGGCGCCGTGGTCGGCGCGCCCACGCGGATCTCCACCCGCGAGGAAGCGGGCGCGGCCGGTGCGGCCATGATGGCTGCGGTTGCGCTCGGCGTGTACCCGAACATGAATGCGTGCATCGCCGAATGGGTGACGCCGCTGCTGGGACGGCCCGAGTCGCCCGATGCGGAATTGACCCGCTTGTACGCGCAACTTTTTCCCGCGTATCGCAAGGCACGCGAGGCGCTGGTGCCGACGTGGGCGGAAACGGCTCGATTGCTGAAATCCCGGCATCGGCCAGTTTCCGCAAGCCTCAACTAACGTCGAACATGGAACGTGAGATGAGCGAGAAGGACATGGTGGACCTGTGTGTCATCGGCGGCGGCATCAACGGCGCGGGTATCGCGCGCGATGCGGCGGGCCGCGGGCTGTCGGTAATGCTGTGCGAGAAGGACGATCTCGCGCAGGGCACGTCGTCGCGTTCCGGCAAGCTGGTTCATGGCGGCCTGCGTTATCTGGAGTACTACGAATTCCGGCTCGTGCGCGAGGCGCTGATCGAGCGCGAAGTGCTGCTCAACGCCGCGCCGCACATTATCTGGCCGCTGCGTTTCGTGCTGCCGCACAGTCCCGGCGATCGTCCCGCCTGGCTCGTGCGCACGGGCCTGTTCCTGTACGACCATCTTGGCGGCCGCAAGAAGCTGCCGGGCACGCGCTCGCTCGATCTGTGGCGTAACCCCGAAGGAGCGCCGATCAAGGACGAGTACCGCAAAGGCTTCGAGTATTCCGACTGCTGGGTCGATGACGCGCGCCTGGTGGTGCTCAACGCCGTCGATGCCGCCCGGCGCGGCACCGAAGTGCTCACGCGCACCGCGTTCGTTTCGGCGCGGCGCGAGGGCGGGACGTGGCGCGTGGAACTGCGCGACGCGCGCAACGGCGCGACGCGGGTGGTGAGCGCGCGGGCGCTGGTCAACGCGGCCGGACCCTGGGTGTCCGAAGTGATCGGGCGCGCGGGCGCGCAGTCGACGCGCAAGGTGCGGCTCGTCAAGGGTAGCCATCTCGTCACGCCGAAGTTCTGGGAAGGTCCGCATTCCTACCTCGTGCAGAACCACGACAAGCGCGTGATTTTCATCAACGCATACGAAGGCGACAAGGCGCTCATCGGGACGACCGACGTCGCCTGGTATGGCGCGCCGGAAACGGTGGCGATCACGAACGACGAGATCGACTATCTGCTCTCGGCGGTAAACCGCTATTTCAAGCATCCGTTGCGCAAGCAGGACATCGTGGAGACATTCTCGGGCGTGCGCCCGCTCTACGACGACGGCAAGGGCAATCCGTCGGCGGTCACGCGCGATTACGTGTTCGACCTCGACGTTAGCGGCGGTGCTCCGCTCCTGAACGTCTTCGGCGGCAAGATCACCACCTTCCGCAAGCTCGCCGAGCACGCGTTGCAAAAGCTGCAGCCGACCTTCCCGAAGATGGGCGCGGACTGGACCGCAGCCGCGACGCTGCCGGGTGGCGACATCGAAGGCGCCGACGTGCCGCGTTTCATGGCGAAACTTCAGGCGCAGTACGAATGGCTGCCGCGTGACCTGTTGCGCTATTACGTGCAGACGCACGGCACGCTGACGGCCCGGGTGATCAACGGCGCGACCTCGCTTGCCGGTCTGGGCCAGCAATTCGGGCCGAGCTTCTATGAGGCGGAGGCACGTTATTTGATGGCTAACGAATGGGCTGAGTCGGCCGACGACCTGCTCACGCGGCGCACCAAGCACGGCTTGCACATGAGCGCCGCGCAAAAGGCCGCCTTCGGCGTCTGGCTCGACGGCCTCGTCAGGAAATCCGCGTAAGCAGGCGGGCCCCAACCCCGAGGCAACCCATAGGACACGAGACGAACATGGCATTCACACTCGCACTGAACACGAATCCGCTGGTGAACCGCTTCGCGGAGCCGGCCGACCTGATCGATGCCATTGCGCACGACATGAAGATCCGTGACGTGCAGTTGACTCACGAGTTCATCAATCCGTCGTGGCCGGCAGCAACGACACGCAGGCTGACGCGCGAGATGCGCGCGGCGATGACGCGTACCGGCGTGCGCATCACGTCGGGCATGACGGGGCCATACGGGCGGCTGAATCACTTCGGTCATCCGGATGCCGATGTGCGCCGCTATTACGTCGACTGGTTCAAGACCTTCGCGGATATCACCGCCGACCTGGGCGGCGATTCGATCGGCACGCAGTTCGCCATCTTCACCTACAAGGACTTCGACGACCGGGCGCGCCGCGACGCGCTGATTCAAACCGCGATCGATTGCTGGGCCGAAGTCGCCGAACATGCGAAGGCGGCGGGGCTGAAATACGTGTTCTGGGAACCCATGTCGATCGGCCGCGAGTTCGGCGAGACCATCGCCGCGTGCATGGCGCTGCAGGACAAGCTGAGCGCCGCGAACATGGCGATTCCCATGTGGATGATGGCCGATATCGACCACGGCGACGTCACGAGCCCCAATCCCGACGACTTCGATCCGTATGCGTGGGCGCGCGCCGTGCCGCGGGTGTCGCCGATCATTCACATCAAGCAGTCGCTGATGGACAAGGGCGGTCATCGTCCTTTCACCGCCGAGTTCAACGCGCGCGGCCGCATTCAGCCCGAACCGCTGATCAAGGCGCTGCACGAAGGCGGTGGACGCGACAACGAGATCTGCCTCGAACTGTCGTTCAAGGAGCGCGAGCCGACCGATCGCCAGGTCGTCGAGCAGATCGCCGAATCCGTGGCGTTCTGGGCTCCGCATTTCGATTCCGGCGTTGCCGATCTGAATATCTGAGGAGATCCGACGATGCACGGCGCGAGGACACAGAAACTGATCAACGACGGCGACGCCGCCGTCGACGAGATGCTGGAAGGCATCATGGCTGCCCACGGCGATCTGCTCACGCGCAACGACAGTGCGCCGCGCGCGATCGTCGCACGCAACGGGCCGCGCGCCGGCAAGGTGGCGCTCGTGATCGGCGGCGGATCGGGCCATGAGCCGACGTTTCTGGGCTTCGTCGGCAAGGGGTTGGCCGACGCGGCGGTGATCGGCAACGTCTTTGCGTCGCCGCCGCCGCAACCTGCCGTGGATGCCGCGCTCGCCGCGCATGGCGGCGCGGGCGTGCTGTTCATGTACGGCAACTACGCCGGCGACGTGATGAATTTCGACATGGCCACCGAGATGCTCGAACTCGAGGGCGTCGAGGCGCGCACGGTGCCGACGACCGACGACATCGCCTCGGCGCCGCGCGAGAAGCGCGCAACGCGCCGCGGCGTGGCGGGCAACGTGTTCATCTTCAAGGCGGCGGGCGCCGCTGCCGATCTGATGATGCCGCTCGACGAGGTGGAGCGCGTGGCGCGTCATGCCAACGCGCGCACCTACACATTGGGGGTGGCGCTCGCGCCGTGCTCACTGCCGCAAACGCGGCGTCCGAACTTCGAGATCGCGGCCGGTGAAATGGAAATCGGCATGGGCATTCACGGCGAGCCGGGCATGCGCCGCGAGACGCTGCGCACGGCCGACGCGATCACCGACGAAATCATGGATGCGATCCTCGCCGAGATGGACGCGGCAAAGGGCGATCGCGTTGCCGTCCTCGTGAACTCGCTCGGTTCCACGCCGCTCATGGAGCTGTACATCCTCAACCGCCGCGTGGCGCAGCGGTTGAAGGAAGCAGGGCTCGTGGTGCATCGCACGCTGGTCGGGCCGCTTTGCACGTCGCTCGAAATGGCGGGCGCGTCGATCACCGTGATGCATCTCGACGACGAACTCCAGCGCCTCATCGATCACCCGTGCGAATGCGCGATGTTTCAGCAGAGGGCTGCATGACGCCCGCGCTGACGACCGCCGATATGGCGCGCCTGTTCCGCGAACTCGCGGACGCCACCGCAAAGGCGCGCGACGAGCTTTGCCGGCTCGATGGCGCGATCGGCGACGCGGACCACGGTATCGCCATGGAGCAGGGCTTCACTGCCGCCTCGAAAGCGATCGAGGTGCTGCCGGCGGACGCCACGCTCGCAGATCAGTTGAACGCGGCGGCCAAGGGTTTCCTGAACGCGGTGGGCGCTTCGTCGGGACCGCTTTATGCCACCGCGTTCATGCGTGCGGCCAAGCTTGCCGGTGCGCGGCAGGCACTGCCACTGAACGAGGCGCCAGGCCTGATCGTCGCGATGGCAGAAGGCATCCGCTCGCGCGGCCGGGCCGAAGTCGGCGAAAAGACCATGGTCGACGCCTGGGCGCCCGCTGCGGAGGCGATCGAACACGGCATGGAGGAGGGCTTGCCGGTGCGCGAGATCATGACGCGCGCGGGCGAGGCGGCAACGGCGGGCGCCGAATCGACGATCGCGATGGTCGCGACCAAGGGTCGGTCGTCGCGTCTCGGTGAACGCAGCATCGGGCACATGGACCCGGGCGCGGCGTCGGCCGCGATGGTGGTGAATGTGATCGTAGAAAACTGGAGGAGACATGGCACGGATTGAATGGGCAGGCGGCCGGCAAAGCCGCGGTACCGACGCAACGGAGGTGAGCCAATGAGCGCCATTGCTCCATCGACGAAGGGTCACGGCGGGCACAAGGCTCGCCTTGTGATCGAAGTGGTATTGCTGGTGATCTTGCTGGTTGCGATGGCGATGAGCACGAAGGTCGTGAAGATCGGCTCCAGCGCGGACTCGCAGACCCAGGAATTCGAACCGGCCGCCTACGGCAAGAAGCAGTTTCCGAAAACTCAGGCCGCCATCGAAAAGCGCGCAGTCGATGCCGCCACGCTGGACGCGGCCATCGCCAAGGATCAGGACGCGGCGGGCAAGCAGTACGGTGTGGCCGGCGGCGGCGTGGGGCCCGAGATCTCGGTGAAATTCACCGGTGTAGCGGGCAAGGAAGATGCGGGCGTGTACGAAGTGAAGGTGCCGGGTTTGCCTGACTCGCTGGTCGTGCGCGTGCAAACAGGACCGGCAATCAACGGCACGGATCTGCGCGACGCCACCGGCGACATCAGCTTCGGGCAGTTCACCAACCAGATCGACTACCAGAACGCGGGCTACGCGATCAATGCGGAAATGAAGAAAGTGGTCCTGTCGAAAGTCGATACGACCAAACTGACCGGCAAGACCGTCTCGGTCGTCGGCGTATTCCAGCTGATCAATCCGAACGGCTGGCTCGTCACTCCTGTGAAGCTGGACGTCAAATGAACACCGCGACCCCTATCACGACACCTGCCGCAACGAAGGACGGCGTCCTGCTGTCCGCGCGCAACATCGTCAAGTCTTACGGCGGCGTGCATGCCCTGAAGGGCGTGAATTTCGAGATCCATCGCGGCAAGGTCACGACGCTGTTCGGCGAGAACGGCGCAGGCAAGTCGACCCTGATGAAGATCCTGTCCGGCGTGGAAAAGCCCACGTCGGGTGAGATCGAACTTGACGGCGAGCGGGTCGCCTTCGCCTCGTCGAGCGATGCACGCGATCACGGCATTTCGATCATTCACCAGGAGTTGAGCCTCGCGCCCAATCTGAGCGTGCGCGACAACATCTTCATGGGCCGCGAGCTGCGCACGCCGACCGGCGTGGACTTCGCCGAAGAGGCGCGCCAGACGCAGGCACTGATGGTCGACCTCGAAGAAGAGATCGACCCGATGACGCTGGTCCACGACCTGCGCCTCGGCCAGCAGCAGGTGGTCGAGATCGCACGTGCGCTCTCGGTCGATTCGCGCATCGTCATCATGGACGAGCCGACTTCCGCGCTGAGTGCCTCCGAGGTCGAGGTGCTCTTCAAGGTGATTCGCGACCTGACGAGCCGCGGCGTGTCGATCGTGTACATCTCGCACCATCTCGAAGAGGCGCTGCAGGTCACGGACTACGCCGTGGTCCTGCGCGACGGCAGGATCACCGCCACGGCGCAGCGCAAGGACATCGACCTCGGCTGGATCGTGCGCAACATGGTCGGCGAGAATTTCGATCTCGGCTCGCCGCCGACGGGTTACGCGTTCGGCGACGTCGCGCTCGACATCGACGACATCAGCGTCGCCGACGAATCGGGCACGGGCACCTCGGTGGTCGATCATCTGTCGCTCGAGGTGCGCGCGGGCGAGATCGTCTGCATCTACGGCTTGATGGGTGCGGGCCGCACGGAACTGCTCGAAGCGGTGGCCGGCCGCACGCACCTGCCTGTCACGGGCGGCAAGGTGCTGCTCGAAGGCGAGGATATGGCGTCGCTGAGCATTGGCGAGCGCATCGCGAAGGGCCTCGTGCTGGTGCCGGAGGACCGGCAGCGCGATGGCCTCGTGCCGACCATGAGCGTGGGCTCGAACATGTCGCTCGCGAGCATCCGCTCCTTTGTGAAGGGGTTCCTGATGTCGGCTGGCGCCGAGCGCGAACTCGTGGGCGAATCGATCCGCAACGTGCACGTCAAGACCTCGGGAGCGGGGGCGTCGATCCGCTCGCTCTCGGGCGGCAATCAGCAAAAGGTGGTGATCGGCAAGATGCTGGCGACCGGGCCGAAAGTCATCCTGCTCGACGAACCCAGCCGCGGCATCGACATCGGCGCGAAAGCGGAGGTGTTTCGCCTGCTCGCGGAGAACGCGAAGCAAGGTCTGGCCGTGGTCTATTCGACTTCGGAAGTCGGGGAGTGTCTGAGCGTCGCGCACCGCATCATCGTCATGCGGCGCGGCAAGATATCGGCCGAATTCGGACCGGATGCCAACAAGGACGACATCATGGCCGCCTCGGGCGAAGCCGTGGTTGTCTGATCGTAGCAATGCCAGGAGACATTCAACATGAACCATGCCGCCAAAACACCGAGATCCAGTCGCTTCGGCGGAGAAGGGCTTGACTTCGGCAAGATCCTGCTCGAAGGACGTGCGTTTTTCGCGCTGATCGCCATCGTCATTATCTTTTCCTTTCTGTCACCAAATTATTTCGCACTAGAAAACTTCCTGACGATGGCCTCGCACGTGGCCATTTACGGGATCCTTGCGATCGGCATGCTGCTCGTGATCATCAACGGAGGGATCGACCTCTCGGTCGGCTCCACGCTCGGACTCTCCGGTGTCGTCGCGGGATTCTTCATGCAGGGCGTGACGCTGAATATGCTCGGCGTCGTGGTGTATCCGCCGGTCTGGGTGGTGGTCGTGCTGTGCTGCGCGCTCGGCGCGCTCATCGGCCTCGTCAACGGGGTTCTCATCGCGCGCTTCCGGGTGCCGGCCTTCGTCGCCACGCTCGGCGTCATGTATGTCGTGCGCGGGTTCGCACTGCTGATGACCAACGGGCTCACCTACAACAACCTCGGTGGACAGGCAGACCTGGGCAATACCGGTTTCGACTGGCTTGGTTTCGACCGGCTGTTCAACGTGCCGGTGGGCGTACTGATTCTGGTGGCGATCGCAGTGCTCTGCAGCATCATGCTCAATCGCTCGGCATTCGGCCGCTGGCTCTACGCCTCGGGCGGCAATGCCCGCGCGGCGGAACTCTCCGGCGTGCCGGTAAAGCACGTGCAGATCAGCGTGTACATGCTCTCGGGCACCTGCGCGGCGATCGCCGGTCTGATTCTCTCCTCGCAGCTCACCTCCGCCGGTCCGACGGCGGGCACGAGCTACGAGCTGACGGCCATCGCGGCAGTGGTGATCGGAGGCGCGTCGCTGATGGGCGGCACCGGCAATATCCGCGGCACGCTGCTCGGCGCATTCGTGATCGGCTTTCTGTCCGACGGTCTCGTGATCATCGGCATTTCATCTTACTGGCAAACCGTATTCACCGGCGCGGTCATCGTCCTCGCGGTGTTGCTGAACGCCATTCAATATCGCCGCCGTGTCAAGCGTCCCGCGCCGACCGGTGGACAACTGGCTTCTTCGCAAGGCGGCAAGGCCTGAGCCATACGGCCGGCAAGCGAGAAGTGAATTGACGCTTTTCACCATCATCCACTGAGGAGGAGACAACTCATGACCTTCAAGACAAAGACCACGATCCTTGCGGCCCTGGCCCTGGCCGCACCCTTGTTCGCCGGACAGGCTCAAGCCGCCGGCCTCATCAGCATCATCGTCAACGATCCTGCGAACCCGTACTGGCTGGCCGAAGGCAACATCGCTTCTGCCGAAGCCAAAAAGCTCGGCTACACCGCGAATGTTTCCGCGTCGAAGGGCGACACGAATACCGAGAGTCAGCAGATCGACACCGCCATCACCAACAAGTCGGTCGCGATCATTCTCGACCCGGCCAACGCGAGCGGTTCGGTTGGCGCCGTGAAGAAGGCGATCGCCGCGAAGATTCCGGTGTTCCTCGTCAATGCGGAAATCAATCAGCCGGGCCTCGCCAAGGCGCAGCTGGTGTCGAACAACGCTCAAGGCGCCGCCCTGGGCGCCCAGCAATGGGTCAAGGACGTCGGCTCGAAAGACAACTACGTCGAACTGCTCGGCGCGCCGTCCGACAACAACGCCGCGACGCGCTCGAACGGCTACAAATCGGTGCTGAGTCAGTATCCGGATCTGAAGATGGTGGGCTCGCAAGTGGCCAACTGGGATCGCACACAAGGTTTCAACGCCACGCAGAGCCTGATGCAGGCGCATCCGGACGTTATCGGTGTCATCAGCGGCAACGACGAAATGGCGCTCGGCGCGATCGCCGCGCTCAAGCAGGCAGGCAAGCTCAAGAGCGTGAAGGTCGGCGGCTTCGACGGTTCGCCCGCAGCAGTCGACGCGGTCAAGGCCGGCGAGTTGCAATACACCGTGCTGCAGCCGGTCGCCGAGTTCTCGGCCAAAGCGGTGCAGGAAGCAGATCAGTACCTGAAAACCGGCAAGACGGGCGCATCGAGCGAGAAGCAGCTGTTCGATTGCGTGCTGATCACCAAGGCGAACGCGTCGAAGTACACCGCGCCGTTCGTGCTGTCGAAGTGAGTTGACTGGCGTATTGATCACTGTGCCGGACTGGCGGGTCGAGCCACTCCCGCCGGTTCCGGCGCGACATGCGCTGTGAGACGTGAGCGCATAGGCGCAACAAGGTAACCATGACTGATTCCCTCTTTTGGGTCGGCACGAGCTGGAAGATGAACAAGACGCTGGCGGAAGCGATCGCTTTTGCCGAGCGCATGTTTGCCAGCCCCGACGACCCGCGAATTCAGTGCTTCGTGATTCCGCCTTTCACCGCGATTCGGGAAGTCAAATCCATTCTTGCGGAGACCGACATCAAGGTCGGCGCGCAAAACATGCATTGGGCCGAGCACGGCGCCTGGACCGGTGAGATAGCGCCGCCGATGCTGGTCGATTGCGGCATGGACCTCGTCGAACTCGGTCATTCCGAACGGCGCGAGCATTTCGGCGAAACTGACGACACCGTTGGCCTCAAGGTCGAGGCAGCCGTGCGCCATGGGCTGACGCCCTTGATCTGTGTTGGCGAGACGCTCGCCGACAAGCAAAGCGGCCGCGCTGCAGAAGTGCTGGCTGGCGAGGTCCGCGCTGCGCTGGCAAGACTCAGTACGGAACAGCGCGCAGCGCCGATTCTGCTCGCGTACGAGCCGGTGTGGGCCATTGGCGAACGTGGTGTTCCCGCCAGCCCCGAGTACGCCGATGCGCGACAGGCGGAAATCATTCAGGTCGCGCAGGCGATTCTCGGCCGCCGCATCCCGTGCCTGTACGGCGGCTCGGTCAACCCCGACAACTGCGCGGAGCTCACCGCCTGCCCGAATATCGACGGGCTCTTCATCGGCCGTTCGGCGTGGGATGTGAGCGGGTATCTGGACATATTGAAGCGCGTCGGGGCAGTGCTCTGACCTCGATGCGGGCTTGCCAACCCTTATTCTCAAGGAGATCGTCATGAAAGTGGCCATTGGAGGCGACAGTGCCGGAGTCGGATTGGCCCGGGTGCTGGCCGACTATCTGAAAGATCGTTTCGACGTTTTCGAAGTGTCGAGCAACGAAGCGAATCCGAACGAGTTTTACGCCAATCTCTCGGACCGCGTGGCGTCGGGCGTGATCAGCGGCGCATATGACCGCGCGATTCTCGTGTGCGGCACCGGCATCGGTGTCAGCATTTCGGCGAACAAGGTGCCGGGCATTCGCGCCGCGCTGTGCCACGACACCTATTCGGCGGAACGCGCGGCGCTCTCGAACAATGCGCAGATCATCACAATGGGTTCGCGCGTGATCGGGCCGGAGGTGGCCAAGGCCATTGCCGACGCGTTTCTGGACAACACGTTCGACGAAAACGGGCGTAGCGCGGGGAACGTCGCGGCGATCAACGAAGTGGATTCGAAATATCACCACCGGTAACTCGACGGATTTCCCAGCGCGGCTGGGTGTCGTCAGCGCTTGCGATCGACACGGCGCGCAAAATACTCGCCGACCAGCTGAATCACCGATACGAGCGCGACCAGAATAAAGATCACGACGATCATTACCTGGGTCTCGTAGCGTTCGTAGCCATAGCGAATCGCCATGTCGCCAAGGCCGCCGCCCCCGACGGCGCCAGCCATCGCCGACATGTCGATCATCGCGATTGCCGTTACCGTGACGCCGCCGAGAATGCCCGGCAGCGCTTCGGGCAACAGCACGTGGTGGACGATCTGGGAGCGTTTGCAGCCCATCGCGCGCGCGGCTTCGATGAGCCCTGGCTCCACGCCCCCGAGATTGACCTGGACGATGCGCGCAAAGAACGGAATCAGGTTCGCGCTCAACGGCACGACGGCAGCCCACGCGCCCAGCGTCGTACCGACAATGAAGCGCGTGACCGGCAGCAGTGCAACCAGCAGGATGATGAAGGGGATCGCGCGGAACATGTTGATGGCGGTCGAGAGCGCCTTGTGCAGTAACGGTCGCGGATAAAGTCCGCCTGGTGCGCTCACCGTGAGCACGATCGCGAGCAGCATGCCAGCGACGATCGCGATCAGCATGGAGGCACCCACCATGAGCAGGGTCTGCAGCAGGGCCTGCACGTAGCGGTCAGCCAGGGTTGGCGACATAACGTTTCACCTCGATGGAAGCATGCGCAGGCATGCGCAATATCAGAATGCGGGAATCACCGACCCATTGAAGTGTGTCTGGATAAAGTGTCTGACTTCCTCTGACTGATACGCCTTGACGAGCTTCGGCACCCACGGCGCGTTGCGGTCCTGCTCGCGCACCGCGATGATGTTCACGTAGGGGTTGTGTTCCTTGTGCTCGACGGCGATGCCGTCACGCGTGGCGTACAGTCCCGCCTCGGACGCCACGTTATTGACGATGGCCGCGGCATCCACGTCGGGCAGCGAGCGCGCCTGGACCAGCGGGTCCGCCTCGACGAAATTCAGCTTGCGGGGGTTGGAGCGCACGTCCTGTAGCGAAGCGGTGCCGGTGTAGGGATCGAAGCCGTCGCGCAACGTGATGAGCTTGTGATCGCGCAGGATCACGAGGGCCCGGGTCTGGTTGCTCGGGTCGGCAGGAATGCTGACCGTTGCACCGACAGGAAGCGCCTCGAGCGACTTGTACTTCTTCGAATAGAAGCCGATGGGCGAAATATACGTGTCGCCAGCCGCCACGATCTTGTAGCCGCGCGACTTGACCTGATCGCGCAGATACGGAATGTGCTGGAAGGAATTGGCGTTCAGATCGCCGTTGTTCAGCGCCTCATTCGGGCTCGCGGTACCGCTGATGACGATGGCCTCCACGTCTAGCCCGTCCTTTTTTGCAACCTGCGTGACGACCTCCCAGATTTGCTCGTCTACGCCACCGGCCACGCCCACCTTGAGCGGCGTCGGCGCGCCGGCGGAGTAGGCGGGACCGCTGGCAAACGGCAGCACGAACGCGAGCGCGGCGAGAATGGGCAGAGTGCGTCGAATCATGAAGATGGCTCCGGGGTGAAAGGATGAGTTGATACGCCGGGCCATTATAGGAACGCGGATCTGCGTGGCACTACGAATGGATTGTCGAATGCTAATGACGCGCGGCGGTCCACCTATAGCCAGCAGGCCTGCTTAACGTGACGCGTTACGGTTGCCATGCGCCGCGATCGAAACGGGATGTAGACGAATTTTGGCTGATAGGCTTTTTAGTGGTTTGCTATATACTTTTCCAACTTTTCTTGTCCCGGGGCGACGACGCTGTGAAAAAAATCCTCCTCACCCTTGCCGCCTCGGTGGCAGCCTGTGCCATCTGGTCAGTCGCCGCGCACGCGGAAGACCGCGAACTGGTTGTGGCATCGAGCGCGACCTATACACCGTTCGCGTTTGAAAACAAGGACAAGCAGATCGTAGGCTTTGACATCGACATCATCGACGCGATCGCGAGGCAGCAGCATATGAAACTGCGTATCGTGAACACGCCGTTCACGAGCATCTTCGCGTCGCTCAACAATGGCGACGTGGACCTGGTCATCTCCGGCGTCACGATCAACGATAAGCGTAAGCAGAGTTTTGACTTCTCGGCGCCGTATTTCGACGCACGCCAGCTGATCGCGGTGCCGAAGAACAGTCCTGTGAAGTCGCTGAAGGACCTGGATGGCAAGAAGGTCTCCGTGGTGAGCGGTTCCACGGCCGACGATGTCATGAGCCGTGAGGTGGGCAAGACCAACCCGAATATCCGACGTTTCGAGAGCACGCCGCTCATCATTTCCGAACTCGCCTCAGGTGGTGTAGACGCGGCAATTGGCGACAACGGTGTCATTGCGTACCGGGTATCGCAGAATCCTGGCCTCAAGACCGTGGAAGACGCGAATTTCCCCAAGGAATACTACGGAATCGTGGTCCGCAAAGGCGACAAGGCCCTGCTGGACAAGATTAACGCCGGGTTGGCTGCGATCCGCGCAGATGGCAGCTACAACGTGATTTACAAGAAGTGGTTCAACCAGGACTTCAAGCCGCAATAATGGCGTGATGCACCGGCGCGCGCCGGGCCCGCCCGAGCTTCAGCCTTTTATTGAAAGCGAGCATGGAAGACAGCAATCCGGTCATGTGGTTCGGCTGGTTCCGCCCGGACATCCTGGTGGAGTACAGGCAACTGTTCTGGGAGGGGGCGTTGGTCACCGTTGGCACGACGGTGGCCTGCGTGCTGATGGGCTGCGCCTTGGGCCTCTTGTTGGCGCTCGCGCGGCTTGCCGACGCGAGGCATCAGCCGTGGCGGGCGGCGTGCAAATATGTGCTGCGCTGGCCGTCGACGGCTTATGTGAGTTTCTTTCGCGGCACGCCGTTGTTCGTGCAGATCTTGCTGATGCATTTCGCGGTGATGCCGGTGTTCATCCATCCGGTGCACGGGCTGTTGATCAGCGGCGATCTGGCTCGAACCTTGAAGCAGAATCACGGGGCGCTGATCTCCGGCGTAGCGGCGCTGACGCTGAATTCCAGCGCCTATATCTCCGAGGTGTTTCGCGCAGGCATCCAGTCGATTGCGATCGGCCAGAGGCAGGCGGGCCAATCGCTGGGCATGACGCACGGGCAGATGATGCGTTATGTTGTGATCCCCCAAGCCTTCCGGCGCATGCTGCCTCCACTGGGCAACAACGTGATATCGCTGCTCAAGGACACGTCGTTGATCTCGGCAATCGGTCTCGGTGAGATGGCCTACGCTGCACGCACAGTGGCCGGCGCTTACGGCCGCTATTGGGAGCCTTACCTGGCGATTGCCGCAGCATACTGGCTGATGACGTTGGCGCTGACAATGGGCCTGCGCAGGCTGGAGGATCACCTGGCGCGAACCGATCACGTCGCACGATAATCCGATATCTAAAGACTGACGGCAGCAGAGCGGGGTCGCCGCCAAGCTTCGCGATATCCCGAGTCACGCGCGGCGCTTCACACCCGGCAGTACGCAAAGCGCTTCATAAGCGAGATTGGCGGCAAGCAGGGCGGTGGTGCCGAACGGATCGTACGGCGGGGCGACTTCGACCACATCCGCGCCCACCAGGTCGAGCCCCCATGCGCCACGAATGATTTCGAGGGCTTGCGGGACCGTCAGTCCTGCGATCTCCGGCGTGCCGGTACCGGGCGCGTACGCCGGGTCGATGCCGTCGATATCGAAACTCAGATACACCGGCCCTCCGCCAACGCGCTCGCGCACCTCTGCCATCAGCGGTTCGAGCGAGCGGTTCCAGCACTCCTCGGCCTGCACTACGCGAAAACCCTGTTCGCGACACCAGTCGAAGTCTTCTGCGGCGTAGCCGGTGCCGCGCAGACCGATCTGCACCACACGCTGGCAGTCGAGCAGCCCTTCCTCGACCGCGCGGCGAAACGGTGTGCCGTGCGCAATCTTCTCGCCCATCATCGTGTCGTTGACATCCGCGTGCGCGTCGACGTGTATCAGGCCGACCTTGCCGTGCTTGCGATGAATGGCACGCAGGATCGGCAGCGTGATCGTATGGTCGCCGCCTAGCGTGACCGGCGTAGCGCCGTGGCTCAGGATGGCGTCGTAGGCCGTCTCGATCCGTGCGATCGAATCGGGGAGGTTGTACGGATTGATCGCGACATCGCCGATATCCGCGACGCGCAGCGAATCGAACGGCGCGGCGCGTGTCGCCATGTTGTACGGGCGCAGCAACACCGATTCGGTGCGAATCTGGCGCGGCCCGTAGCGCGCGCCGGTGCGATTCGATGTGCCCAGATCGAACGGCACGCCAACGAAGCAGGCATCGAGCCCTTCGGCGTTCTCCACGTTGGGCAGTCGCATCATCGTCGCGATCCCGCCGCAGCGCGGCATCGCGTTGCCGCCCAGGGGCTGGAAATATTCCATGTTCACGATTCGCTCCAGTTGCATTCAGTCGGATGCTTAAAAAGCATTCGGTGAATGCATTTTCTGCGCGAGGCGGGACACGAACAATCGAAATAATTTCATGCGACGCATGTCCTCCCGTCATGGATCGGCGTAAACCCTCGCACCTCGCCGTGCATAGGCGGGTTTTCCTCAGGTCATGCAAGAAGCTCATGCACCGCATGAAAACATATCGATTGTCCGCGCCGCGCGGCGCCGCCGAGAATGGTTTGGACAACGACGCAGATGCGTGTGCATAGGCCAATCGGGCCGGCATCTGCATCGGACGGTACCAACCAGGAACGCGACCATCCATGAACTATCCGGAATTCACCGCCAGCTTCGAGGAAGCCGGCGCGCGGCCAATGCAATGGCCCCATACAACGGGCCAAACCTGCGGCGAGGCACTCGTCACCCTGCTCGAAGGATACGGCGTCCAGTACGTGTTCGGCATTCCGGGCGTGCATACGGTCGAGCTTTATCGGGGTCTCGCCGCTTCGTCCATCCGCCACGTCACGCCGCGCCATGAACAGGGCGCGGGCTTCATGGCGGACGGCTATGCACGCGTGACCGGGAAACCGGGCGTGTGCTTCATCATCACGGGGCCTGGCATGACAAACATCGCGACCGCGATGGCACAGGCGTATGCCGACTCCATTCCGATGCTGGTGATATCGAGCGTGAATGCACGCCGCGAACTGGGCAACGGAGACGGACGCCTGCACGAACTGCCATCGCAGCGCGACGTATTCACTGGGCTCACCGCGTTCTCGCACACGCTGCTCGATGCTGCGGAACTGCCCCAGGTGCTGGCCCGCGCATTCGCCGTTTTCGGCGGCGCGCGGCCGCGTCCGGTGCACATCGAGATTCCGCTGGACGTAATCGTCGCACCCGCTCGCGGCATGAACCTGATGCCAGTCGTCCTGCCAGCGAGGCCGGCGGGGTGCCCGGTGGCCCTCGCTGCGGCGGCAGACCTGCTTGCCACGGCGCGCCGTCCACTGATTCTCGCTGGCGGTGGCGCGCTGCACGCCGCGGCCGAACTGCAGGAACTCGCCGAGCGCCTGCAGGCGCCGGTTGCGCTGACGATCAACGCCAAGGGCTTGCTGCCGCCCGAGCATCCGCTGTTGCTCGGCTCGACGCAATCGCTGCCGCCAACGCGGGCGCTGGCCCGCGAAGCGGACGTCGTGCTCGCGGTCGGCACCGAGTTGGGCGAAACCGACTACGACGTGGTGTTCGACGGCGGCTTTTCGATCGAGGGCCGGCTGATCCGCATCGACATCGACGCGCAGCAACTGATGCGCAACTTCAGTCCCGACGTGGCCATCCCCGCCGACTCGCGGCAAGCGCTTGGCAGCCTGTCGACGCGGCTGCATGAACGCATCATGTCGGCGCGTCAGCGCGAGTGGGGCGCGCAGCGGGTCGCGCTCGCGCGGCAGGCCGTGGAGGCCGGCTACGACGCGCCGACACGCTCGCAGAAGCGCCTTGTCGACACGATCACTGCCGCGTTACCACACGTCATCATCGCGGGCGACTCGACCAGTCCCGTGTATGCGGGCAACTTCGTGCACGACGCACCGCAGCCGCGTTCATGGTTCAACTCGTCGACTGGCTACGGCACGCTGGGCTATGGGCTTCCCGCGGCGATTGGCGCGAAGCTCGCGGCGCCCGATCGCCCCGTGGTTTGCCTGATCGGCGACGGCGGTCTGCAGTTCACGCTGCCGGAACTCGCGAGCGCCGTGGAAGCCAGGGTACCCGTGGTGGTTCTCTTGTGGAACAACTTCGGCTACGGCGAGATTCGCCGCTACATGACGGCGCGCGACATCGTGCCGGTCGGCGTCGATATCCACACGCCGGATTTTCTCGCACTGGCGCGCGGTTTCGGCTGCGTGGCGGCTCGCGTGGATACGCCCGATGCGCTTGCTGCCGAGCTGCAGCAAGCCGTATCGCGCGACATTCCGACCGTGGTCGAAGTGAACGAAGCCGACTGGTTTGCGCGGGTGCCGGCATGAAGCAGCATGAAGGGTTCGAGCTGCGTACGCAGCTCTACATCGACGGCTTCTGGTGCGCGGGCGAGGGCGGGCGGCGTCTGACGGTCGTCAACCCATCGACCGAAGAAACGATTGCCCACGTCGAGGCTGGCAACGCCGCCGATGTCGATTGCGCGGTGCGTGCCGCCGCGCGGGCCTTCCGCACCTGGAAGAAGACAACCGCCGCGCAGCGTGCAACCTTGCTGCGTGCGATCGCCAGCGGCGTGAGCGACCGGCGCGAGCATCTGGCGGCGCTGCAGTCGCTCAACAACGGCAAACCGCTGGAGGAAGCGCGAATCGACGTGAGCGACGTGATCGCCACGTTCGAGTACTACGCGGGCCTCGCCGAACAACTCGACGCAGTCGGCGAGTCCGTGGTTGCCATTCCCAGCGACGACTATCGGGCGAGCGTCCGGCGCGAGCCGGCGGGCGTGGTCGCGCTGATCGTGCCGTGGAATTTCCCGATGGTCACGACGGCGTGGAAGCTCGCGCCTGCGCTTGCGGCCGGCTGCACCGTCATTCTCAAGCCATCCGAAATAACGCCCCTGCCTGAGCTGGAGCTTGCGGCAATCATCGCGGAGGCCGGTGTGCCGAGAGGCGTGGTCAACGTCGTGACGGGCACGGGCACCGAAGTCGGGGCGCCGTTGGCGTCACACCCGCTCGTCGCGAAGGTTTCCTTTACCGGCAGCACTGCGGTTGGGGCGCAGGTCATGAAAACCGCTGCGGATACGATCAAAGGCGTGAGTCTGGAACTGGGCGGAAAGTCCTCCATTATCGTGTTCGCCGATGCGGACCTCGATCTCGCCACCGACCTCGTTGCGGGCGGCGCGTTCTTCAATGCCGGCCAGATGTGCTCGGCCACTTCGCGCGTACTGGTCGAGCGACCGATAGCGGACGCACTCGCGGCGCGGCTCGCCGACCGCGCAACGCGCACGGTCGTCGGCGATCCTTTCCAGCCCGGCGTGCAGATGGGGCCACTCACCAACCGCGCGCAGTACGACCGCGTGCAGCGCTGCATCGCGCACGGCAAGGCCGACGGCGCGCGTCTCGTGATCGAAGGCGAGGCGCCAGCCGGTCCCGGCTACTTTGTGAAACCGACGATGTTCGTCGATATCCCGGCCGAAAGCCCGCTGTGGCGCGACGAGATCTTCGGCCCCGTGCTGTGTCTGCGCAGCTTCGATACCGAGGACGAGGCCATCGGCGCGGCCAACGATACCGAGTTCGGCCTGGTCGCCACGGTCGTCACGCGTGACGCCGGGCGGGGCAGGCGCGTGGCGGCCGAACTGGAAGCGGGCGTCGTCTGGATCAACGCGCCGCAGGTCATCTTTCCTCAGACCTCATGGGGCGGCTACAAGCGCAGCAGCATCGGGCGCGAGCTGGGTCCGTTCGGGCTCGCCGCCTTCCAGGAAATCAAGCAGGTGCTCATGCCTGCCGGGGCCGCCGCGGCTCCGGAAAACGTTCGCGGTGCATGAGCTTTTGTCATGGCGCGCATGCAGAGATTTCGTTTGTTGCGGGTTTTTGACGCACGTAGAGTCCATTCACGCAGCACGTTCGCGTGATTTTTGGTAATGGCAGCGCGCATTGGGCAGCGCCCATACGGTTCAATCAGGAGATGACCATGCAGGGGATCAAGCTGGGGAGAAGGCAGGCCATTCAGGCAATCGGCACGGCTCTGGCGGCATCGGCCTTGCCCATGCCATTCATCAGTACTGCCAGGGCACAGGAAAAGAGCTATGCGGGCAAGACCCTGCGGCTGCTCACCTGGTCCGACGACACCGGCGCAGCGGCCTTGCGCAACATCGCCGCCACGTTCAGCCAGAAGACCGGCGCGCAGGTCATCGCCGACCGCGCCGATGGCACCTCCGGCATGGTCGCGAAACTCAAGGCGGCCGGCGACCGGCCGACCTACGACGTGATCACGCTTGCCGGGGTCGGCGCCTCCGGTCTCGCCGATGCGGGCCTGCTGATGAAGCCGGATCTGAACAAGCTGCCCAACCTGAAAGACGTCGCGCCGCAATACCGCACGGGCGCCAATGGATTCGGCGTCGGCTACCTGCTGTGGTCGGACGGCCTCGTCTACAACACGTCCACCGTGAAGGCCGCCCCCTCGACGTACGAAGCCCTTTGGGATCCGAAGTATGCGGGACGCCTGTTCCTGCCGCCGCCCGAGTGGGCTGAAGCGGTCGATCTCGCGATCATCGCCGCGAAGATGGCGGGCGGTTCGCAGCAGAACATCGATCCGGGGTTCAAGAAGCTCGCCCAGTTGAAGGACCGCGTGCTGACGCTCGGCGAAAACCCGAACCAGGTCGCCGACCTGTTCCGCACCGGCTCGCTCGACATCGGCGGCATCTATGCACCGGCATTCTTCCCGGAGCAGATCCGCAAGCCCGAGTACAAGATGGCCGTGACCTACGGCATGAAAGAGGGCTTCGCAACCCAGCTGATGTTTACGGTGATTCCGAAGTCGCATCCCGGCGATGTCGATCTCATCCATGCCTTCATCAATCATTCGCTCGATGCCGGCGTGCAGGGCCGCATGGCCGCCGACGTGCTCAACGGTCCGGTGAACTCGCGCGCGGTCATTCCCGCCGAAAGCCGCGCCTTCGTGCCGTCGCCGCAGCAGATCGCCGAGAAGGCCGTGCTCCACGACGACAAGGCGCTCGCCGCGTTGCAGCCTGCGTGGATCAAGCGCTTCACCGAGATCTTTTCCGCGTAAGCGCCATGTCAGCCCTCTCTTCACATCGCGCGGGCACGCCGGCGCAGGCCGGCGAATCGACAGCCCAGCCCGGCACCGCAACGGCGCTGCCGCGCGTGCCGCCGTTGCTGCTGCTCGCGCCGATCCTCGCGTTTCTCGCCGTGCTGATCGCGGCGGCGCTCGCCGTGCTGCGCATGAGCTTTGGTGTGCCAGGCAACGAGTGGCATGCCTTCACGCTGCAGAATTACGTCGACCTCGGGGACGCCTACTTCCTGCGCTCGCTCTGGCTGACCTTGCGGCTGGCTTTCCAGAGCATGATCGTCGCCGTCGTGCTGGCGATTCCCGTGGCACTCGCGATGGCGCGTACGCAGTCGCGCACCGCGCGGCGCCTCCTGCTGGCCGGTGTGCTGCTGCCGCTGCTGGTCAATCTGCTGCTGCAGGGCTACGGGTGGCTCGTGATGCTGGGGCCTGCGGGCCTCGTCAATCACGTGCTCATGGCCACCGGCCTGATCGGGCGTCCGGTGTCGTGGCTGTATCGCGAGAACGGCGTGCTGCTCGGACTGATTCAAACGGCGTTCCCGCTCGCCGTGCTTCCCATCTCGAGCGCGATGCGTGCGGTGTCGCGCTCGTACGAAGAGGCGGCGGCTACCCTCGGCGCAAGCCGCTGGCAGACGCTGCGCCACGTGATGCTGCCGCTGGCGATGCCTGGCATCGTCTCGGGCGCGCTGCTCGTGTTCGCCTATAACGCCAGCGCGTTCGCGGTGCCATTGCTGCTGGGCGGACGCCGCGTGCCGATGCTCGCCGTGCTCGTGCACGATCAGGTCGCGCCGTTGCTGAACTGGCCGGCCGCGTCTGCCTCGGGTGTCGTTCTGATGGCCGCGACGCTTGCGGTGATGGCCATCTCGCAACGACTGGTGCGCAACCTGCAACGCCACGCGGAGTCCCGCTCATGAATGCCTTGCGTATTCCCCTGACGATGCCCGGCCGCCTCAGCCGCCTGACCGGATGGTTCGCGACGATCGTGCTCTTTCTCGCCGCGCTGCCGATTCTGACGATGATCACGATGTCGTTCGGCAATTCGGACACGCTCGAATTTCCGCCACAGAGCTTCGGCCTGCACTGGTATCGGGCCGCATGGCACACGTTCGTGTCGCCCGATGCGAGCGACGTGCTGTCCATGGGCACGGCGCTCACGACGAGCCTCATCGTCGCGGTCTCGACGATGTTCATCGCCGCCGCCGTTTCCGTGCCCGCTGCCTACGCGCTCTCGCGCTACCGCTTTCGCGGCAAGGCCGTGATCGAGCAACTGGTCGCGCTGCCGCTCGTCTATCCGCTCGTGATGCTGGGGCTTTCGCTGCTGCTCGTCTTCAATGTCCTGCCGGTGGAACTGGGCATGGGGCGGCTCGTCATTGCGCACGTCATCCTGGCGCTGCCGTTCACGGTGAAGAACTGCGCGGCATCGGTTGCGTCGATCGGACCGGAGTTCGAGGAAGCCGCCTGCGTGATGGGTGCGAGCCCGCGGCGTGCGCTCGTCGACGTCGTGCTGCCGCTCATGCGTCCCGGCATTCTCGCGGGCATGCTCTTCGCATTCATCATTTCGTTTAACGAATTCACGGTGACGTTCTTCCTCTACGGCATCAACACGATGACGCTGCCTGTCTGGCTCTACAGCCGCACCGTTTCGTCGCTCGACCCAACCGTGTTTTCGTTCGCGGTCTTCATCGTGCTGATCGACTTCGCCTTGATCTGGCTGCTCGAAAAGCTCGTCGGCGACGAAGGCGTGGCGCTCTGATCGCCGCCCCTCACGCGGTCCCCGGGCACAAAGGAACTCTCATGACTCATCTGTCTTTGCAGGCCATCACCAAGCGCTTTCACAACGCGTTCGCGGTCGACCACGTCGATCTCAACGTTCCGGACGACAAGCTGGTGTGTTTTCTCGGGCCTTCGGGCTGCGGCAAGACAACCCTGCTGCGTATCATCGCGGGCCTGGAGACGCCGACTTCCGGATCGGTGATATTCGCGGGGCGCGACCTCACGCAGGTGCCGGCCAACCGGCGCGACTTTGGCATGGTGTTTCAGTCGCTCGCGCTGTTCCCGCATATGACCGTTGCCGCCAATGTCGCCTATCCGCTGCGTTTGCGTGGCGTGGACAAGCGCGCACAAGCGAAGCGCGTGGCCGAACTGCTCGACCTGATCCAGCTTCCGCACATGGCGAACCGGCCCGTTACGCAGCTTTCCGGCGGGCAGCGCCAGCGCGTGGCGATTGCGCGTGCGATTGCCTCGTCGCCGAAACTGCTGCTGCTCGACGAGCCGCTTTCGGCGCTCGATGCGAAGCTGCGTGAAGCGATGCAGGTCGAGATTCGCCTGCTGCAACAGCGGCTTGGCATCACGACGATCATGGTCACGCATGACCAGCGCGAAGCGATGACGATGGCCGACGAGATCGTCGTGATGCAGAAAGGGCGCATCGCCCAGGTCGGCAGGCCGCTCGACATCTACCGCGATCCCGTGAATGAATTCGTGGCGGACTTCATCGGCCTCGGCAACATCTTGCCCGTGACGCTCGAAGCCGACGCCGGCATCGCGCTGCCGGGCGGCCAGCGGATCGCCGTCAATGCCGCGATGCGCGCGCCGGAGCGCTCGGGCGACATCCGCCTGCTGATTCGTCCGGAAGACGTGTGTGTGCGGCCGATGACTGCGAATCCCGGTCCGAACGTCGTGGCCGGCAAGGTGACGTTTGTTCGCGACGTGGGCGCGCAGATCGAAGCGACGATCGATTGCGACGGCTTCACGCTCACTGCCGCTACCACCCCCCGCGAGACGCCGGACCTCGAAGTGGGGCGACCCGTGCTCGCCGAGATGCCGGCCCACGCGTGCAGGCTGATTCCGGCGCATACCGCGCACTGAAATTTCGCGTCGAAATTTTTTACCCCCCAAAGAAGCAGTTGGAAGGAGACATCCGTCATGAACACCACTCACGTCACCACGAACCCCATGCAGCGCCTCGCGGCTCGCACCATCGCAGCCTTCGCGCTTGCCGGCATGGCCGGCCTCAGCGCGTTCGCGCCGCTCGCGCATGCGGACGCGCTCGACACGATTGCGAAATCGGGCGTCGTGCGTGTCGGCGTATTCGAGGACTATCCGCCGTTTGGATCGATCGGACCCGACATGAAGCCGCAGGGCTACGACATCGACGTGGCCAATCTGATCGGCAAGGCCCTGAATGCGAAGGTCGAACTCGTGCAAGTGACGGGCGACAACCGCATGGCCTATCTGGCGGATCACAAGGCGGACATACTGCTTTCAGTTGGCCAGACGCCCGAGCGCGCGAAGGTCATCGACTTCTCGCAGCCGTATGCGCCGTACTATCTCGCGGTATTCGGGCCGAAATCGCTGGCGGTGAAGAATGCCGGCGATCTGGCCGGCAAGACGGTCGCCGTCGCGCGCGGCACGCTCGAAGATCTGAGCGTGTCCAAGGTGGCGCCGCCTTCCGCGGTCATCAAGCGCTTTGACGACCCGAACGGCGCGATTTCCGCATTCCTCTCCGGTCAGGCCCAACTGCTCGTGGTTGGCAATGACGTTGGCGCGACCATCATGGCCCGTCATCCCGCCAACGATCCGGAGCAGAAGTTCTCCTTGTTCAGCTCGCCAGACCACGTTGGCCTGAACAAGAACGAGCCGCGCCTGAAGCAGAAGGTCGACGACGCCATCGCGGCCGCAAAGAAGGACGGCTCGATGAACGCCATCTCGCTCAAATGGCTGCGTGCTCCATTGCCGGCCAGTCTTTGATGCGCTCCGGCTCCCGCTTACCTGAACGACAGACGGCGCAGCGATGACTTACACATTCGACTTTAGTGACTTCGGTCTTTACGCGGGTATGCTCGCGCGCGGCGTGGAAGTGACGCTAGGCCTGACGGCGGTCTCGACCGTGTTGGGCGGCCTGCTCGGCATTGCCGGCGCGAGCCTTGCCGTTGCGGGCCCGAGGTGGGTGCGCGCGCTGGTTGCGTCCTACGTCGAGCTGATTCGCAATACGCCTTTTCTCGTGCAGCTTTTCTTCGTGTTTTTCGGGCTGCCGGGGCTGGGCGTGCAGATCAACGAGATGCAGGCAGCGATATTGGCGATGACCGTGAATCTGGGGGCCTATGCGACCGAGATCGTGCGCGCCGGCATCGACTCGGTCCCTCGCGGCCAGCGCCAGGCGGCCATGGCGCTCGGCTTGCAGGGGCGGCAGGTTTTCCGCCATGTCGTGCTGCCCCAGGCGCTCGCCAACGTCTTCCCGGCGCTGCTGGGCCAGGTGCTGATCGTGATGCTCGGCTCGGCCGTCGTCTCGCAGATTTCCGTGCCCGACCTGACGTACGCAGCCAACTTCATCCAGTCGCGCAACTTCCGCTCGTTCGAGAGCTACGTGATCGTCACGGTGATCTATCTCCTGCTGTCGATCGTGCTGCGGCTGCTCATCAACCGGCTCGGCAAGGGCCTCTTCGCCGGACGCACGGCACGCGGCGCCGGCGCCACGCGCACAACCCTGCGCGCGTGGTTTTCCGGTCGCGCCCGCATGGCGGCGTCCGGTCTTTCGAAGGAGCGTCCGTAATGGTCGAGTTCACTCTCTGGGACATCGCGCGCAATCTGCTGCTGGCCGCGCGCTGGACCGTCCTGCTCTCGCTTTGTGCGTTCGTTGGAGGCGGCATCGCGGGCCTCGTGCTGCTGGCGATGCGCGTGTCGCCGTTGGCCTGGCTGCGTCGCATCGCCGTGCTGTACGTCGAACTGTTCCAGGGCACGCCACTGCTGATGCAGCTCTTTCTCGCGTTCTTCGGGCTGCCGCTCGTGGGAATCGAAGTGTCGCCGTGGCTCGCCGCAACGGTGACGCTCACGCTCTACACGAGCGCCTACCTGGCCGACATCTGGCGCGGCTGCGTCGAAGCCGTGCCACGAGGGCAGTGGAGCGCCGCGGCCAGCCTCGGCATGACATGGCCTCAGCAACTGCGTTACGTCGTCTGGCCGCAGGCATGGAAGATCGCCGTGCCGCCCACGGTCGGCTTTCTCGTGCAGGTGGTGAAGAGTACGGCGCTCACCTCGATCATCGGCCTGACCGAGCTGACCAAGACCGGGACCATGATCACGAACGCCGTGTTTCGTCCGTTCCCGATCTACGCGATGGTCGCGCTGCTGTACTTCGCGATGTGCTTTCCGCTCACGTGGTACGCACGTGTGCTCGAAGGCCGCCACCAGCGTGCCCGTCACCGCTGAACGCATGAACTTCAACGCTTTTCAGAAGCAGGTTTCCACATGATTACCATTAGCAACGTATCGAAGTGGTACGGTCAGTTCCAGGTGCTCACTGACTGCACGACGGAAGTGAAAAAAGGTGAAGTCGTCGTGGTATGCGGGCCGTCGGGCTCGGGAAAATCGACGCTCATCAAGACGGTCAACGGCCTCGAACCGTTTCAGAACGGCGAGATCAGGATCAACGGCGAGTCGGTCGGCGACAGGAAGACCAATCTGTCGAAGCTGCGCTCGAAAGTGGGCATGGTTTTTCAGCATTTCGAACTCTTCCCGCATATGTCGATTACCGAAAACCTCACGCTCGCACAGGTGAAGGTGCTTGGCCGGCACAAGGACGAGGCCGCGCAAAAGGCCCTGGGGCTGCTGCATCGCGTGGGCTTGCGCGCTCACGCGGACAAGTTTCCTGCCCAGCTCTCCGGCGGTCAGCAGCAGCGTGTCGCAATCGCCCGCGCGTTGTCGATGGACCCGATTGCGATGCTGTTCGACGAGCCAACCTCGGCACTCGATCCGGAGATGATCAACGAGGTGCTGGACGTGATGGTCGAACTCGCCCAGGAAGGCATGACGATGATGTGCGTCACGCACGAGATGGGCTTCGCGAAGAAGGTGGCGAATCGCGTGATCTTCATGGACCAGGGGTGTATCGTCGAAGACGATCTCAAGGAGGCGTTCTTTGCGCAGCCGAAGTCCAGTCGCGCGAAGGACTTCCTTTCAAAGATCCTTCACTAGCCTGCTTCCGTCAAACCGGAAACGCGAATCCCCCATGCGACGCCTTCCTCCACTCAACGCACTGCAGGTATTCGAAGTGGTCGCGCGCCACCGCAGCTTCACGTGTGCTGCAGAACACCTGTGTCTCACGCAGGGCGCGGTGAGCCGACAGATCCTCTCGCTGGAGGACTACTACAAGTTTTCGCTTTTCATCAGAGGAAAGAAGGGGCTCACGCTGACGACCGAAGGCGAGATGCTGCTGCCCGTCGTGAGGGAGGGCCTCGCGCGCATCGAGGAGACGTCGGCGCGCTTGACGCGGCAGCGCACCGATCTCGCCATGAAGGTGCCGACCTGCATCATGCGCTGGATGTTGCCAAGAATCATGCGGTTTCAGGGCGAGCACCCAGACTTGCTGGTGCAGATTACGGCAACCTGGCAGCATGACGTCGACTTCCAGGCCGAGCCGTTCGACGCCGCGATCATCTACGGTTCGTCCCCAGGCGCCGATGTTCACGCGGTGCCGCTCTTCGACGAGCAGATCACGCCGGTATGCGCGCCGGAACTGCTGAACAGCAAGCCGCTCGCACAGTTCGACGATCTCTCGCAATTTACGCTGCTGCATCCGACGCGAGACCATCGTGACTGGAGACAGTGGCTCGATCAGGTTGGTGCGACCCAGGTGGACGCAAACATGGGTCCGAGTTTCGAAACGCTCGATCTGGCCACAAACGCGGCCATGCAAGGCTTCGGCATTGCGATCGGCGACCGCACGCTGGTCGACGACGACCTCGTGGCGAAGCGGCTTGTCATGCCGTTCGACACGGTAATCGAAACGGGCGCGCGCTATTACTTTGTCTATCCCGAGTGCGTGGCACATCAGCCGAAAGTGAAGCTCTTCAGCGAGTGGATGGCACGCAATCACCAACGACAACCGGCGATTGCGCCGGTATAGCAACCGCCAGGCGAGCGGCGCCCCCTCAAACCTGCGCCGCCGCTTCATCCGCTTTGTCGCGTTCCAGCAAAGGATAAGCGAGCGCGCAAATATGTGACTGGATGCGCACGAGATCGCGCAGCACGTCGAGATGCAGCGAACTCGAGGCCAGGCTGTCCGGCTGGCCGTCGCGCAACCGTTCGAGGTGGCGTTCGCGCGCCGATCGTTCGAGTTGCCTCAGGGCCTGCTTGTCGGCGATGAGCTGCGCGGCGGTTTGTGTGCGCCCCGACACGAGCAGGGCCTGGGCGCGGCGAAAGCTGTCGATCACCGAGTCATGCAGCATGCGCAGCTCTTCGGTGCCTTCCGCCGAAAAGCTCAGCTGCATCTTGATCTTCTTCTGTGCGATCTCGAGCAGATTCTTGTCGATGATGTCGCCGATATGCTCGAGATTGATCACGGCGGTCATGATGTCCGATGCCCAGCGCCGGTCCTCTTCGCTGAGCGACTCGCGGGTCAGTTCGGTGACGTAGCGCTTGATCGCGTCGTGGAGCACGTCCACGGTGTCGTCACGGCTCGCGACATCGCTCACTGCGCGGCGGTCATTGGCAAGCAGCACCGGCACGCTCTCGCGCAGCATCGCCTCGACGATCTCGCTCATTCTGATCACTTCGCGCGCCGCGCACGCCAGCGCCAGCGGCGGAGACTGCAAGGCGCTTTCGTCGAGGTAGCGCGGCGAGCACGTATCGTCGCCCGCAGCGGGCGAGGGCATGATGCGCTCCAGCAGACGCGCTACCGGATCGAGCAGTCCGATGAACACGACCGCGATGGCGACGTTCAGGCCAGTGTGAAAATCGGCGATCGTGCGGCTGGCGTCGCCGGGCAGCGTGTCGAGCAGGCGCGCGAGCGGCGAGCACACGGCGAGCAGCAGCACGCACACGCCGCCGCGCAGCAGCAGGTTGCCGGCGGGCAGCCTGCGGCGGCTGAGATCGTGCCCCTTCGCCGCCTCGAAGTACGGATTGAGCGCGCTCCCGACGTTCGCGCCGAGCACCATGGCGATCGCGATGTCCAGAGGCACGGTATGCAGCTTCGCGAGCGACATCACGAACAACACGACCGGAATGCTCGAATGCGCGGCCCACGTGAGCACGCACGCCAGCGCGGCGTTGAGCACGGGCTCGCCGGACAGCGCGCCGAGTACCGTACGCAGCGCGGGCGCGGTTTCCGCGGGCTGCACCGTCGAGACGAGCAGCGTGAGCGCGAGCAGCATGAGTCCGAGCCCGATCGATGCCCGGCCGATATCGCGGTTGCGCGAGCCCTTGCCCCTTTCGAACAAAGCCATGCCGATGAGCAGGCACGCGGGCGAAATCCAGCTGAGGTCGAGCGAGAACGCCTGCACGATGAGCGTCGAGCCCACGTTCGCGCCGAGCATCACGGCGAGTCCCGTCACCGCTCCCATCAGGCCGCGCGCCGCGAAGGACGACGCGATCATGCCAGTTGCCGTACTGCTCTGCAGCGCGCCGGTGATCGCGAGTCCTGCACAGAATGCATTGAAGCGGTTGCCGAGGCTGCGCGCCATGAAGCGCCGCAGCGAGGCGCCGAACGCGCGCATGAGCCCGGACTCGACCATGTGCAGGCCCCACGTGAGCAGGGCGACACCGCCCGCGAGATGAAGCACGATCAGGATCATCCGGCGCCTCCTTTGTGTTGTTTTCGGCTACACGGCCTGCACGCCTGCCTCGATTGCCTCCTCGAGTATCATCAGCGCACCGCCGCTTTGGTCGAGACGCGCGAGAGCGCGAGCAGCACGAGCAGCGTGCCGCCTCCCAGCACCATCGTGAGGGTCGACGCATCGAAGATCGCACCACGGTCGGACAGCGCGAAGATGCCCACGGGCAGCGTGACCCAGCCAGGTGGATAGATCATCAGCGTCGCTCCCAGTTCGCCCATCGACAACGCGAAGCTCAGGCTGAACGACGCGAGCAGATACGGTGCGATGAGCGGCAGTGTCACGCGGGTCAGCTGGTAGAACGGCCGCGCGCCGAGGCTTTCGGCGACCTCGCCGTACTCCGGCGCCAGTCGCGCGAGCCCCGCCGACACATTGCCGTACGTGAACGCCGAAATCAGCAGGAAATGGGCGAGAAACACGATCGACGCCGTGCCGTTGAGCAGGACGGGCGGCTGGCTGAACGCGACGAGCAATCCAAGCCCGATGGAAACCGACGGCACCGCGCTCGGCACGAAGAAGACGACGTCGAGCACGCGTCTCGGCATCCCCTTCATACCGCGCAACGCGAGTGCCGCCCATGTGCCGCTCACGAGTGCCGCCGCACTGGCGAGCGCCCCGGTGAGCACGCTCACGCGCAACTGGTCGGCCGAATCCGTGTGGAACACCCGCGCGTAGTGCGCGAGCGTCAGGTGGCTCGGCAGAATGCCGTTCCACTGTCCGCTCACGCTGGCGAGCGCGATCATCGCGACCGGCAATCCATAGATCGCGGCGAATAGCAGCGCCGTCGCACTCCAGGTCGACACCTTTGCCCATTTAGCCCAAAGCAGCACGGCGACCTCCGCAAAGTGACACGACTGTCCGGTAGCAGGCGTAGAGCCCGAGCGACAGCGCGATATTGATGACGGCGATCACGCAGGCCGTGGTGTAGTCGAACTCCTGAATCGCCTTGCCGTAGATGAGCAGCGGCAGGGTGATCACGTCTTTCGCGCCGATGAACAGCACGATGCCGAACTCGTTGACGGTCAGCAGCAGGCAGAGGCTGCCGCCGGCGAGCAGCGCGGGCAACGCGGCGGGCAGGATGATCTGCCGGATGATGCGCAGCGGCTTCGCGCCGAGACTGCTCGCCACTTCGATCTGCGCGTTGTCGATCTGCGAGAAGCAGGCAAGCAGCGGGCGCATGATGAACGGCGTATAGACCGTCACCTCGGAGAGCACGACGCCCCACTGCGTGTACAGGAAGTCGACGGGCGGCAGGTTCAGGTGGAAGAACGTCATCAACGACTGGTTCAACAGACCCGCCGAGCCGTACACGAACGTGAAGGCGAGCGCGACGAGAAAGGTTGGCAGTGCGATGAACGTATCGATCAGCCGACCGACGAAGCGCGCGCCGGGAAACGGCACGAATGCGATCACGAGCGAGAACACGAAGCCCAGCACGAGGCAGCCCACCGACGCGCTGACCGCGATGGCGATCGTGTGATAAAGCCCGCTCAGGAACTGTCGCGAATGCAGCACGGCGGCGAAGTTCGCGAGCGTGAGCGTGTGAGTGCTGGAGTCGGCCCCGCCGCCCAGGGCCTGCAGCGCGATGAGGCCGAACGGGTAGAAGAAGATTGCCGCCAGCACTACGAGCGGCGGCGCGATCCAGAGGCCGCGCCAGCTGGCCGGGGAGCGGCCGGCCGGCGCGGGCGGCGCAATGACGAGATCAGCCATGGCCTTCGACCTCCGGTACGAGCGTGACGTCCGCGGCGTCGAAGTGAACGGACATCGCCGTGCCGGGCTCCGGCGGGCTTTCGAGCGGCGCACGCGTAAGACGTAGCGCTTCGCCGCCGACATCGAGCACGACGCTGTGCAGTTCACCAAGCCATTGCACGCTCTGCACGACGCCCGTCACGCGATTGGACGCTTCCGTGCGCGGCCTGAAGTGCAGATCGTGCGGCCGCACGCATACGTAACACGCGCTGGCGGCGGGCAGGCCGTGATGATTGCGCCCGACGATCGAAAAATCCCCGCAGCGCACCCGCGCGTAGCCGTCGATCGTGGGCACCAGCTGCTGCGCCGGCAACACGTTCGCACGCCCGAGGAATTCCGCCGCAAAACGGTTCGGCGGATGCCGGTAGAGCCCCTGGGTCTCGCCGTGGGCCACCAGCTTGCCGTCGCGCATGATGCCGATGTGGTTCGCGAGTGTGAGCGCCTCGGTCTGATCGTGCGTCACATAAAGCACGGTCAGCGAGGGCAGGCTGCGATGCAGCTTCGCCAGCTCGTCGAGCATCGAGCGCCGGATCTGCGCGTCGAGCGCGGAGAGTGGCTCGTCGAGCAGCAGCACCTGGGGCTGGATCGCGAGCGCACGCGCGATTGCCACGCGCTGCTGCTGGCCGCCGGAGAGCTCGCGCGGATAGCGCTTCGCATACTTCGACATGCCGACGAGGCCGAGGCACTCGGGCACCCGCGTGCGGATCGCGTCCGCGTCGGTGCCGCGTGCACGCAGGCCAAAGGCGACGTTGTCTTCCACGCGCATGTGCGGAAACAGCGCGTAGTTCTGCACGACCATGCCGATGTTGCGTGCATACGGTGGCAAACGCGTGACGTCGCGCGCGCCGATCACGATGCGTCCCGCGCTCGGCTGCACGAAGCCCGCGACGGCCCGCAGCGCGGTCGTCTTGCCGGAGCCCGAGGGGCCGATGAGCGCGACGATCTCGCCGGGCTTCACGGTGAGCGTGAGCGAGTCGAGAATAGTCTGGCCGCCGTACGTCACCGAGACATTCTCGAAGCCGATTCCGCTGGCGCCGTGCGCGACCGCCGCCGGCACCGCGGGGGCCTGCGGCGCAGGCCCGCGTTCCATGGTGAAGGTATTGGCCATTAGTTGCTCGAGATCGCCTGGTTGTAAGTTGCCACGTCGGACTTCAGGTCGTGCATGACCTGGTTCCAGTCGGGCTCCCAGATTTCGACGCCCTGCAGCATCGCGCTGAGCGTCTTGAAGTTGGCGTCGGTGGGATGCACGTCGGTGCGCACGGGCATGCCATAGGCGGACTTGCTCACGTCCTGCTGGGCCTCGGCGCTCAGCAGGAAGTCGATCAGCTTCTTGCCGTTGTCCGTATGCGGCGCGCCGGCGACGAGACCGATGTAGTAGGGCAGCGAGAACGTGGCGCGGCGCCCGCTCGGGCCGGCGGGGAAGAAGACCGAAATGTTCGGGTTGTCGCGCATCTGCGAGAGGTTCATCTGCAGATCGCCATTGGCGACGTAGAGTTCGCCCTTGTTCACGAGCGCCGTGAGCTTGCCCGTGGACGCCGACGGCCCGAGGTTGTTCACCTGGAGCTTGCGCAGATACGCGAAGCCGCCGTCCTTGCCGTCGAACGCGTGGAAGGTCTGCAACATCAGCGCGGTACCGTCACCGGCCTGGCCCGGCGTCGAGTACTGCACCTTCTGCTTGAACTGCGGAGCGAGCAGGTCCGTATAGGCCTTGGGCGCACTCTTGAGCACTGCGGAGTTGTAGATGAACGTGGGGTAGTTGTCGACCATGGCGACGTACAGCCCCCTGGCATCCTTGTCGCGCGCGGCGATCTTGTCGGCGCCAGCCGGAGAGTAGGGTTGCAGCAGGCCGTCGGCCGCGGCCTTCTGCATGAACGGCGGCAACGTCACGAGCACGTCGGCCTGAATATTCGACTTCTCCTTGCCGAGACGATCCACCACACCGCTCGACCCGGCCTCGATATATTGCACCTTGATGCCCGTTGCCTTCGTGAAGGCTTCGAACTGGTTGCCGAACCAGCTGGGCGTGCCGTCGTGAAGACCGTCCGCGCTGTAGAGGGTCACGACGCCGGATTGTGCATGCACGGAGCCCGCTGCGAAGGCGAAGGCACAGGTCACCGCGGCGATCAGTTGAGTTTTCATATTCAACCTTCCTTGAGTTCGGATGCTGAAAAAAACCTCGTAGGGCCGCGCGCTGGCGGCTTGCATCGCAATCCTGCCGGATGCTGCAGTCACTCCCAGGGCATGGACCAGGTCCTGACGTTGGTGTAGCTCTTCATCGCCTCGACCATGCCTTCCTTGTAGCCGTTGCCGGAGTCCTTGATGCCGCCGAACGGCGACATTTCGGTGCGAAAACCCGGCACTTCCCAGACGTTCACGGTGCCGACCTCCAGCTCGTTGACGAACTTCGTGGTGTAGTCGAGGCGGTTCGTGCAGACGCCCGAGGAGAGGCCGTAGGCGGTCGAGTTCGAGATGCGGATGACGTCTTCGATCTGGTTGGGAACCCGAATGATCGGGATGACCGGGCCGAAGGTCTCCTCGCGCACGAGTTCGCAGTCGTAAGGCACGTGATCGACGACGGTGGGGGCGTAGAGCGCGCCCTGGCGGGGGGCGCCGTAGAGCACGCGTGCACCGTGCGCTTCGGCGTCGGCCACGCGGCGCTCGAACAGTTGCGCGGCCGCTTCGTTGATGACCGTCCCCACGTCGACACTGGGGTCCATCGGGTCGCCGCACTTGAGCTTCTTCGCGTGCACGAGCACTCGCTCGACGAAGGCATCCGCCACGCTTTCCACCACGAGAATGCGCTTGACCGCCGTGCAGCGCTGGCCGGAATTCCTGGTCGCGCCCGTCACCGCAAGCAGCGCGGCGCGGTCGAGGTCGGCGTCTTCCATGACGATGAGCGGGTCGTTGCCGCCCAGTTCCAGCACGGTCCGGCGGTAGCCCGCGTGCTGTGCGATGTACTTGCCTACGCGTACCGAGCCGGTGAACGTGACCAGGTCGCAATGCGGGTCCGTGATCATGCTGTCACCCATCGTGCGAGGATTGCCGGTGACGACGCTCAGCATCTCGGGCGGCAGGCCCGCTTCGTAGAGCACGTCGGCGAGCGCGAGCGCGGTGAGCGGCGTGAGTTCGGTGGGCTTGAGCACCACCCGGTTGTTCGTTGCGATGGCCGGCGCGAGCTTGTGGCTCACCATGTTCAGCGGATGGTTGAACGGCGTAATGGCGGAAATCACGCCGAGCAGCGGCAGACGCGTCGTGAAGATCTTGCGGTTCTTTCCGTTCGGGCTGATGTCGCACGAGTAGACTTCACCATCGTCCTTGATCGTGAGTTGCGCGGCAAACGACCAGACATCGTAGGCGCGGCTTGCTTCGTAGAGCGAATCTTTCCAGCACAGACCCGACTCCGCGGTGATGAGGCGCGCGAAGTCCTCCTTGCGGTCGCGCAGCGCTTCGGCGGTCGTCTGGAGGATGCGCTGCCGCTCGAAGCGCGTGAGGTGCGGGCGCGCGGCGTGCGCTTTGGCGAACGCTTCCTGCACGTGTTCGGGACGGCCCGCGGGCACGGTGCCGACCACTTCGTTCGTGTAGGGGTTGAAGACTTCGATCACTTCGTCGGTCGAGACCTGCCGGCCGGCGATGCGCATGGACTCCTGCTTGAATGCGGGTTTGGTCATGACGTTCATCGCATACCTCGTTCTATGATCCGGTTGGGCGCGCCCCCCTCGCGAATGCGAGCGGCGGCGTGCGGGGGCCTTCGTGTTGATACGTGTGTCAAGCGGCGGCGGCTTGTGCGACGTGGTTCAGCGCGACATCGAAGATGTCGAAATTGCGCAGCGCGCGGCCCTGCGGCCAGTCGGTCTTGCGGTTGACAATGAGCGGCACGTCCTGCTCAGAGATCCCGCCATGCGAGCGCAACGGCTCGGTCAGGCCGGAAAAGTCGTGGCGCGCGGCGCTCGTGCCGAACACCTTGGCGCGCGTGCCGACCACGACAATGTCGCCGATCCGGTCGGGCGGCAGCTCGAAGCGCTCGCATGCGGCATCGCTCGTCAGGGCGAGTTCCACGCCCTCGGTGTTGCGCAGCTTGTCGAGGAGCGTGGCCGCGCCTGCCGTGTCGGTGCCCTCGGGCAGGTAGACGGTGGCGAACGAGCCGAGCGCGCCGTGGTGCGCGACGTAGGGATCGGTGATCGGCAGGATCACGCGCGCGCGACCCTTCCCGGTCCACTCGTCGAACAGATCCTGGAGGTAGAGCACGTCCGGCTCCCCATTCGCGCGGTGCTTGTCGTTCATGCCGTGGTCCGCCGTGATCGCGAGTAGGCAGCCTGCGGCGTCGAGTTCGCCCACGTAGCGGTCGAACATTGCGTAGAAGTCGTTGGCTTTCGGCGCTCCAGGTGCTGCCTTGTGCTGCACGTAGTCGGTCGTCGAGAGATACATCAGGTCGGGGCGAAACGTATCGAGAAGCTTCACGCCGGCGGCGAACACGAACTCGGAGAGATCGGCGGAGTATACGTCGGGCAGCGGCTTGCCAACGAACGCGAGCACATCGCCGAGACCGTTCTGCTCGCGTGTCGCGTGATCGGCTTTTTCGGCCGAGAACGCGATGGCGCGGCCGCTCGCGAAGTCGAGCCCCTTGCCGAGCAGCGTGCGCAGTTTGTCCTTCGCGGTGACGACCGCCACCTTCGCGCCGGCGTCGTGGAACGCCGCGAAGATCGTGGGTGCGCGCAGGAAACGCGCGTCGTTCATCATCACTTCTTCGCCGCTCGCACGGTCGTAGAAGTAGTTGCCCGCAATACCATGCACTTTAGGTGGGCGGCCCGTGAGGATCGAGAGATTGTTCGGGTTGGTGAAGCTCGGAATCACGCACTGCGCAATGCGGCTCGTGCCGGTGCGCAGCAGCTTGGCCAGATGCGGCGCGCGGCCTGCCTTGATGGCCTCCTCGATATACGCCGGCTCGGAACCGTCGAGGCAGATCACCACGACGGGCGCGGCGGGAAAGCGGTATTCGCGACCGTTCACGGCCACTGCGGTGTCATTCAGCGTGCTCATTGCATCTCCATTCAGGCTGTTTTTTCGATCTGACCGACCATGCCCATTTCCTCGAGGACTTCGCCGATCGCGGCGAGTGCGGCGCGCATTTCCTTTTCGCCGATCCGGCCAATACAGCCGATGCGGAACGAGTCGGCCACGGTCAGCTTGCCCGGATAGATCACGAAGCCGCGCGCCTTCAAACTTTCGTAGAACTGCGCAAAGACGAAGAGTGGGTCCTCGGGCATATGGAACGTGACGATGATCGGCGCCTGCAGCGTGTCCGCGAGCAGCGGCCTGAAGCCGAGCGCGCGCATGCCGTCGAGCAGGATCCGGCAGTTGTTGCGATAGCGTCCCCCGCGACCGGCTACGCCGCCTTCGGCATCGAACTCATCGAGCGCCTGGTGGAAGGCAACGATCACGTGCGTGGGCGGCGTGAAGCGATACTGGCTCGTCTTCTCCATGTTGAGCCACTGGTCGTGCAGGTCGAGCACGAGCGTGGTGGCGTTGCCCTGTGTGCGCTTGAGCGCTTCGACGCGGCAGATCACGAAGCCGAGGCCCGGGACGCCTTCGATGCACTTGTTGGACGATGCGGCGACCGCGTCGATGTGCATGGCCTGCACGTCGATCGGCAACGCGCCGAAGGCACTCATCGAATCGACGAGATAGCCCTTGCCGTATCTGGCCGCCAGTGCGCCGATCTGCGCGATGGGGTTGAGAATGCCCGAGGTCGTCTCGCAGTGAACGGTGAACACGTGCGTGATGGACGGGTTGCTCGCCAGCAGCGCTTCGACCGCGGCGAGGTCAGGCGGCGTGTCCTCGGCCGTTTCGTGCACCACGGTCCTGCGCCCGGCGATATCGAGAATGTGCTTCGCCCGCTTGCCATAGGCGCCGTTGATCAGCACGAGGACCTCGCCGTCGGCGGGCACGAAGGTCGTGAGCATGGCCTCGACGGCGAAGGTGCCAGAACCTTGCATGGGCACCGTCGCCCAGTCGTCCGAACCGTTCGCTATCCTGACGAGTCGCGTGAGCACTGAGCGGTTGATTGCGATGAAGTTCGCATCGCGCGAGCCCCAGTCGTGAACCATTGCCGCTTTGACGGTGCGCGAGGTGGTGAGTGGACCGGGCGTAAGGAGCAGCGGATCGCCGGTTTCTGAAGCTGCAGGGGAGGAAGCCGTGGAAGATGCCGTCATGGGGTGTCTCCGTGAAGGTCTGTTCTGACTGTCTGACTGCGTGTTGAAGTCACTTTAGGCCGCGCAACAAAAACAGTCAATACGCCACTATTTGCCACAACACCAGGGGATACGCGGATGCGTTGGCAGCGATTGCGTCAGATGCGGCGCGGCAAGCGGCAGCGCGACCCGGCACTACGTGCGCGCAGAGGAACGATGTGGAGAGGGATGGGCAAGCGCCCGTGTGTGCGGCTCAGCGCTCGCCGCTCGCGACGATCACTCGCCACTGCTGCAGTTCGAACGCACGAGCGATACGCGGCGGCGGCGGCGCATCGACGACGACGCCTGCGATGTGCGGCACGGGCGTGATTCGGACGGGCGTGCCGTGCTCGAACTTGGTGTGGTCGGCGAGCACGTAGACCGCCTTGCCGGCGTTCATCATCAGATGCCGCTGCTCGGCGGCGAGCCGCGAGTAATCGGTGAATTCGCCCTCCGGCGAGATACCGCTCACGCCGAGAAAAACAAGGTCGACGCGATAGTGGGCGAGCGCGGTCATCGTCTCGATGCCGAATGCCGCTTCGTCGTTCGGCTCGATGTCGCCACCGAGCACGATCACTTTCACGCCGGGCGCGCGGCACAGGAGCAGGCCGATCGGCAGGCTGTTGGTGATAACGGTGAGGTCGCTGTGGTTCGTGAGCGCAGCGGCGAGGCCCAGCGTGGTGGAGCCCGAATCGAGCAGCACGACCATGCCGTCGGCGACGAGCTGCGCCGCCGCGGCGCCGATGGCCGCCTTGCCCGCAGCGTTCGCCGCTTCGCGCGTGGCAAGCGACGGTTCGTCAACCGCGCGCTTCGCCGCGCCGCCGTGGACGAGACTCAGGCGGCCCTGTTCCGCGAGCGCCTTGAGGTCACGACGGATCGTTTCGCGCGAGACGCCGAGCGTCATGCTCATGTCGGCGACACTCACTGAGCCGCTCGCATCGAGGCTTTGCAGAATGTAGTCGGTGCGTCCGACGGCGAGACGGCGGTTCAGCGGCATGGGTGGAGCAAGGGGTGGGGCGGCGCGGTCATCTGGCATGGTGTTGCCTTTCAGGAAAGGAAAGCGCGGCGGTGCCCGTGAACTGGACGCACGAGGATAAGCCACAAAATACCACAAATTGCCGAGCGATTCGTTCCTCTCGAAGAGGGGTGAATCGTCGTTGTATTTTCGCGGGTGCGCGATGCCACGCCGCCCAGACCAGGCAAATATCCCCCATCAAGCGCGCCCGTCTTGTGGCAAATTGAGTTGTTTTGTGTGGCATCTTGTTGCATTATTTGGCCTGGTAGCTGTCCTCGCAACGCATTTCACTCCGCATCGAGGCCCACCCTATGCCTACCCCTGTCCCTGCGCATGCGCGCGTCGTGATCATCGGCGGCGGTATCGTCGGCTGCTCCGTGGCTTACCATCTCGCGAAACTCGGTTGGAGCGACATCGTGCTGCTCGAACAGGGCGTGCTCTCGTGCGGTACGACGTGGCACGCGGCGAGTCTGGTCGGCCAGTTGCGCGCGCAGCACAGCATGACGAAGCTCATTCGCTATTCCACGACCCTTTATGCCGAACTCGAGGCCGAAACGGGGCTGGCCACCGGCTGGAAGCAATGCGGGTCGCTCTCGGTGGCGCGCACGCCGGAGCGGATGACCCAACTGAAACGCACGGCCGCGTCGGCGCGCGCCTATGGCGTGACCTGCGACGTCATCGGGCCGCGGGAGGCGGGCGAGTTGTGGCCAGTGATGCGCGCCGACGACCTGCTTGGCGCAGTCTGGCTCCCGGGTGACGGCAAGGCGAATCCGACTGACCTGACGCAATCGCTCGCGCGCGGCGCGCGCATGCGTGGCGCCCGCGTGGTCGAGAACACGCGAATCACCGCCGTGCACACGGCCGCCACGCGCGCGGGGCGAGTCGTCACCGGAGTCACGTGGCGCAACAAGGACGGCGACGAAGGCACGTTGCAGGCGGATCTCGTCGTGAACTGCGCAGGGCAGTGGGCGAAGGCGATCGGCCGGCTGGCCGGCGTCACGGTGCCCCTGCATTCGGCGGAGCACTATTACATCGTGACCGAGCGCATCGCGGGCGTGCATCCCGATTTGCCCGTCATGCGCGACCCCGACGGCTTCATCTACTTCAAGGAGGAAGTGGGCGGCCTCGTAATGGGCGGCTTCGAGCCGAATGCGAAGCCGTGGGGTATGAACGGGATTCCGGAGAACTTCGAGTTTCAGCTGCTGCCCGACGACTGGGATCAGTTCGAAGTGCTGATGGAAAATGCATTGCAGCGTGTGCCGGCGCTTGAAACCGCGCAGGTTCGCCAGTTCTACAACGGGCCGGAATCGTTCACGCCGGACAACAATTTCATTCTCGGTGAGGCGCCCGAGTTGCGCGGCTTCTTCGTGGGCGCGGGTTTCAACTCGATGGGCATCGCCTCGGCGGGCGGCGCCGGCATGGCGCTGGCCGAGTGGATCGTGGCCGGCGAGCCGACCATGGATCTCTGGCCCGTGGACATACGCCGCTTTGCGCGCTTCAACGGCAACGACACCTGGCTGCACGACCGCGTCAAGGAAACACTAGGCCTGCACTATGCGATGCCCTGGCCAAATCGGGAACTCGACACGGCGCGGCCATTCCGTCGCTCGCCGCTCCATGCGCTGCTCGCCGCCGATGGCGCCTGCTTTGGCAGCAAGATGGGCTGGGAGCGCGCGAACTTCTTCGCGCCAAAGCCCATCGAGGCGCGCATCGAGTACGCGTTCGGCCAGCCGAACTGGCTGCCGTGGAGCGGCGCGGAGCACCGCGCCTGCCGCGAACGCGTCGCGCTGTTCGACATGACGTCGTTTGCCAAGCTGCTCGTCAAGGGGCGTGACGCGGAAGCTGTCCTGCAGGGCATCGTCGCCAATGACGTAGCCGTGCCGGTCGGCACCACGATCTATTCCGGCATCCTGAACGATCGCGGCGCTTACGAGTCGGACGTCACGCTCACGCGCCTGGCGGAAGACCAGTATCTCGTCGTCACAGGCTCCGCGCAGGCGACGCGTGACTTCGACTACCTCGAGAAGGCGATTGGGCACGAGCGGCACTGCGTGCTCGTCGACGTCACCAGCCAGTACGCGGTGCTTGCCGTGATGGGGCCGCACTCGCGGGCACTGCTGCAAAGTGTTTCGAAAGCAGACTGGAGCCCCGCGGCGTTCCCGTTTGGTCAAAGCCGCGAGGTCGATATCGGTTACGCGACCGTGCGCGCAACGCGCGTGTCCTACGTCGGCGAACTGGGCTGGGAGCTATACGTTCCCGTCGAATTCGCCGTAGGCGTCTACGAGACGCTTCATGCGGCGGGCGAAGCGTACGGCCTTGTGAATGCGGGCTACTACGCGATCGAGTCGTTGCGCCTCGAGAAGGGCTACCGCGCGTGGGGCCGCGAACTCTCGCCCGAGCACAATCCCTTCGAAGCCGGGCTCGCATTTGCATGCAAGCTCGACAAGGACATCGCCTTTCGCGGTCGCGACGCACTTCTGCGGCTGCGCGACCAGCCCTTGCAGCGTCGGCTCGCCGTCTTCAGCGCCGACGGCGCAAGCGATCGCATGCTATGGGGCGGCGAGGGCATTCTGCGCGACGGCAAGCCGGTCGGCTCGGTAACGTCGGCCGCCTTCGGCTACACGCTCGGCTGCCCGGTTGCCATGGGCTATCTCTCGCGCCTGGACGGGCCTGTCGATGCCGCGTGGCTCGCCCAGGGGCGCTATACGATCGACGTGGCGGGAGAGCCGATTCCGGCGACGCTGCATCTGCAAGCGCCATACGACCCGCGCTCGTTGCGCACGAAGAGTTGACTGAGTCATTGCGGGCAACTGAAGGGCTGCACGCGAGCGGGTCAACGGCATCGTCCTCCCAGGGTGGCAACATGCATTACGCGCAATTGCGGGCATTTCATGCGGTGGCGGAGCAGGGCGGCTTTTCGAAGGCCGCCCGTGCGCTTGCGCTGACACAGCCGGCGATTTCCGATCACGTGCGGCGCCTCGAACAGGACTATGGCGTACGACTTTTCGAGCGCACCGCGCGGGGTGTCGAACCGACGGACCTCGGCCGGCGCCTCTACGCGGTGACGCGCCAGATGGTGGCCTGCGAGCGCGATGCCCGCCGCCTGCTCGAAGCCGCGGGCGAGCTCGAGTCGGGCGAGCTTTCCCTCGTTGCCGATGCACCGGACCTGGCGATGAGGCTGATCGGCGCGTTCCGGATGCGCCATCCGGGGATCGTGGTGAAACTCTCGGTGGCCAACGCGACCGAGTGCATGCAGCGCGTGCTGGCCGGCGTTGTCGATGCCGCGATCTCTGCCGCGCGGGTCGTGCATGCCGGCCTGGAAACGCGGGTGCTGTGCGAGGCGCCGCTTGCCGCCGTCGTTCCTGCCAGCAGCGCGCTCGCCACACAGGCAGCGCTCAGCTACGAGGCGCTCGTGCGCGAACCGATGATCTTCCGCGAAACGCAATCCGTCACGCAGCAACTGCTCGAAGCGGAGCTGGTGCGCAAGGGCCTGCAAGTGCGTCCCGTGCTGTACGTGGAAGGTCGCGAAGCATTGCAAACCGCCATCGCGCAGGGCGTTGGCGTGGGTGTCATCGCGCGTACGGAGTTCGGTGGCTCGCCGGGCGTCCGCGCGATTGCGCTTGCCGACTGCCGGGTCCGCATGATCGAGTCGCTGGCGCGGCTCGCCGACCGTCCGGCGTCGAACCTCCTCGATGCACTGTTTAGTACCGACCCCGTATCGACCTGACTTCGGGCTCGATGCTTGCTACCCGAGGCGGAACAACGATCGACTCATACGAAACAGAGGGCCTCTATCATCAAACGCGAAGCATGAAAGAACGAGCAACTGTCGTGTGCTGGCAGCAAGGACGGATTCTCCTCGTCGAACGGGGGCGATCGCGATGGTCGCTGCCCGGCGGCACGATCAGGCGCGCGGAGTCGCCGGCGGACGCTGCCGTACGTGAACTCAATGAAGAGACGACGCTCGAGGGCTGCGAGCTGGGATACCTGTTCCAGTTTGGCGGACTCAACAAGCGGCACCACGTCTTTTTCTCCGTGCTGCACGACGACGCGAGACCTATGCCGAATAACGAGATTCTAAGGTGCCGATGGTTTCGTCCCCAGAAGGTCTCTACGCTGATTACCAGCGTGCCGACACGGGAAATCGTCGATCTCCTGTTCGGTCATGAAGCGGAGCAACCCACGCTGGTCCGCGCGTAAAGCGCTGCGCCGCCGCGTTCCCCGCAGCCCTGTCCAGCTTCGAATCCAGACGCCAATCCCCGCGCGCGGCCCGCAACTATCGGGCGGGCTGATGAATGAGATCGCAAATTGCGAGTTTTTCTATTTGCCGCTCATTTATACGATATTCATTGTCCGCACAGTGTTTGTGCGGCCGCACCGCAAGCGCATCTGGAGGAGCGATGGAACATCAGCCCCGCACGCAGAACGAAAAGCTCGAGGTCAAGACCACGACATGCTACATGTGCGCGTGCCGCTGTGGCATACGCGTGCATCTTCGCGACGGCGAGGTTCGGTATATCGACGGCAATCCCGAGCATCCGCTTAATCAGGGCGTAATCTGCGCCAAAGGCTCGTCGGGCATCATGAAGCAGTATTCGCCGGCGCGCCTCACGCAACCGCTGCTGCGCAAACCGGACGCCTTGCGCGGCACCGCCCAGTTCGAGCCCATCTCGTGGGAAGCGGCGTTCGACATGCTGGAAAAGCGCCTCGCGCATTTGCGCGCGACCGACCCGAGGCAATTCGCGCTCTTCACGGGCCGTGACCAGATGCAGGCGCTCACAGGCCTGTTCGCCAAACAGTTCGGCACCCCAAACTATGCGGCCCACGGCGGCTTCTGCTCGGCGAACATGGCGGCCGGCATGATCTATACGATGGGCGGCTCGTTCTGGGAGTTCGGTGGACCGGACCTCGACCGCGCGAGGCTGTTCTTCATGATCGGCACGGCGGAGGACCATCACTCGAATCCGCTGAAGATTGCGATTTCGAAGTTCAAGCGCGCGGGCGGCCGCTTCATCGCCATCAATCCGATCCGCACGGGCTACGCGGCAATCGCCGATGAGTGGGTGCCTATCCGTCCCGGCACGGATGGTGCGCTGTTCATGGCGCTCATGCGTGAGCTGATCGAACAGAATGCATATGACCGCGAGTTCGTCGAGCGCTATACGAATGCCGGTGAACTGCTCGATATGCGCGCCGACAGCGATACGTACGGCCTGTTCGTGCAGGACCCGGCGGTCGAAGTGCGCAATCCGCTGTTTCCGCAGAATCACCTCTGGTGGGACGCCGCGAGTCAGCGCGAAGTGCCGCATCATGCGCCGGGCGTGCGTCCCGCGCTGGAAGGGCGCTATACGCTCGCAGACGGCACGCCGGTCGCGCCATCGTTCGGGTTGCTGCGCGAGCAGGTTGCCGACTGCACGCCCGAGTGGGCGGCGCAGATCACCGGCATTCCCGCCGCCACGATCCGCCGGCTGGCTCAGGAAATGGCCGATGTCGCGCGCGATCAAAAGGTCACGTTGCCGATTCAGTGGACCGACGCCTGGGGCGAAACGCACGAAACCGTGACGGGTGCGCCCATTGCCTTCCACGCCATGCGCGGGCTCGCCGCTCACTCGAACGGCTTTCAGTCGATACGCGGCCTCGCCGTGCTGATGTCGCTGCTCGGCACGATCGACCGGCCCGGCGGTTTCCGGCACAAGTCGCCGTATCCGCGCGCCGTGCCGCCTTCGGCGAAGCCGCCCAACAGCCCCCACGACGTGAAGCCGAACACGCCGCTCGCGAATGGTCCGCTGGGCTGGCCCGCCGCGCCGGAAGATCTGTTTATCGACGCCAAGGGCGAGCCCGTGCGCATCGACAAGGCGTTTTCGTGGGAGTATCCGCTCGCCGTGCATGGCTTGATGCATAGCGTCATTACGAACGCGTGGCGGGGCGATCCGTATCCCATCGATACGCTGTTGATCTTCATGGCCAACATGGCGTGGAATTCGTCGATGAACACGGTGGAAGTCCGCAAGATGCTCGCGGACAAGCACGAGAACGGCGAGTACAAGATTCCGTTCATCGTGGTGTGCGATGCGTTCCAGTCGGAGATGACGGCCTTCGCCGACCTGATCCTGCCCGACACGACCTACCTCGAACGCCACGACGCGATGTCGATGCTCGACCGGCCCATTTCCGAGTTCGACGGTCCGGTGGACTCCGTGCGCGTGCCCGTCGTCCCGCCGACGGGCGAATGCAAGCCGTTCCAGGAAGTGCTCGTCGAGCTGGCGAGCCGCCTGAAGCTGCCGGCTTTCACGACGCCCGAAGGCACGCGCAAATACCGCGACTATCCGGACTTCATCATCAATCACCAGACGGCGCCGGGCTCCGGCGTGGGCTTCCTGATCGGCTGGCGCGGCAAGGACGGCGAGAAGGCGCTGGTTGGCGAACCGAACCCGCGGCAGTGGGAGGAGTATGCGAAGCACAACTGCGTCTACCACTACACGCTGCCCGAGTCGCTGCAGTACATGCGCAACTGCAACGGGCCTTATCTGGACTTCGCTGTCGAAAAGGGCTTTCGCAAGTTCAACGAGCCGATCGTCATCGCGCTTTACTCGGACGTGATGCAGAAGTTCCGGCTCGCCGCCCAAGGCAAGACCAAGGGCCGGCAACCGCCCGAGCATTTGCGCGCGCGCATCGAGCAATACTTCGACCCGCTGCCGTTCTGGCATCCTCCGCTCGAGCACGACGCGACCGATCACGCGCAGTATCCGCTCGCGGCCGTCACGCAGCGTCCCATGGCGATGTACCACTCGTGGGACTCGCAGAACGCCTGGCTGCGGCAGATTCATGGCGAGAACTATCTGTACATGAATCCGCGCACGGCGGCGGCGCAGGGCATCGAGGACGGCGGCTGGATCTACGTCGAATCGCAATGGGGCAAGGTGCGGTGCCTCGCGCGCTACAGCGAAGCGGTCGAGCCGGGTACGGTCTGGACATGGAACGCCATCGGCAAGTCGGCGGGCGCATGGAATCTCGGACCCGACGCCAACGAGTCGCAGCGCGGCTTCCTGCTGAACCACCTGATCGCCGACGAGATTCCCGTCAAACGCGCCGGTCACACGCGCACGTCGAACTCCGATCCGATCACGGGGCAGGCCGCATGGTACGACGTGCGCGTGCGCATCTATCCGGCGGAGGCGCACGCCGACCACACGCTGCCGCAGTTCGCCCCCATGCCCGCGCTGCCGGGCGCCGTCGGCACCGGTGGCGCGGGGGGCTTCATCCATCGCGTCGTGCAAACGTATTTCGCCGGGCGCGGCGAGTTTGCCGAGCGTCTTGCGAAAGCCGCGCAACGCAAGTGAAACGGAGAGCATGCGATGACACAGATGGCGCTCGTGATCGATCTGAACGTCTGCGTGGGCTGCCACGCGTGCGTGACGAGCTGCAAGGAATGGAACACGTCGGGCGAGGCGGGCAGTCTCGCCGACTTTCGCCCGTATGACGCCGATCCATCGGGCACGTTCTTCAACCGGGTGCAGACGTTCGAAGCGGGCGAGTTTCCGCTTGCCGACACCGTTCATTTTCCCAAGTCCTGCCTGCACTGCGAGGACCCGCCGTGCGTGCCGGTCTGTCCGACCGGGGCAAGCTACAAGCGCAAGGAAGACGGCCTCGTGCTGGTCGACTACGACCGCTGCATCGGCTGCAAGTACTGCGCGTGGGCCTGCCCCTACGGCGCGCGCGAAATCGACGAAGCGCGCAAGGAAATGACCAAGTGCACGCTGTGCTCCGACCGCATCGACAACGAAGCGCTGCCGGAGCGCGACCGCAAGCCCGCGTGCGTGCTCGCGTGCCCGACCTCGGCGCGCCTCTTTGGCGACATTCACGATCCGGAGTCGGTCGTGTCGAAGGCGATCCGCGAACGGGGCGGCTATCAGCTGATGCCCGAGTGGGGAACCCGGCCGTCGAATCACTATTTACCGCGTCAACCGGTGACGTCCTGCGGTAGCGGCTCGTGTTCGTGCAAGACAGCGGGCGCGGGGGAGACCGATACGCTGGAAGCGCAGGTCGAACACGGCGCGCTCAATCTCGCGTCGGTCGCCACGCGCGTATGAGCACGCCAGCGCGCCCGCATGGCGCACCCCGAATCGTAGAGTGGAGAACGGTATGAATCCGGCATTTTCCGTGGTCTTTCTCACCACGCTGAGCGGCGCGGGCCAGGGCTTGCTGATCGCGCTCGTCGGCGTGGAGCTGGCGCAACGGCTCGGCTTCGGCGACGTGGCAGCGGTTCCGGCGATGTTCTATGTCGTCGGTGCGGCGCTTTCGTGCGCGCTGGGCGCATTGGGGCTCGTGGCGTCGTTCTTCCATCTCGGCCATCCCGAGCGGGCTTGGCGGGCCATTGCGATGTGGCGTACCTCGTGGCTGTCGCGCGAATGCCTTTGTCTTCCCGCGTTTCTGGCCTGCACGTTTGCCTATGGTCTCGCGCACCTGCTAGGGGCCCCGTTTTCCCTGGCAATAGGGGGCGTGGCTGTCGTCGCGAGCCTGCTGCTGTTCGTGTGCACCGCGATGATCTACGCCTGCCTGCGCTTTCTCCAGGAATGGGCGACGCCGCTCACGCTGGTCAATTTCGTCTTGCTCGGCTGCGCGTCCGGCTTCACGCTCGCAACCGCGTGCGCCGCGAGATTCGCACCGGCCATGGCGGTGCCGCTCGCCGTCTGCGCATGCGTGTTGACGCTGGCGGGCTGCGCGTCGCGCACGGCCTCGCTGGTCCGCAATGCGCGTCTGCGTCCGAAATCGACTGTGCAAAGTGCGACCGGCATTCGCGCGGAACGCGTCGAGCAGAAGTCGCGCGGGTTTACGGCAGGCGCCTTCAATCTGCGCGAGTTCTTTCACGGCAAGACGCCAGGCGCGCTCAAACGCATCAAGTGGACGTTCCTGATCGCGGCGTTCCTCGCTCCTTTCTGCCTCGTGGCGATCGGCGGCGGCATTCGATCCGTTGGACTCTCGTTCGCGGTGTTTTGCCTGGCGGCTGTGATTCAGTACGCGGGCCTGGTGGCGGAGCGCTGGTTTTTCTTTGCTGAAGCGCGGCATCCGCAGAATCTCTACTATCAGCGTTCATAATTCGCGCGCTCCACGTCCCTCTACTCGCGGAACGTTTTCGCGGTTTCCGTTGCGGCATGCCTCAGGTCGGGCACGAAGGCGAGCAGGTCGTCGAGCGCGACGCGCCCAACCGGCGCCTGGACGGCGATTGCCGCGCACGCACGGTTGCGGTCCAGCATCACGGGCACGGCGATCGCGATCAAACCCTGTAAATGCTCCTGATTGTTGATCGCGAGCTGCCGCCGGCGCGTCACCGCCAGCTCTTTGCGCAACGCTTCGCGGTCGGTGATCGTTTGCTCCGAGTGGGCGCGCAGCGGCAGCGTGTCGATCATACGGTCGCGCCGCTCCTTGGGCAAAAAGCTCAGTAGCAGCTTGCCGCTTGCCGAACAGTGCAGCGGCACGTGCGAGCCCGGCTGAAGATGCATGCGCAGCGGCCATTCGGTCTCCACGCGGTCGACATAGACCACGTCGTTGCCGGCGAGCATGGTGAGATTGCAGGTCTCGCCAATCTTTTCGACCAGCTGCTCGAGCAGCAAGTGCCGCGCCGCCGCCGGCCCCGCGTGCATCAGCACGTTCACCGCCATCATTCTCACGCGTGCCGAACATTCGTAGAGCTTGTCGTTGGCGCCGCGTGTGACGAGCCACGCGTCGGTGAGCTGGGCCAGGATTCGGTGCACCGTCTGCTTGGGCAAGCCGAGCGCATCGACCAGATCCGTCATCGCCAAAGGACGGCCCGCCTGGGCTAGCGTTTCCAGCACGCGAAACGCGCGCACTGCCGCCGCATTCGATTGGTTCGAGGTGGACACGCTTGTCTCCTGCGTCGCTTGCCTTGTGCGATCGACGCTAGCTTCCCGTCATTGTGCATCTTCCAATGCGATTTTCGGGACTGGTGAAAGTCCCGAAAATCGCATATTCCGCGCCTTGATAGTCGTGCGTCTTTGATTGCGCGGGAATCGGGACTCGCATTCACGCGCCGATGAATAGATTGGCAGTACAGCCAATTATTTGATCGGAGCGCGCCGATGAATGTGAGAGAGACCGTCGCCAACGCCGCCGGTGCGGGCAAACCCGAGGCGCCCGCCCCGCAGATCGCCGCGCTCGTGGCGCGTGCGCGTGCGGCGCAGCAAGCGTTCGAGTTCGCCGGACAGGCAACCCTGGACACCGCTGCAGCAGCAGCCGCGTGGGCGATCATGGAGCCCGGCCGAAACCGCGAGCTAGCCGAGCTGGCGGTGCGCGACACGGGACTCGGGAACGCCGACGACAAGTTCCGCAAGAACTACCGCAAGACGCTCGGGCTGCTGCGCGACCTGCATGGGAAAAAGACCTGCGGCGTGATTGCGCGTGACGAGGCCACAGGCATCGTCGAAATCGCGCGCGCGGTGGGGGTAGTCGCGGCGATCACGCCCTCCACCAATCCGGCCGCGACGCCCGCCAACAAGATCGTCAACGCGCTCAAATGCGGCAATGCGGTGATCGTCGCGCCTTCGCCGAAGGGCTATGGCGCGTGCGAGGCGCTCATCGGCTTCATCCACGCCCAGTTCGCCAAGGCGGGGCTGGACCCGGCGCTCGTGCAGATGCTGCCCGCGCCCGTGGACAAGGCCGCCACCGCGGCCCTGATGCGCGACGCCGACCTCGTCGTCGCGACGGGCTCTCAGGCCAATGTGCGCATGGCCTACGCCAGCGGCACGCCGGCCTTCGGGGTAGGGGCCGGCAACGTGGCGTCGATCGTGACGCGCACGGCGAACCTTCGCGATGCGGCGTACAAGATCGCCGCGTCGAAGACCTTCGACAACGCGACGAGCTGCTCGTCGGAGAACAGCGTCGTGATCGACGAGGCGGTTTACGACGCGATGCTGCACGAACTCGCCGCCTCTGGCGGCGTGCTGCTCGACGCGCAGCAGAAGGCGCAATTGCAGGCGGCGATGTGGACCGACGGCAAGCTCTCGTCGCGTTGCACCGCTAAATCCGCGGCGCAGATCGCGCGCGCCGCCGGCCTCGACGAGGTGGCAGAGGTCGCGGCGCACACAGGCGCGTTCCTGATGGTCGAGGAGAGCGGCATCGGCGCGGCGCACCCGTTTTCGGGCGAAAAGCTCGCGCCGGTGCTCACGGTCTATCGCGCGCGCGATTTCGACGCTGCGGCGGATATCGTGCGCAGCCTCTACGCGTATATGGGAGCGGGTCACTCGGTCGGCCTGCACACCGACGATCCGGATCAAGCCGTGACGCTGGGTTCGACGCTGCCGGTGGCGCGCGTGATCGTCAACCAGGCGCATTGCTTCGCGACGGGCGGCAACTTCGACAACGGCCTGCCGTTCTCGCTCTCGATGGGCTGTGGGACCTGGGGGCGCAACAACTTCTCGGACAATCTCGGCTTTCGCCAGTACCTGAATGTCACGCGCGTGGCGTACCCCATCACGGAGCGCGTTCCCGAGCTCGACACCTTGCTCGGCGACTATTTCCGGAGGTTCGGCCCATGAGCGCGCCCGCCACGATCCGCGCGCTGATCGAAACCCGCGCCACACAGTATCCGGACAAGCCCTTCCTGCTGGCCGCGCCCGACGAAGGCGCCAGCGAAGACGCCGGCGCAGTCGCCGAGAGCGCCACGGCAGGCGCGACGTTGACCTTTGGCGCGCTGCTCGAGCGTTGCCGCACGCTCGAGAGCCGCTTTCGCGACGCCGGCCTCAAGCCGGGCGATGTCGTTTCCGTGCTGATGGGCAACGGCATCCAGACTGCCACGCTGCTGCTCGGCGCGATGTACAGCGGACTGATCGCGCATCCGCTCAACCTGCTTTGCCAGGCGTCCCAGCTTGCCTATATCGTCGAGCACTCGGATACGCGGATGATCTTCGCGAGCGCGCAGACCAGCGGCGCCCTCGCAGCGGCGCTCGCCGCGCTGCGCGAGCAGGGCATGTCGCGCCACATCGCGCTCGTGCGCACGCAGCCGGATGCCGTTGCGTTGCCGGTGCTGCCCGCACTCGAAACTGTGGCCGCCCATGAGGCGAGCGCTGTGCCGACGGCGGCGAGCCTCGCGGGCCTCCCGGCCCTGGAATCCGCGCCCGTGGAAGAAGCCCGGTCCGGGCCCGATGCGGCCGACATCGCCCTGCTGATGTACACCTCGGGCACGACCGGCGCGCCCAAGGGCGTGCTGCTCAGCCACGCAAGCCTCCATGCGAACGCGCGCAATATCAGCCTCGAGCACCGGCTCGCCGACGACGACCGCGTGCTGGCATCGCTGCCGCTCTATCACATCAACGGGCTCGTCGTGACCTTGCTTGCGCCGCTCTGGCACGCGGGCTCGGTCGTGCTGACGCCGCGTTTCTCCGGGCGCACGTTCTGGCGCGACGCCGCCAGCTACGGCTGCACGTGGATCAACGTGGTGCCGACCATCGTCGCCTATCTCCTCAACGGCGACGAACCGAGCGGACTCGACCTCTCGGCGCTCAAGTTCTGCCGCAGCGCGTCGGCCGCGCTGCCCGCCGACCATCATCGCGCGTTCGAGGCGCGCTTCGGTATCGGCGTCATCGAAACGATGGGGATGACCGAGACCGCCGCGCCTGTCTTTAGCAATCCGTACGATGCATCGCGGCGCCGCATTGGCAGCATCGGCCTGCCATCGGGCGGCGAAGCACGCGTGATCGACCGTGACGGCCGTGAATGCGGACCGAACGAGTGCGGCGAAATCGTGCTGCGCGGCGCCCAGGTCATGCGCGGCTACTACAAGCGCGGCGAGGACACGGCGAAGGCGTTCACCGCCGATGGCTGGCTGCGCACCGGCGACCTGGGCTATCGCGACGACGAAGGCTACTTCTATATCAATGGCCGCTCGAAGGAACTGATCATCAAGGGCGGCGAGAACATCGCGCCGCGCGAGATCGACGAGGCGCTGCTGCGCCATCCGGGCGTGCTCGACGCGGCGGCCGTCGGCGTGCCCGACCCCGCCTATGGGCAGGAGATCGTCGCGTTCGTGGTGGCGCGCGAGGCGCACTGGCAGGGCGCGCCCGACGCGGACGCCCTGCGCGAGCACTGCCTGCGCGAACTGGGCCGCTACAAAACACCAAAAGAATTCCGCTTCGTGAACGAACTGCCGCGCGGCCCCTCGGGCAAGGTCCAGCGGCTGAAGCTCGTGACGCCCTCGGGCTGATACACGACCGCGCCTCGCGCGCCTACGCGCGCATCCGACCCGGCGACACAAAAGAGAGACTCAGGAGACGACGACATGAAGCAGCACGCGCAGCGCGTCAAGACGCGCCATATCATTCTCGCGGTCATGTGCCTGATGTACTTTATTTCGTACATCGACCGCGTGAACATCGCGGTCGCGGGACCGCTGATCCGCCACGAAATGGGCCTGAGCGCGGTACAGCTCGGCCTGGTATTTTCCGCATTCGCCTATCCCTATGCCGTCATGCAGATCATCGGCGGCTGGCTTTCGGACAAGTTCGGTCCGAAGATCGTGCTCACCGTGCTTTCGTTGATCTGGGGCGCGGCGACGCTCGCCACGGGCTTTGCCGGTAGTGTCGCGATGCTCGTGGGGCTGCGCTTCGCGCTCGGCGTGGGCGAGGGCGGGGCGTTCCCCACGGCCACGCGCGCTTTCACGTACTGGATGCCGGTGGGCGAACGCGGCTTCGCGCAGGGCATCACACACAGCTTCGCGCGCCTGGGCGGCGCGGTCACGCCGCCGCTCGTGCTCGCGGTGGTCGTGGCAGGCGGCTGGCGCGACGCGTTCATCCTGCTCGGCATCGCGAGCCTCATGTGGACGGTGCTCTATCTGTTCGTGTTCACGAATTCGCCGGAACAGAACCGGCGCGTCACGCCCGAAGAGACCGCCGAGATCGGTTATTGCAAGGGCGACTGCGACCGCGCGAAGCGCGCGGCGACGCCGTGGCGCAAGCTCGTGCGGCGCATGTGGCTCGTCACGTTCGTCGACTTCTGCTATGGCTGGCTGTTGTGGGTCTATCTCACATGGCTGCCGTCGTATCTGAAGGAGTCGCGCGGCTTCGACCTCAAGCAGCTCGCGCTCTTCACGGCGCTGCCGCTGCTCGCGGGCGTGGTGGGCGATACGCTCGGCGGCGTGGTCTCCGACCGGATCTACAAGTTGACGGGCCGGCTGCGCTTCGCGCGCTGCTCGGTGCTCGTGACGGGCATGGGCGGCTCGCTCATTTTCCTGCTGCCGATGGTGTCTGTCGCGAACCCGATAGTCGCGGTGCTCTACCTCTCCGCTTCGTTCTTCTTCCTGGAGATCACGAATCCGGTGCTGTGGACGCTGCCGCTCGATATCGCCGGCAAGTACGCGGGTACGGCGGGCGGCATGATGAACACGGGCTTCGGCATTGCGGGGATGGTGTCGCCGGTCGTGTTCGGCTACCTGATCCAGCACACCGGCAGCTACAACGTGCCGTTCATGATCTCGGCCGGATTGCTGGCGCTGGGCATCGTCGCGGCGCTCTTCATCGATACCTCACGCACGGTCGAGGCCGACGAGGAACGCGAGCGGCGCATGGGCCCGGAAGAGGCAGGGGCCTTCGCGTTCCTCGACAGCATGCCGACGGTGCGGCTCGAACGGCACACGCTGCGGCGCCCGCTGCGCTGGTGGCGCTGAGCCTCGCGGGGTGTGAGGCGTGAGGCAGGGCATGCGGCGGCCCTGAAGGCACCCAGGGGCTTCCGGTGCCTTGCGAGGGCCGCGCGGGTACGTCTTATGCGCCGCCGTCGAGCTTGCGCAGGCGCCAGATGAGGCTCGACGTGTCGAAGCGGCTGCCGCCCAGGCGCTGCACGTCGCCGTAGAACTGGTCGACGAGCGCCGTGACCGGCAGCGCCGCGCCGTTGCGCTTGGCTTCGTCGAGGCAGAAGCCGAGGTCCTTGCGCATCCAGTCCACGGCGAAGCCGAAGTCGAACTTGTTGGCCATCATGGTCTTGCCGCGGTTGTCCATCTGCCAGCTCGCGGCGGCGCCCTTGCCGATCACGTCGAGCACGAGCGCCATGTCGAGCCCGGCGCGCTCGCCGAAGTTGATCGCCTCGGAAAGCCCCTGCACGAGGCCCGCGATGCAGATCTGATTGACCATCTTGGCGAGCTGGCCGGCGCCCGCCGCGCCCACCAGCGTCACGGCCGCCCCGTAGTGGGCGAGCGTGGGCTTCGCGCGCTCGAAGGCCGCGGCTTCGCCGCCGCACATGATCGTGAGCTTGCCGTTCTGGGCGCCCGCCTGGCCGCCCGACACGGGCGCGTCGATGAAATGCAGGCCATGTTCGGCGGCTTGGGCCGAAAGCTCGCGCGCCACGTTGGCGGAGGCGGTCGTGTGGTCGGCAAACACGGCGTCGCGCGCCATGCCGGCGAAGGCGCCGTCCGTGCCGAGCGTGATGCTGCGCAGGTCGTCGTCGTTGCCGACGCAGGCGAGCACCAGATCTGCGCCCTGGGCCGCTTCGCGCGGCGTGGCGGCCGCGCGGCCGCCGTATTCGGCGACCCATTGCGCGGCCTTTTCAGCGGTGCGGTTGTAGACCGTGACGTCGAGCCCGGCCTTGGCGAGGTGACCGGCCATGGGATGGCCCATCACGCCGAGGCCCAGGAACGCGACACGGCGTACCGGATTGGGGGCGGACGAGGATACGGATTGGCTCACAGTGGCTCCTTGGGGTGGGGTTTGAGGCTGGGGCGCTCTCATTATCTCAGCTATCGGCGCGGCGCCTGGGCGGCGTCGGCACGAGGCGGCGCCGGCCTGGACTCAACCTGGACTCAAGGATAGGGCCCCTCTTCACCGCACCCCGCTGATGGCGAGATGCCGCGTGTGATGGCGGCGGCCCACCCAGGCGGCCGAGAGTGCGCTCACGAGACCCGCGAACATCGTGTAGAGGCAGATGAGCCACGGATCGCCGCCGTTGCGCTGCAAGAGCCAGGTCGCGATGATCGGGCTGATGCCGCTGGCGAAGATGCCGGAGAACTGATAGACGAACGAGATGCCGGAGTAGCGCACGTTGGCATCGAACAGCTCCGCGAAGAGCGCCGCCTCGGGCCCGTAGACCGAAGCGTAAATGACGCCCAGCGGAATGATCACGGCGATCCACACGAACACCGGCGAGCCGCCGCTGTGCTTCATGAGCCAGAAGCCGAAGAACGACGACAAGCCCGTGAAGAGCGAGCCCCAGAAGTAGATGCGCGTCCTGCCGACGCGGTCCGAAAGGCGGCCAAAAAACGGAATCGTGAAGATCATCGTGAAAGCGGCCGCCATCACGGCGAGCAGGGCGTCGGTGCGCGAGAGTTTGAGCGTCTGCGTGAGATAAGCGATCGTGAAAACGGCGAAGACGTTGAAGAACACACCGTCGATGAAGCGTGCGCCCATGCCGGCGAGTACGTTGCCGGGATAGCGGCTGAGCACCTCGGCGATCGGCACGCGGACTTCGGCGCCCTGTTGCTTCACGCGTTCGAACTCCGGCGTTTCCAGCACACGCAGGCGGATATACATGCCGATCGCCACGAGCGCGAAGGAAAGGAAGAACGCCACGCGCCAGCCCCACGCGAGAAACTGCGCATTGCTGAGCACGGACGAAAGCAGGGCGACCACGCCCGACGCGAGGCAGAGCCCGATCGCGAGACCGATCTGCGGAATGCTCGCATAGAGGCCGCGCTTGCCTTCGGGCGCGTATTCGAACGACATCAGCACGGCGCCGCCCCATTCGCCGCCAAGGCCCAGGCCCTGCGCCACACGCAGGACGAGCAGCAGCGCGGGCGCCCACAGGCCGATCTGCGCATAGGTCGGCACGGTGCCGATCAACACGGTGGCGACGCCCATGATCGACAGCGTCAAGATCAGCATGCTTTTGCGGCCGAGCCGGTCGCCGAAGTGACCGAACACGATGCCGCCGAGCGGACGGCTCAGGAAGCCCACCGCGAAGGTGCCGTAGGCGAGCATCGTCGAGATGAGGGGATCGCCGCTCGGGAAATAGAGCTTGTTGAAGACGATGCCGGCGACGACGCCGTAGAGGAAGAAGTCGTACCACTCGATGGTCGCGCCGATCAGGCTCGCGACGACCACGCGCCTCATCTGCCTGGCGTCGGTGCGGGGCAATGCGTTCATGGCTGTCTCCTTTTTGGGCGCACCCGGTGCGGTGCGGTCCCTTGAAAATCAGGTTTTTTCTTCAGGTATCCTTTGTTTGCTGCGTGTCGTTTCGGTGCTGCATGGACTACTTGCCTGAGCCCCTGAATGTGATGACTTCCGGGGTGGGCCTCGGCATGCTCCCGTTGCGGCTCGGTGAGGCTCGCGTGGTCCTCGAGAATCATGTCGGCGGCTTTCTCCGCGATCATGATCACGGGGGCGTTGGTGTTGCCTGAGACGAGCTCGGGCATGATCGACGCATCGACGACGCGCAGCGCAGCGACGCCATGCACACGCAGGCGTTCGTCGACGACCGCGCTCGCGTCGCGGCCCATCTTGCAGGTGCCCGCGGGGTGATAGATGGACTGGCTGAACTGGCGCGCCGCATCGAGCAATTCGGCATCGCTTTGATACCGCTCGCCGGGCACGAACTCGGACACGATGTGCGGCGCAAGCGCCGGTGCGGCGGCGATGCGGCGCGCCACCCGAATGCCGCCGATCACGACGGGATGGTCGCGCGGATCGGACAGATAGTTGGCGCGGATGGCGGGGTACTGGAGCGGGTCGATGGAGCGGATTTCGACGCTGCCGCGGCTATGGGGCCGCAACTGGCAGACGGACGCAGTGAACGCCGAAAAGGGATGCGCGCCCTGGCCGGGCTTGTCGGCACTCAGTGGCTGCATGTGGAACTGGATGTCGGGGCGCTCGACCGCAGGGCTCGATCGCGTGAAGATCGCCACCTGGCTGGCCGCCAGCGTGAGCGGCCCGGTGCGCCAGAGCGCGTATTGCAAGCCGATCCATGCCTTGCGCAACGGGTGGTTGACCTCGTCGTTGAGCGTGCGTTCGCGCGTGCGGAACACGAGCCGCACTTGAAGATGGTCCTGCAGGTTCTGGCCGACGCCCGGCAAATCGTGCAGCACGGCAACGCCCGCATTGCGCAAGACGTGCGCAGGGCCCACTCCGGAGTGCTGAAGAATTTGCGGCGAACCGATCGCACCCGAAGCAAGAATGACCTCGGTACGCGCCCGTGCGCGCTTTTTCACGCCGTCCTGCAGATACTCCACGCCGACCGCGCGGCGCCCTTCGAACAGGATCCGGGTCGTCTGCGCCCGCGTTTCCACGATCAGATTGCTGCGTTTGCGTGCCGGTTTGAGAAAGCCCTTCGCGGTGCTCCAGCGAAAGCCGTTATAGGCCGTCTGCTGAAAGTAGCCGACCCCTTCCTGGAACTCGCCGTTGTAGTCCTGATTGAGCGGGATGCCGATTTCCTGTGCGGCGGCGATGAAATGATCGGCGATGGGGCGGCGCAAGCGCAGGTCGGAGACTTTCAGCGGTCCACCTACGCCGTGCCACGCGTTCGCGCCGCGCTCCTGGTCTTCGGACTTCCTGAAATACGGGAGAACGTCCGCATAACTCCAGCCGCGATTGCCGAGCGCCGCCCAACGATCGTAGTCCTCACGCTGCCCACGCACGTAGAGCAGGCCGTTGAGCGAGCTGGATCCGCCAAGCACCTTGCCACGCGGCCAGTCGATCTGCCGGCCGGCCACGCCTTCGTCCGGCTCGGTGCGATAGCACCAGTCGAGCGTGGGGTTGTGCATGGTCTTGAAGTACCCGACCGGCACGTGGATCCACGGATTGTTGTCCTCGCCACCCGCTTCGAGCAGCAGCACGGCGTTGCGCGCGTCGGCACTGAGCCGGTGGGCAAGCACGCAACCGGCCGATCCGGCGCCGACGATCAGGTAGTCGACCTCATGGTCCATGAATCCCGTCTCCTCGAAATCCAGGGGCGGCATGACGCGCCGCGTTTTCGGATCAATGTCGGGGAAGGGGATGCCGACCGCAAGCGGCGATCGTGCGTACGGGCCGAAAGTGAAACGGAAACTGCCGAAACGGAATCAGAAAGCCACGGCGCTGCGCGTACCTTTTGCCGCCGAAGCGGCGCTGCGCCGGGGCCCGCTCAGGCGAGCGAGAGCCCCTGGAGCAGCGGCGCGAGCCGGCTCGCCGTCTGCTTCATGCGGCCCACCGACTCCAGCAGTTCCTCGAGGGTCGCGCGCGCGGTCGGGGCATGCACGGCGAGCGCGGCGAGCACGCGTTTGCTGGCGGGGTCGCGCACGGGCACCGCGATCGCCACCATGCCGCGCACGAACTCTTCGTTGTCGATGCCGATGGCGCGCACCGCGAGCTGTTCAAGCTCGGCCGCGAGCGCCTTGGGGGCGGTCAGGGTGCGGTGCGTCATCTTCGTCAGCACGAGGCGTTCGAGCAGCGCGTTGCGCTCGAGCACGCTCATCTGCGAGAGAAAGAGCTTGCCGCTCGCGGTGCAGTGCAGCGGAACATGCATGCCCGGACGCATCTCCATGCGCAAGGGCTCCGTCGTCTCGACACGCTCGATATAAAGCACGCGGTCGCCGTCGAGCGCGGTGAGATTGCAGGTTTCGCCGAGCGATTCCACGAGGGTGCGCAGCAGCACGCGGCACGAACGCGTGAAGGTGTTGTTGGCGAGCGTGGCGAGCGCGAGCTGCGCCGCCCGCGGGCCCAGCGCGATGCTGCGGTCGTGCCCGCGCGAATCGGGCATATGGATCACGTAGCCGCGCGCCTCGAGCGAATCGATGAGCCGCAGCAGCGTCGCCTTGGGAATGTGCAGCCGCGCGGACAACTGTGAAAGCGTGTACGGCTGGCCCGCGGACGCCAGTTGCTCCAGCACCACGAGCGCGCGCAGCACGCGGGCGTCGTCCGCCGACGTCTCTTCGCGCAGCGCGGGGGCGTGGTCTTGCGCCCTGATTTGCGGTGGGGTTTGCGTCGTCGCTCGCGCTGTGTCGCGCATCGGTCTCCTCCTGAAGAGCATGGAAATGAAACGAATTGTTCGAGTTTCCGGGCTTTTTTCAGTATGAGCGCAAAGTTCGCGGCGTTACGTAGCGGATTACCCCGATATGTCATGCAAATGATTCCCGCGCCGTATCAGGCCGCTGTACCAGGCGATACCGGTCCACTGGCTCTACCTGCGCAATTCTGGTCTGCCTAGAATTTTTCCCAACAGAGCGCCAAAGAACGACGACAGCTTTGCAAGGAGACAGGCATGACGAACAGGCAGTCGGCAGGAACCGCTCTCGCAGCGGAGCGTGCAAGCGTCTTCACGAAGCCTGTGGAGCATTGATCATGGGATACAGCACAGTCGATCCCACCGCCGCCGGCTTTGCCGCGAGCGATTGCGGCTCCACGAAGTACGACCCCAGGTACGATCCGCTCGTCTCGCCGGGCCCTGGCGTCGGCAAGGATTACGCGCCGACCTACTGGGTCGCGACGGCGGGCAGCCCGCCGCCCGACGACGGGCCCGTCACGAAAGATCTCGACGTGGATGTCGCGATCATCGGCGCGGGCTACACGGGGCTCGCCACGGCGCTCTGCCTCGCACGCGAGCATGGCATCAAGGCCGTGGTGCTGGAGGCGAACCGCACGAGCTGGGGCTGCAGCAGCCGCAATGGCGGACAGGGGCAGAACGCCTCGGGCCGCCTCTCGCGTTCGCAATGGATCGAGCGCTGGGGCAAGGATATCGCCCTGAAAATGCACGACGAGATCCAGCAGGGCTTCGATCATTTCAAGGAGCTCGTTGCCGAGATCGACTGCGATCCGCAGCCGGGCGGTCACTTCCTGATCGCCCACCGGCCGCGCATCATGGCGAAGCTCGCCGCCGAGGCGAAGGTCTGGAAGGACGTATTCGGCTACCCGTCGGAGCTATTGAGCGCGCAGACGTTTCGCCGCGAGTTCGTCGACGACCACGAGGCGGCCGGCGCGCTGCACGAGCCCGAAGGGATCGGCATTCACGCGCTGAAGCTGGCGTTCGGTTATCTGCGCCTCGCACGCGCTGCTGGCGCGAAGGTCCACACGAGCAGCCCGTTGATGGGATGGGAGACCATCAACGGCGTGCATCACTTGCGTACGCCGGGCGGCATCGTGCGGGCGCGGGCGGTTGGCATTGCGACTGGTGCATACACGGCGCAGACGCTGCATCCCACGCTGCGCAGCAAGGTCATGCCGATTCTCTCTAACTCGATGGTTACGCGTCCGCTTACCGAAGCCGAGATTGCCGCTTGCGGCTTTCGGACGACTCAGGTGCTTACGGATACGCGCACGTTGCGCTTTTACTATCGGTTCTTGCCCGATAGGCGATTGCAGATTGGTAGCCGCAGCGCGATTACCGGTGAGGATGCGCCTAATCCGCGGCATCTCGATCTGCTCAAGGAAGGCATGGCGCGCAAGTTTCCGGCGCTGCGTGGCGTGCAGATCGATTATTCGTGGTGGGGGTGGGTCGATGTGAGCCATGACATGATGCCTCGGGTGTGTCAGCCCGATCCGCGGCAATCGGTGTTTTACGCACTTGGCTATGGGGGTAACGGCGTGTCTTATTCTCAGCAGGCGGGGAGGCGGCTTGCTGAGCGTATCGCGGGTAAGGGTGGACAGCTTACGCTGCCGATTTTTACTACGCCGTTGCCTGGGCATCCGTTTGCGCCGTTCCGGCGGATCGGGCAGAGGATGCTTTATTTGCAGTATTTCAGGCGGGATGAGAAGACTTGAGGTTTGGGTTTTGGGTTTTGGGCTTTCTTGTGTTCGCGTCGGTCTGCATGCGTTGCCCCTGTGCGGGGCGGCACCTACTTTCTTTGCGGCGGCAAAGAAAGTAGGCAAAGAAAGCCGCTCACACCGCCAGCGCCTGCCACAGTTCACATCTCGACGTACATGGTGAATGGCTCCGGAGCGTCTGTCACCTCTCGCCCCCAAACGGAGTGACAAGGCGCTCATCCTTCCGGCGGCGCTCCGCGCGCCGAAGGGCATAACCAAACACCAACGGGGCACGAGTTTTCGCGAATGCACATTCATGCCCCCCGGTTTCCCTTGCAGACCCAACCGCAGCGCGCGAAGCGAGCAGCGGGATGAATGAGCGCCTTGTCACTGACATTGAAGGTGCGAGGCGACAGACGCTCCGGAGCCATTTACCATTTATGGCGAGATGTGAACTGTGGCAGGCATTGGCGGTTTGAGCGGCTTTCTTTGCCGCCGCAAAGAAAGTAGGTGCCGCCCCGCACAGGGGCAACCCAGGCAGACCGACGCGAAAACAAGAAAACCCACAAAACCCAAAACAAAAAAAAAGCGCCACCCAAAAAGGCGCGCCGAAAACCGAATCCGATATCTGTGGAGGTGACATGCAACCCCCGAAGGAAAACCAGGAACTGAAGTGCGGCCTAAAGCAGCGCCACATGACGATGATCGCGCTAGGCGGCGTGATAGGCGCCGGCCTCTTTGTCGGCAGCGGCGTCGTGATCCAGCAAACCGGCCCCGCCGCCGTGCTCTCCTTCCTCATCACCGGCGGCCTCGTCGTGCTAGTCATGCGCATGCTCGGCGAAATGGCCTGCGCCATGCCCGCAGTCGGTTCGTTCTACGAATATGCACGCCTCGCCTTCGCCACCTGGCGCGGACCGGGCAAGCTGGCCGGCTTCCTCACCGGCTGGATGTACTGGTACTTCTGGGTCATCGTGGTCGCCGTCGAGGCGGTGGCAGGCGCCAAGCTCGTCCAGTTCTGGCTACCCGACGCGCCCGCGTGGCTCATCAGCCTCGTATTGCTCGTGCTCCTGAGCGCAACGAACCTGATCTCGGTGGGCAGCTACGGCGAATTCGAATTCTGGTTCTCCTCGATCAAGGTCGCGGCGATCATCGTTTTCCTCTTTCTCGGCGGCCTCTATGTCCTTGGATTGTGGCCATCGTCGCTGCATACGACTGCCGTATTGCCGACGCTGTTCGGCCATGGCGGCCTCATGCCGAAGGGCATCGGGCCGGTGTTGAGCGGTGCCGTCGCGGCAACGGGCTTTTACTTCGGCGCGGAGATCGTCACGATCGCGGCGGCCGAGGCGCGCGAGCCCGCCAGGGCCGTCGCGAAGGCCACGAACTCGGTCATCACGCGCGTGCTCGTGTTCTACGTGGGTTCCGTGCTGCTCGTGGTCGCGCTCGTGCCGTGGAATTCGCCGGCCATGTCGACGCCCTATGTGAGCGCGCTCCAGGTGATGGGCTTGCCCGCCGCCGCGAACATCATGAACGCGATCGTGCTGACCGCCGTGCTTTCGGCGCTCAATTCGGGGCTTTATGCGGCCTCGCGCATGCTGTTCGCGCTGACCCGTCACGGCGACGCACCAGCGGCGCTCGCGAAAGTCAACCGTCGTGGCGTGCCGGTGCGCGCGATCCTGCTTGGCACCGTGTTCGGCTATGTGTCGGTCGTGATGTCGTACGTGTCGCCGGATACGGTGTTCGCGTTCCTCGTCAACTCGTATGGCACGGTCGCGATCTTCGTCTATCTGCTGATCGCCCTGTCGCAACTGCGCCTGCGCAAGCGCCTCGATCAGGCAGCCGTTGGCGAACTGCGCGTGAAGATGTGGTGCTTCCCCTACCTCACGTGGGTGGCGATTGCCGGCATGGTGGGCATTCTCGTCGCGATGGCGTTCATCCCCGAGCAGCGCAAGCCGCTCTGGCTTGGCGTGGCGAGCCTCGCCGTGCTGCTCCTCACCTATGCATGGTTGCAGCGCCGCGCGCGCATCCGCGAGCGTGCCCGCGAGTACGCGCCTTCCTTCGCGACGTGGCCGCCCGCCGCAACCGGGACGGGCGCGGGCCGCTACGGCAAATGAATCCGCAGCCTGCATGCAGTCATGAACGTGACAAGGAGAACGCGATGACCACGGAACGCGCGATGGAGGGCCCGGACCGCCTGGTGTCGGTGCGCGAACGCTTCGGCTTCGATTCGAATCTCAGGGTGCCGGCCTTCGGAGGCGAGCGCGACGCCCACGTGCCGGACGTCGATGAGGCCTATCGCTTCAACCCCGAAGTCACGCTCGCGATACTCGCCGGCTTTACGCGCAACCGGCGGGTGATGGTGCAGGGGCTCCACGGCACGGGCAAGTCCACGCATATCGAACAGGTCGCCGCGCGCCTGAACTGGCCCTGCGTGCGCGTGAATCTCGACGGCCATATCAGCCGGCTCGATCTCGTCGGCAAGGACGCGATCGTGGTGCGCGACGGCCGCCAGGTCACGGAGTTCCAGGAAGGCATCGTGCCGTGGGCGCTGCAGCGTCCGGTCGCGCTGATCTTCGACGAATACGATGCGGGGCGCCCCGACGTGATGTTCGTGATCCAGCGCATTCTCGAGCGCGACGGCAGCTTCACGCTGCTCGACCAGAATCGCGTGATCCGCCCGCACGCCCACTTCCGCCTTTTCGCGACCACCAATACGATCGGCCTCGGCAATCTCAACGGCCTGTATCACGGCACGCAAATGCTGAATCACGCGCAGATGGACCGCTGGAACGTGGTCGCCACGCTCAACTACCTGCCGCGCGAGGAAGAGGCCGGCATCGTGCTCGCCCGCGTGCCGGAGATGACCGACGACGCGGGCCGCCAACTCGTCGATTCGATGATCAGCATGGCGGCAATGACGCGCAAAGGTTTCGCGACCGGCGATCTCTCCACGCTGATGTCGCCGCGCACCGTGATCGACTGGGCCGAAAACTGCCAGATTTTCCGCGATCCCGCGCTGGCGTTCCGGCTCACGTTCCTGAACAAGTGCGACGAGGCGGAGCGGCCGATCGTCGCCGAGTATTACCAGCGCTGCTTTGGCGTCGAGCTGGACCCAGCGTCCACAGCGAAGGGCGGGGAGGGCGGCGAACCGCGGGAGCCGCGCGCGTGAGAACCACGCCCACACCCGAGGCTGTGCGCACCGCGCTGCGGCGCGAGTCGCTATGCGCGGCCGCCGTGCGCGCGCTCACCGGCGACGCCGCGCTTCACTATCGCGGCGGCCTGCTTTGCCGCGAGTCTCGGCCCTTTCCGTTCTATGCGCCGCATCTGCGCAGCAACGTCTACGAGGACGAGTTCGCCTCGCTGCGCGGTGCCGCGGACGCGGCCGCGCAACGGCTTCGCCATTCCGACGCGGCTTTGCACCGCCTGCTGGCTCCCGAGGCGCCGACCGAGCGTCTGCTGTTCGATCTGTTCGAGCAAGTGCGCTGTGAGGCGCAATTGCCGCCCGGCATGCCGGGACTCGCGCACAATCTGCGGCACCGCTTCGAAACGTGGTCGCGCGCGTATTGCCGGGCGGGCTTGACCGAAGGCCATCTCGGCATCCTGCTCTATACGGTGGCGCAGATCGTCTGGTCGCGCGTGAGCGGCTGGCCCGTGCTCGACGAGACCGAGGATCTGATCGAAGCGACGCGCGCCGGCATCGTGCCTGCAATCGGCGTGCAGCTTGCGGGGCTGCGTGCGACTCGCGCAGATCAACGCGCCTATGCGGAGCATGCGCGCGAGCTGGCGCGCCGCGTCGCGATGATGCTCGACGATGCGCGCGCGGCAAATGCAGGGGACGACGCCGAGGAAGCGCGCGCACCCGACGACGCCTTGACGTCGTTCTCGCTGTGGGTCGACTTCGACGAAACGAGTGTCGAGCTGCCCGCACTCGCGCCGACCGGCGTGAGCCGCGTGCTGGCCGAAGCGGCGAATGGCTATCGCGCATACACGACGCAGTACGACCGCGAGATCCGGCCCGCCACGCGCGTGCGCGAAGCGCTGCTGCGCGAGTATCGCGAGCGGCTCGATGAGCGCATCGCCGCGTGCGGCATCAACGTTGCGCGCCTGGCGCGCGCGCTGCAGACGGCGATTGCGGTGCCGCAGCGCGATGGCTGGCTTTTCGGCGAAGAGGACGGCCGCATCGACGGCAGACGCCTCGCGCAGGTCGTCAGCTCGCCCGCAGAGCGCCGCGTGTTCAGGCGCGAGCGATTCGAGCCGCGCAGCGATTGCGTAGTGGGCTTCCTGATCGATTGTTCGGGCTCGATGAAGGCGCATATCGAGCCCGTCGCGATGATGGTCGATCTGCTCGCCCGTGCATGCGAGCAGGCGGGAATCGCGACCGAAGTGCTCGGCTTCACGACGCTCGCCTGGAACGGCGGCCGTGCGCGTGCGGACTGGCTCGCGGGCGGGCGGCCACCGCATCCGGGGCGCCTGAACGAGACCTGCCACATGGTGTTCAAGTCCGCCGACGAGAGCTGGCGGCGCGCTCGCCCGGCCATCGCCGCGCTGCTCAAGGCGGACCTGTTTCGCGAGGGCGTGGACGGGGAGGCCGTCGAATGGGCATGCGCGCGGCTCGCGGGCCGCGCCGAGGCGCGGCGCATTCTCGTCGTGATTTCGGACGGCAGCCCGATGGACACGGCCACGGCGCAGACGAACGACGCGTTCTATCTCGACAATCACCTGAAGGAGGTGGTCGCGCGCCACGAGGCAATGCGCGACGTCGACGTGATCGGGCTCGGTGTCGGGCTGGACCTCAGTCCTTACTACCGACATTGCGTTGCGCTCGACTCCGCTGAGCCTCTGGACAAGAAGCGGCTGGTCGCTCTCGCGCAATGGATCGGTGCGCCGCGTTAGTGCGATGGAGGCACCCTGTGCACAGGTGTCGATTCCTGCGCGGGTCATCCGCAGCTCACATCAAACCAACAGTTCCTTCATCGCACATAGCACGAGCGAAGCGCCAATGATCATCAGCACGCCGAACGCCAGCCTGCGCATCGCGAGGGAAGACAGCGGCGGCGGGTAGTGGCGCGCCGCGAGCGTCATCAGCATCACGACCGGCGCGGCGAGCGCGGCCTCGATGCAGATCGAAGCGGGAAGCTCGCCCTCCCAGGCGCTGAACATCACACGTACAAGCGACGTCACCGTGAAGAGCCGGATCAACGCGCAACGAATCTCGATCAGCTTGAGCGGCTGGCGATAGAACTGGAAGATGAGCGGCGGCCCGGACACGCCGAACATGCCGCTCAGCAGGCCGCCGAATACGCCGCTCACGAAAAAGCTGCGGTTCCCCGAGCGTTGGGCGAGCGGCACGGGCCGCAGCGCGGCGCTCAAACCGCCATACAGCACGACGGCGCCGAGCAGCAATTGCAGCATGCCGGAGGCCGAGGCGCTCAGGTAGTCGAGCACCATCACGCCCACTACGACCGAAGGCAGCACGCCGAGCGTCGCGGCGCCCACGGCCCGCCAGTCGATATGGTGGAGCTTGCCGGGCAGTGCGGTCGCGCTGTTCGCGAGCGTAACGAGGCTCAGCAGGGTGGCGATGCTTGCGAGCGGCGCGAGGCTGAAGCCGCTCGTGGCGCCCATGACGATCATGCTAAGGCCGAAGCCTGTGATCGTCTGAAAATAACTGGCTGCGCCGATGACGGCGATCAGCACCAGGACCTTCTCATGCGTCATGCTGCGTGGGGTTCCTTCGAGTGAGTGACGTCGCGTTGGCGGGCCGTCTGCGCCTGGACCGCGGTGGTGGCGATCACGTAATAGATATCCTCGGGGCAGCAGCCGCGAGAAAGATCGTTGGCAGGCCGGTTCAGGCCCTGCATCAGCGGGCCGATGGCCTTTGCGCCGCCAAGACGCTCGGCGAGCTTGTAGCCGATATTGCCCGCATCGAGATTCGGGAAGACCAGCACGTTCGCGTGGCCGCCGCACTGCGAGTGCTCGATCTTGCGCTCGGCGATCTCCGCCACGAGCGCCGCGTCGAGCTGCACGTCGCCGTCCACGCAAAGGGCGGGGCGCTGCTCGTGCACGCGCCGCGTCGCCTCGATCACCTTGTCCACGTTCGCATGGTGGGCGCTGCCGCTCGTCGAGAACGACAGCATCGCGACGCGCGGCTCTTCCATCAGCAGGCTGCGCGCGCTGTCCGCGGCGGCCATGGCGATCTCGGCGAGCTGTGCGGCGTCGGGGTCCACCACGAGCGCGCAGTCAGAGAAGATCAGGCCGCCTTTGTAGCGATGAAACGGCTCGCACAGCATCATCAGGAAGAAGCTCGAGACGAGCTTGAACGACGGCTCGACGCCGATCAGCTGGATGGCCGCGCGCACCACGTCGGCGCTCGTGTGAACGGCGCCCGCCACCGAACCGTCCGCGTGGCCGAGACGCACCATCAGGTTGGCGAAGACGAGCGGCTTCGCGGCCTCGTCCCACGCGAGCGCGGGCGTCATGCCCTTGGCACCGCGCAGCGCGACCAGTTCGTCGGCGAAGGCCGCGCGCCATGGGCTCTTTTGCGGATCGACCAGCGCGATCTCGCCGAGCTCGACTGACTCACGCGCGGCGGCCGCGCGAATCGCGCCCGGGTCGCCGACGAGCATGATGCGCGCGATGCCCTCCTGGTGCGCGCGCGCCGCGGCGGCGACCACGCGTGGGTCATCGGCTTCGCACAGCACGATGCGCATGGGCACGAGGCGGGCACTTTCGACGATACGGTTCAGGGCTTTCATGGTGTCATGGGCTCATGGACGCACAAACGGACGGACTCACGCCAGCAACTGGCGTGTCCAGACGAAAACCGGCCACAAGCGGATGCTCCGCCTGCGGCCGGCGATCGGAGGCAGCCCGCGCGCACCTGCTTGCAACGTAAGGCGCGCGCGGGCTGCGGCTGGCCCTTCAGACGAAGTCCTTGTACTTGTCGAGCAGGCGCACGGGCTTAGAGAGCGCGTCGCGGCGGAACGGATCGCCGAGTTCGCGCGTGCACATGATCTCGACGATGGTCGTCTTGCCCTGGTTCATCTGCAGATCGATCGCGCGCTTGAGCGCCGGGCCCACGTCCTCGAGCTTGTCCACCACGATGCCTTCCGCGCCCATCGCCTTCGCAATGCCGGCGAAGCTCGGGCTGTCCAGCTCGCCCGCCACGAAGCGGCGATCGTAGAAGTCCACCTGGTTCTTCTTCTCGGCGCCCCATTGGCGGTTATGGAACACAACGGCCGTCACCGGAATGTTGTGGCGCACGCAGGTGAGCGTTTCCATCAGGCTCATGCCCCAGGCGCCGTCGCCCGCATACGAGATCGCGGGGCGATGGGGCGCGGCCACCTTCGCGCCGATGATGGTCGGGAACGCATAGCCGCAGTTGCCCCAGCTCATCGCGGCGAACAGGCTGCGCGGCTTGTTGAAGCGCAGATAGCTGTTCGCGACGGAGTTGATGTTGCCGATGTCGGTCGACACCATGACGTCCTCGGGCATCGCCTTCTCGAGTTCGCGCAGCACCTGGCGCGGATGCAGATACTCGCCGCCTGTCGGCGTGCGCTCGTGCTTCTGCTCTTCGATCATGTCGAGGCTGTAGGCGTCGCGCTCGTGCGTCCACGAGTCGAGTTCCTTTTCCCACGCGGCCTTTTCGGTGGCGATCTGGTCGGCGCGCTCGGCGCGGTTGGCGTCGCTCGCGAGGGTGCGATTCGCGAGGCGCTCGGTCAGCGCCTGCGCCGAAGCCTTCGCGTCGCCGCAAATGCCCACCGAAATCTTCTTCACGAGGCCGAGCATCTTGTGATCGGCGTCGATCTGGATGATCTTCGCGTCTTTTGGCCAGTAGTCCATACCATGTTGCGGCAGCGTGCCGAACGGTCCGAGGCGCGAGCCCAGCGCAATCACGACGTCCGCGCGCGAGATCAGCTTCATCGCGGCCTTCGATCCCTGGTAGCCGAGCGGGCCGCACCAGAGCGGATGATTCGCCGGGAACGAGTCGTTGTGCAAGTAGCTGTTCACGACGGGCGCACCGAGCCGTTCGGCGAGCGCCTTGCACTCCTCGATTGCATCGCCCATCACGACGCCGCCGCCCGAGATGATGACGGGGAACTTCGCGGCCGCGATCAGATCCGCCGCTTCGTTGAGGCTTTCGTCGCCGCCGGGGCCGCGGTCGAGCCGGCGCGGCTGCGGAATCTCGGCCTTGATCTTGCCGTAGAAGTAGTCGCGCGGAATATTCAGCTGGGTCGGGCCCATTTCGGACATGGCGCGGTCGAAGCAGCGCGCGGTGTACTCGGCCATGCGCGCGGGGTTCGTCACGTGGCCCTGGTACTTCGTGAACTCCTGGAACATCGGCAACTGATTCGCTTCCTGGAAGCCGCCGAGGCCGATGCCCATCGTGCCTGCCTCGGGCGTGACGATCACGACCGGGCTGTGGGCCCAGTAAGCCGCCGCGATGGCCGTTACGCAGTTGCTGATGCCGGGACCGTTCTGGCCGATCACGACGCCGTGGCGGCCCGATACGCGCGAGTAGCCGTCGGCCATGTGCGCCGCACCCTGCTCGTGAACCACAGGAATGAGGCGAATGCCGGCGGGCGCGAAGATGTCCATCGCATCCATGAACGCGGAGCCCATGATGCCGAACATGTCGGTCACGCCGTTGGCCGCGAGGGTTTCGACAAAGGCCTCGGACGGGGTCATGTCCTGCGGGCCGCTGGCCGTCTGGGTAGGGGTCTTTTCGCTCATCAACTGTCTCCGGGTTATCGTTTGACGGAATGCCGTGGTTTGAATGCTATTCGGCGCCCGATGAGGGTCAAGGGATTCCGTCCTTGAGGGGTGAATCTGAAATGGAATGGAACGATTCGTTTCAAAACACTGGCGACCGCTGCGCCGCTGTACGCGGGTCAGGCGGACTGCTTCGGCCGTTCCTTGCGGAACGCGCGCTTCACGGCGATCAGGCCGTCGCGGAACTCGAAGAGATCGCAGCCTTCGGCCTCGATCCGCCAGCCTTCCGCATGCGTGCCACTGAACAGCCATTCGGATACGCCGCGTTGGCCCGCGACGTAGTGGCGGCCCTTGCCCCAATGGGCGTCGGGGAACGTGCGGAAGACCGCTTCGAAAGCAGCGCGCACCGCCTCACGCCCGACGAAGCGGGTGCCATACACTTCGGGACCGCCGGCCGCATCGAACACGCAGTCTTCGGTCATGAACCGCATCAGCGCGTCGGCGTCATGACGGTTGAAGGCATCGGAAAAGGCGGCGAGCGTGTCGGCCGTGACGGCGGGTTGGGCGCTGAGCGTGTCTGCCATACGTGTCTCCAGTGGAAAAGCTGGTGCCGTTCGGTGCGCGAGGACTCGCGCGCGGCACGGTATAGCGACACGTTAGGGTTTGCGAGGCGAGGGCGGTAGCACCAGTGCGGAGCTTTCGCCTGGGCCAGCGCCCGGAGACTTCCTGAGAGACTCAAGCGGGCCGCTGCTTGCGCACAACCTCGGCGAGCGCGCGCACGCCGGGTTCGATTTTCTCGAGCTTGATGGCGGAGAAGCCCATACGGAACCATGGGCTGTGTTCGGCCTCGTCGGCGAAGAACACGCCGCCGGGCTCGATCAGGATGCCGGCCTCGCGCGCATCGTCGGCAAGGCGTGCGGAGTCCAGCCACGCCGGCCCCTGGACCCAGCACGAGGCACCACCGCCGATCGGCACGTATCGCACCTCGGGCAGATGGGTGTCGAGCGCCGCCATCAACGCGCGGGCGCGCTCCTTGTAGGCATGCGCGAGCCGGCGCAGGAGCGCGTCGTGGTGTCCGAGCGCGAGGAACGTCGCGAACGCGCGCTGGATATAGGCCACCGGGTGGCGGACCATGAGGCGGCGCAGCGCGCGCAACTCGCGCACGAGTTCCTGCGGGCCGACCACGTAACCGAGACGCAGGCCCGGGGCGAACGTCTTCGAAAGGCTACCCACATAGATCACGCGATCGGCCGTGTCGAGGCTCTTCAAGGCGGGATGCGGCGTGCCGGAAAACGTGTTCTCGCTCTCGTAGTCGTCTTCGATGATCACGAAGTCGTGCTGCTGGGCGAGTTCGAGCAGCGCCTGACGGCGCGCGACGGGCATGGTGGCCGTGGTGGGGCACTGATGGCTCGGCGTGACGAACACGTAATCGCAACGGGCGAGCGAGTCGCGCAGGCGCACCGGGTCGATCCCTTCGCCGTCGATCGGCAATTCGAGCAGTTGCGCGTTGCGATTCACGAAAATATTGCGTGCATCGGGATATCCCGGATTCTCGAAGCCGACCGTCGTGTTCTTGCCGCAGAGCAGGTCGGCGACGAGATAGAGCGCCTGCTGGCAGCCGTTCGTGATGATGATCTCCTCGGGCATGGCGAACACGCCGCGCCGCGGCAGCACACGCGTGCGGATCTGCTGGATCAGCGACTCGTCATCGCGTTCGATCAGGTCGGGCGCCCAGTTGCGGATCTCCATAATCGAGAGCGCTTTCAGGCAGCACTCGCGCCAGTCGTTGGTCGGAAAGAGCGATTGATCGAACTGCCCGTAGATGAAGGGATATGCGTAGTTCTGCCAATTGGCGGGTTTGACGATGTTGCGCTGGGCGGAGGGCGGGCGCACGATGCGCGAATTCCATGAGGGTGGGGCACGCAAGCCGGCGTCATGGGGCTCGACGACGTCGGGCTGCTGCACTCGTTGTTGCACGCGCTGTTGCACGGTTACGCCGTGCAGGCCCTCCAGCATCTCGGGGTTGACGAAGTGGCCGCTGCGTTCGCGCGACACGAGATAGCCTTCCTCCACGAGCATCTGGTAGGCGAGCACCACAGTGTTGCGCGCCACGCCGAGCTGCTCGGCCAGCTCGCGGCTCGAAGGCAAGGCGGAGTCCGGCGGCAGTTGCCCGTCGAGGATGGAGGCCACCAGCATCTCGCGGATCTGGTGCTGCAGACTTGTCTTCGACTCCGATGACCGTCGGAATTGCTGTGCCCACAGGGCGGACGGGGTACGGGTCGGCATGCTGGCTCCTGTGATTGATGGCGGCGGCGAGACAACGTTTGAGCAACCGTATTGCAGCAAAATCGGCCAGTCAATCGACACACGATATTCAACACTGGCCGTGCAAGTCGATTAGGTAAATTTCGGAGCGACGGTTTGCGACAAGACGGTCAGCGCTGCGCTTTCGGAAAGAAACTCGAGATAGACGCGCACGCCAGGCCCTTGCTGCGGCGCAGCGCGACCGGCTGGCGGGCGTTGGGGCGGCGCGCACGCGGAGTAAAAATAATCGGAAGAAATCGGCTGGACGGTGCTTGCGGCGCTTCGGGAAAGCGGCAGACAGCGGTCATCCGCCACTGGCCCCATCGGAACTTCCTGCCTGGTACTACCCGCCGTTTTATTGATTGAGAATGCTTGACTAAACGGGCGAGTTCGCGAGTGCGAAATGAAAGAAGCCGAAATTCGCCCTGGTAGCCGCTGACTATACTTGAATTGAGGCGGAACCCGAAGCGGACGTGGAACTTCGCGCTGGCGTGCGCATAGTTTTTCAACTTGAGGAGACGGCGGTGAGAGCCCTACCCAGACTAAAGACGATGAAGCATCAAGCGGATTCGTCGATCGAGCCGGTCATCAAGATCCGCCGCGGCCACGGGAAAATGAATGCCTGGTGGCTAACCACTGCAGTGCTCGTGATGTGCGTCGTGCTCTGGCAGGCCGTATCGATGGCGCGCATCTTCCCGCCCTTCGCGCTGCCCTCGCCGGTGGCGGTATGGCAGGCCTTCGTCGAAATCGTCCACAACGGGTACGGCGGCCAGTCGCTCGTCAGCGACATCCTGATTAGTTGCTTTCGCATCGTTATTGGTTTTGTGGGCGCGATTGCGATCGGCGTACCGATCGGGCTGCTGATGTCACGCAACAAGATCGTGTTCGACATCATCGATCCGCTGCTGCAGTTCGTGCGGCCGGTTCCACCGCTTGCCTATATTCCGCTGCTGGTGGTGTGGTTCGGCATCGGCGAATTGCCCAAAGCCATTCTGATTCTGGTCGGCACCATTCCTGTAATCATCATCGGCACGATGTCGGGCGTGAAAAGCACGCCGCCGCTGCGCATCGAGGTTGCCCGCACGCTCGGCGCGACCAACGCACAAATCTTCCGCAAGGTCGTGCTGCCCTCGGCCATGCCGGAGATCTTCACCGCGATGCGCGTGGGTATCGGCGTGGCGTGGACCTGTCTGGTCGCCGCGGAACTGATCGCGGCGAGCAGCGGCCTTGGCTGGCTCGTCCAGTTCGCCGGACAGGCCTTGCAGGTTGCCATCGTGATCGTCGGCATCGTGATCATCGGGTTGATCGGATATGCAATGGAGCTGGCGATTCGCAAGATCGAAAATATCGTCGTACCGTGGCGCGGACATAACTGATCGGGTGAGAGGAGGAGACGACACATGAAAAAGAGGCAATGGGTCTATGGCATGAGCGCGGCTGTGCTGGCGAGCAGTTGTCTGGTTCCTGGCGCGGTGCATTTGCAGAGCAAGCCCGAGGTGATCATCGGCTACGAGGACAACGGCGCCGATCCGTACATGGTATCGATGGCCGAGCATCTGTTCGAAAAGCAGATGAACGCCGATGTCCAGTACAAGCTCTTCAGTTCGGGGCCGGCGGCGATGAGTGCATTGGCATCGAACAGTCTCACGTTCATGTGCGGACTGGGCGTGCCGCCGCTCGTCACGGCGATCGCACAGGGCTTGCCGATGACCATCGTATACAACCAGGAGCGCTATACGAATGCGGCCGGCATCGTGGTCAAGCCGGACAGCGGCATCCACGACGTCGCGGGGCTGCAAGGCAAGAAGATCGCGATCGTCGCCGGCTCGCAGGCCTCGTTCGAACTGGCGACCTTCCTGGCTGCTGCGCATGTGCCGTATGCGTCCGTCACCCAAATCAACATGGCGCCGCCGCAGATGCGCACCTCATGGGTGACCGGTGCAATCGATGCGGCGATCGTCTGGGATCCGGTATTCAGCGCGCTGCGTACGTCTGGCGGCAAGGCGATCAAGACGGACGGAGACTTGCCGCGTGAAGCCTCGAGCTACAACGTCTGTATCGCCAACTCTGACTGGGCGAAGGCGCATCCGGACCTGGTCCGCGGTTTCGTGGCGGCGCTCGACCAGGGCTATCAGGTGACGATGAAGGATCGCGACAAGGCGCTCGCCGAGATGGCGAAAGCAACGGGCGTGACGGTGCCGGTGGCGACGAGCGAACTCGCCGGTTATGAGCTGTTTTCCGGCACCGATCAGACCACGCCGAAAGTCATGGGCCTCGACGCGGGCGTCAAAACCTCCGCCACGTACCTGACTCTGGTGAATACGGCCAAGGTGCTGAACTCGATTGGCCGCATTCCGAGCGTGCCGGCGAGTTTCGACAACAACGTCGCGCCGCAGTACTCGAAACATCTGGCGCATTGATCCATTGACTGTCTGACTGTCGAGCAGGAGACGAACTTGAACATCGTCATCGATTCTCTGTACAAGACGTTCGGCGCCACATCGGCACTGGAAAACATCAATCTGCAGTTCCGGGGCGGCGAATTCATCACCGTGCTCGGCGCCTCGGGCTGTGGAAAGACGACCTTGCTGCACCTGCTCGCCGGTCTGACTTCGCCCACGAAGGGCAACATCTATATCGATGGCGAGATCAAGGACCAGCCCGGGGCCGACCGAGTCGTCGTATTCCAGCAGGCCGGCTTGTTTCCGTGGCTCAGCGTGGCAGAAAACATCGAGTTCGGGCCGTCACTGCATGGGGTGCCCAAGGCGCAACGGCACAAGGAGTCGGCGGACATTCTGCGCATCATCGGTCTGGAGTCTTTCGCACGACACAAGCCCTATGAGCTATCGGGCGGCATGCAACAGCGCGTGGCAATCGCGCGGGCGCTCGTGATGAAGCCGAAGGTGCTGCTGATGGACGAGCCCTTCGGCGCACTGGATGCGCAGACGCGCAGTTCCATGCAGACGTTCTTGACCGCACTGTGGGAGCAACTCCACTGCACGGTGGTCTTCATCACCCATGACATCGACGAAGCGATCTTTCTCGGTACGCGTCTCGTCGTGCTTTCGGCGCGGCCGGGGCGGGTGGCACTCGACGTGCCCATCGAACTGGACAGACCGCGTACGCCAGAGGTCGCATTCGAACCGCACTTCCTGGATCTGAAGAAGTGCGCGATGGGCATTCTCGCGCACTGATCGCGCGCTCAGCGGCGAGCGGCCGTCGACGCCATCGCGGAAGGCGCAGCGGCGACGCGCGTCTGCGTGTCGATGCGGCGGAAGACCAGGGCGGAGATCAGCGTGATCGCGCCCACGCCGGCGAAGCTCATGCGAAAGCCGGGCGCAACCGATCCCCACTGTGCCTCGCCAAGGCTCACGAGCGCGCCGCCGATGGTGACGCCGAGTCCCATCGCGAGCATTTGCACCATCGAAAAAAGGCTGTTGCCGCTGCCGGCGTCTTCGTGCGAGAGGTCCTTGAGCGTGACGCTGTTCATCGCCGCGAACTGCATCGAGTTGGCCGCGCCGAAGATGGCCAGCACGACCATCTCCACCGCAACGGGCGTGCCGCGCGAGATCAGTGCGAACGCAACGATCGATGCGCCAACGATCAGCGTGTTGACCAGCAGGAACGTCTCGTAGCCGTAACGGCGGATCAGCGGCGCAATCCAGCGTTTGGCGACCGTCCCTGCGAGCGCGGCGGGCAGCATCATGAGGCCCGAGCGCAGCGGCGAGTAGCCGAGCTCGAGCTGCATGAGCAGCGGCACGAGAAACGGCACGGCACTCGAGCCGACGCGGCAGACGAGATTGCCGATCAGGCCGACGCTGAAATTCGGCTCGCCGAACAAGCGCAGCTTGAAGAGCGGTTCGCGGTGGCCGCGTGCATAGGCCACGTAAGCGAAGGCCGCCGCGATGCCGACTGCGAAGAGCCCGGCAGACCACGCGGCGCGATGCGTCTGGACCGGCGTGTCGAAGGCCAGCGAGAACGCAATCATGCACAGCGACACGAGTGCACATCCGGCGAGATCGAATGGAGGCGCCGCAGTGCTCGACGCGTTAGGCAGATAGCGGTGCACGGCGAACACGCCGGCGAGGCCGATCGGCACGTTGATCAGGAAGATCCAGTGCCACGAGATCGCCTGCACGAACCAGCCGCTGAGCGTCGGGCCGACGATCGGCCCCACCTGGCCCGCCACCGAAATGAGCGCGAGCGCCGAGACATACTGCTCGCCGCTCACCGCGCGCAGCACCGCGAGCCGGCCGATCGGCATCAGCATCGATCCACCGATGCCCTGCAGCACGCGCGCGACCACGAGTTGCGCGAGGGTGTGCGCACTCGCGCAGCATAGCGAGCCGAGCACGAAGATCAGAATCGCGACGAAGTAGACGCGGCGTGTGCCGAAGCGGTCGGCAAGCCAGCCCGAAGCGGGCGTGAGCATGGCCATGGTCAACGTGTACGCGACGATGACCGGCTGCATCACGAGCGGTCTTACGCCAAGACTGCGCGCAATCGAGGGGAGCGCGGTGTTGACGATCGTCGTGTCGAGCGTCTGCATGAAAAAGCCCGCGGCGACGATCCATAGCAGCGCCGTGTGGCTCGAATTTTTGTTCATCTGGAACTTCTCGGCGCGCCGCGTGAGGGGCGGGAACGGCTTTGCGGCGCAATTGTCATCAATGGCGTCATGATATTGTTACCGTCGCTCATCGGGAACCCCAGTAGAGACTTTGACTGTCATCGGCATTGCCGATAACCATCCGCCATGCTCAATCCCATCTGGCTCAGGACCTTCGAAGCGGTCGCGCGCTGCCACAGTTTCACAGAAGCGGCGCGCCAGCTCGGCCTCACGCAGTCGAGCGTGAGCGACCACGTACGCCGGCTCGAAGAGTCGATCGGCCGCCGCCTGTTTATCCGCGACACACATTCGCTTGCCATCACGTCCGATGGCGAGGCGATGCTGGCGCATGCCGGCAGCATCCTGCAGGCGATCAACCGCGCCGAATCGCAGTTCCGCGCGCCGCGCCTGCGCGGGCGGGTGCGGCTCGGCTGCTCCGACGACGTTGCGCTCGGCCCGCTGCCCGCCGTGCTGACGGCGTTTCGCAACGCGCATCCCGACGTGGAGCTGGAAATCACCATCGGCATGACGGGCCGGCTTTACGAGCTGCTCGATTCCGGCGCCATCGACCTGATGGTGGGCAAGCGGCGGCTGGGCGACAAACGCGGCACGGTGCTCTTCACCGGACGGCTCGAATGGCTCGCGCGCGCCGGCACGACGATGGATCTCGCGCAGCCGCTGCCGCTCATCCTCGTCGCCGAGCCGAGCGTGACGCGGGCCGTGGTGCTCGACGCGCTTGCGCAGACTGATTTCCGCTGGCAACTGGTATGCACGAGCAGCAGCCATTCGGGCTGCGTGGCGGCGGCGCGCGCCGGCCTCGGCGTCACTGTGCGGCCCCAATACCTCGCCGCGCGCGGACTGGCGCCGCCCGTGAACGTCGCGAGCCTGCCGGCGCTGCCCAACGTCGAATTCATCGTGCTCGCGGCAAAGCGGCTTTCCCGCCCGGCGCAAACGCTGCTGCAGCTCATGCACGACAGCGACTTGCGGGGCTCGTGGATTGGGGAGTGAGCGCGAGGCGGGAGGGGTGGGAATGCGGGGTGGTGCGCGGATCAGGTGCCGCCGGATTCGAACGCGCTTTCCGCACGCAGCACTTCGACGAACGCTTGTTGGACGGCGGTGCCGAGCCAGTCGGTGCGGCGCTGAGTTTCGGCATCATGCGCGCGCTGCTTGTTTATCGGCGCAAGAGCCGGGGGTTGCGAGTTTGATGGGGCGTGGCTGCGTCTGGGTGGAGGTGTCCCACAGCGCATTTTATGTTTTATTTAACATAATATAATTTATCGAATTTTTAATTGTGGGGGCTACGTCCTAATGTCGTGTTCTGGCTATTTACAGATGTCGTGTTTTTGAGCGCTGGCAAGCTGGCAGACTGCTGCAACCGCTGCGGGGCCTGCCATGAAGCCGGACACGACGCTGGTGAGTTTGAGCATGCGCGAACTGGACAGACTGAAGGTTATACAGGCCATCGTTGAGACGGGCCTCAAGCCCGGCCGTGCCGCCGAACGGCTGGGTCTGACAGTACGTCAGATCGAACGGCTGGTGATCCGGTACCGGGAGCACGGGCCGTCTGGCGTGGCCTCGGGCCGGCGCGGTCAGCCAGGTAACCGCAAGCTCGACGAAGGCCTGGCGTTGCGCGCCCTGATGATCATCCGCGAGCGCTACGCCGATTTCGGGCCCACGCTGGCCTGCGAGAAGCTCCGGGAATGCCACGGCATCCAGCTGGCGAAGGAGACGTTGCGCAAACTCATGATGGACGCAGGACTATGGGTTGCGCGCCGGCAGCGGCCGCCGAAGATCTATCAGCCGCGCGCACGGCGTACGTGCCTGGGCGAGCTCATCCAGATCGACGGCAGTGAGCATGCGTGGTTCGAGGACCGGGCGCCGCAATGCACGCTGCTGGTGTACGTGGACGATGCGACGAGCCGGCTGATGGAACTGCACTTCACGCAGACGGAATCGACGTTCAGCTACTTCGAGGCAACGCGCGCGTACATCGAGAGCTATGGCAAGCCGGGCGCGTTCTACAGCGACAAGGCCAGCGTATTCCGCAACACCAGCGCCGAGCGTACCGGACGCAGCGTGACGCCGTTCGGTCGCGCGATGTACGAGCTGAACATCGACACGATCTGCGCCAACAGCAGCTCGGCCAAGGGCCGCGTGGAGCGCGCGCATCTGACGCTGCAGGACCGCCTGGTGAAGGAACTGCGGCTGCGCGGCATCAGTACGCTGGCCGAAGCCAATGCATATGCGCCCTCCTTTATGGCCGCCTACAACGCACGCTTTGCCAAGCCGCCGAAGAGTGAGTTCGATGCGCACCGGCCGCTGCGGGCCGATGAGAGCCTCGATACGGTGCTGACGTGGCGCGAACCGAGGAAGGTCAAGAAGTCGCTGACGGTGCAGTACGACCGTGTGCTGTACCTGCTGGACGATACACCGGAGAACCGCAAGCTGATCGATCGGTATATCGAGGTCTGGGAGTATCCGGACGGACGCATCGAGCTGCGGGCGGATGGCCGCGTGGTCCCGTACCGCGAATACGACAAGCTGACCGAGGTGGATCAGGGCGCAGTGGTTGAGCACAAGCGGCTAAGTCACGTACTTCAGGTCTCGCAGGTGATTCAGGCCCAGCGCGATAACGAACGGATTGGTAAAGCGCCTTCGCGAACGCACCGTGGGGACTCGACCCGAACGGAGCGCAAGCAAGGCCACGCGCGCAGGAAGAAGCAACGCGAATTTACACAGGCCGACATCGAGCAGGTGATCGTCGACCTGGCCGGGCAAAAGCAGCCTTCGCAGGCCCAGCGCAAACCAGGTCATCGATCAGCAGGCGTTAATGGAACAGGGGCGAATGCCCTGCCCGTTCATGATCCGATCTTCGACACTGCGTGAGCTGCAACCCGTGAAAGACAAAACCTGAACCCCGCAAAAGCGGACACTTGAACTTGGCCGGGAAGCGGACATCTGAAAATGGCTTTGACATAATATGTTCGCAAACATCTAGAAACATCATCACAGGTCGACAATGACCTTCAACGCATGCGTGCTGGCCGCCTGCGATCCGGCGCACGCTCAGGCTCAGCCGTTCAGCCGCCTGGCCTGATGAGGGCTGCGGGCCTGTGGATCCCGCGCCGGGAACGTCCGCCGCGGTTGCACCAGCCGCGTAACCGTCGTGCGTGTCTGGGTGAACTCATCCAGATCGACGGCAGCGATCATCGATGGTTCGAGGCGCGCGCTGCGGCCTGTACGCTGCTGGTGTTCATCGATGATGCGACCGGACGGCTGATGACGCTGCACTTCACGCAGACCGAATCGACCTTCCGCTATTTCGAGGCGCTGTCGAAGTATCTGGCCGTGCACGGCAAGCCGGTGGCGTTCTACAGCGACAAGGCCAGCGTCTTTTACGTGAAGCAGCGCTCGCAGACGGCGGGCAAAGGCGTTACGCAGTTCGGGCGGGCCCTGTATGAGCTGAACGCCGAGGCGTTCTGTGCGAACACGAGCCAGGCCAAGGGCCGCGTGGAGCGCGCCAACCTGATGCTGCAGGACCGGCTCGTGAAGGAACTCAGGCTGCGTGGCATCAGCACGTGCGAGGCGGCCAATGCCTGGGCGCCCTCCTTTATCGCCGGCTTCAATCGGCGCCTCGGCAAGCCACCCAGGAGCGACTACAACGCGTACCGGCCGGCGCCTGCCGATGAGGATCTGGAGCAGATCCTTGCCTGGCGGCTCCCGCGGCGCGTGACGAAATCGCTCACGGTGCAGTATGACCGGATGCCATGCAAGGCGCATCACATTCCAGCGCAACCCGTTCCACATGCCTCGAAGTACACGTCGCGGCTGCATTGCGGTCCATCGTTGTTCGACCTGCTCTTCATTCTTTGAACATTATGCGACTAAAGATTACGTCTTATATGCCGTTAATCCGGGCTCGTGTGCAGAGACCTGGTATTCAACCAGGGCTGGCGCTTGCTGGTCGGTCAGGTAGAGAGGCCTGCCCTTCGGATCCATATAAGGACTTGAATGACGATTCGCAGCCCCATCGTGCTGGGTGTGGTTTTGTGTCTTTCGGGTTGTGCCATCAACCCGCAAACCGGACAGCCAGAAGTCGCCCCTTCCGTTAAAACCCAGTTCAACAGCATTTTCAATAGCGAAGACCCCTGCTCGCACAACGACCGGAACATAGGAATTGCCGTCGGCGCAGTAGCAGGCGGCGTTATCGGGTATCTGGCCAATGGCGCAAAGGGTGCAGCCGCAGGTGTGGTACTTGGGGCTGGCGGTGGTTTCCTGGTAGGTCACGCTTTGGACGCGCGCCGCTGCGAGCTGTACAGGATTGCGCAGGCGAACGGTCTGAAACTAGCATCGGCCCCAATCACACAGGGCAAGCCAGGCGCGGCCAATTCCGCCGACAAGCCGGCCACAGTCGGGCTCGATGTCCAGCTTGAGAACAAATCGGACGAGTTTGTAGCAGGCAGCGCTGAATTGACGCCGCAGGCTCGCAAATACCTCGCGCAGATCGCGAACCAGTATTCACCCAAAACGCTGCTGGCAGCGCTGCCAGCTGACGCGACGCCCGAGCAGCGCGCGCAGGCAAGCGCACGGAAGGTCTTGATCGTCGGACATACCGACGAAAGCGATTCGTCGCTCGGCGCGGATCCTGCGGCACTATCCCAGCAACGGGCGAAAGCTGTCGCCAAAGTGTTCGTCGATCAGGGCGTCCCCGTGCAGAACATCTTCTACCAGGGTGCGGGCGATACGTTGCCGATCGCTCCGAATGCGACAGATCAGGGACGCGAGGAAAACCAGCGCGTGCAGATTGTGGACGTCCCGACGGAAGCAGACCTGCAACAGTTCCTGTCTAACCGCACGGCCGACCCCGCCAACTATCGTTTCGCCAGCGCGAGCATAGCCGCCCTGAAAGATGTGCCATCGGGCGAGCGCAAAAACGCGGTCAACGCTACCGCTTCGGATCTCGCCGCAACGGATAAACCGGCGGTCAAACCGCGATCGAAAGCGACATCGGTCACGAAAACAGCCAACGCGGGAAGCGACACGACTGAAGCAGGAACGAATCCGCCTGTCGTATCCGCTGCGACTGCGTTTGCTGCCCGGTCGCACAGCGCTCCGTCAGCAAGCGGATCGGGATCGGACTACAACTTTGGTGGCGCACCTACGGCAGGCGGTGGCATACCGGTGCGGCTCGGCTCAGCACCCGGAAAGTCGTCATTCAGTCTGATCAGTAACGCCAACGCCGGCTCGCCGATGACGCTCAACTCTTGCCTCGGCGACCGCCCTCACAGCGCGTCTGCCGTGCGCAATCTCGCGACTGACCAGGTGCTGAACGTTCGTGAGTATCTGCCCGGATTCTACGGCGCGCCCTGGGCAGCAGGACTTGGCGGCAATCTGGTCGCATTGCTCAACGTCCGCGTGCCGAGCGATGCCGGCAGTCCCGTCCCGGAGCCGGAACTGAAGATCTACAAGGACTATGCCGGCAATGCGAAGCAGAAACCTTCGTACTCGGCACGCGTTCCCGTGAACGTGTACCGCGGCAGCGACGCCACGCTCTACCGCGTCTTCGTGGGCGGACCGATGCAGTGCATGGATCTTGTCGTGCCCGTCAGCAAACCCCGCGCGACGGGCAACGTTTACTACACGAACCGGACGGTGGCATACACCGCATCGGGCGATTTCGCACTTCACTAAAACCAGCCAACAACTAACAATTCCGGGGCTCGAACGTGATAACCGATTTTCTCCAGGCTTTTGTCTCCACCATCGTGTGGTCGCTGCCGCTTCTGATTGCGGCCGTCGTGACGGTCTTTTTCGTGTGGAAGCGCTATACCGACGATCTCTGGTGGGCCGACTTCTGGGTCTGTGTGCCGCTCGTCGGCAAGATGCGTCGCTGGAAGCAGCAAACGCATGGCATTGAAAACGTCGCGACGTGGAGGGACGCTGGCCTGCCGCCCGCAGAAGAATCGCTGTGCTCCACCTATATCGACAAGCTTCCGAAGGTGGATCAGAAGGTGTTCGAGCGTGCAAGCGAATATCTGAAGATCACTCACCAGAACGGCCGCTCGCCGATGTCGGCTGTCATGTTTGGCGCATTGATCCTGTTGACGATCGCAGAAGCGGCGGGTACAGGGATGCTGATTGCGCCCTTCGTCGCGAGCGAAATTACGGGCAACCAGATGGTCTGGATCGGCTATGTGATCGCAACCGTGATGGCAGTCGGTTTGCTTGGACTGACGCACGCAGCGGGCGCGGCAGTGTACAAGCGCTCGGCTATCAAAAAGGCGCTCGGTTCAGTGAATGCGACGGTTGAGGGTTACACGGGTCACAAGATCAGTAGCGGCGACGACCAGCAGATCGACAAGGACGCGTCGCCAAAAGTGCGCTTCGGCAGCCGCGTGCTGGAGGGGGCGCATGATCGCGGCAGCCTCGTTGTGCCGATCGTCGCCATTACGTTGCTGGCAGTCCTGCTGGCCGGCATCACGTGGATGCGGATCAAGGGTCTGCAGATCGAGATGACCAGTCACGTCGCCGATCATGGTCAGCTGGCAGCGGATAGCGGCAGCAATCCCTTCCCTGCAGTGCCAGGCCTCGACGCCTCGACCCCGCTGCCGACTGACGTCGCTGACTCATCGCGCGCCGCGCAGCAGAACGTCGACCACGAACTGAGTAGCGAGATGTTCAGCCAGGGCATCGCTGGCGCGATCGTACTCGCGATCATCTACGTGATCACACAGGCACTCGGTTTCTTCCAGGCGTTCGGGAGCTCGTTTATCGGCGATGGCAAGAATGCGTATCGCCAGACGTACGGCCACACCAGCTTTCAGAGCTACCAGGCAAAACACATCAAGCCTGCCCTCGATCGCGGCAACATGCGATTAACGGAACTTCGCGCACATCTCGGCCGCGAGGTGCCGAAATACCGCGAGAACGTGTCGAAAATCAGTTGCAGAGATTACTATGACCGCAAGGTGCGGGAGGAAGCGCGCCCCGCGGCAGACGTAGACCAGGTTCAGCAATTCGAGGCACCCCGCGTGTCGCCGCCACCTGCGCAGCGAGCACAACAGACCATCACTCCGGAATCCGTCAATGTCGCACAGGCGGCTGAGGCACTCCCGCTCTTCAACGACGTTGCGCGAATTGCGGAACGCATCCTTGACGAGCCCGATCAGGAACGCCGCAAGGTGATTCTCGACATTGCCGCAGAGGGCTCGTCTGAGCGCCGCAGTTCGATTCTCGCCGCCGTTCAGGCTCTCAAGGCACATCGCAAGGCGGCAGCCGAACAGGCACGCCTGGAAGACGACATCCTCGGAGATATCTGATGCGCCGATCGACTCAGGCCTTGCGCTCGCTTGCGTTCGGCGCCAGCTTCGCGTTTTCGGGTGTGCTACCCGCTCACGCCGGTCTTACGAACGACGTCCCCAGTTGCTATGCAGCGAACAAGATCGCTGCGCCACAGGTTCAGTACGACCAGCTCATATACGTGCTGGTCGACCAGACGGTCCAGCTCGATGCCACGTTGCAGAAGTCAGTGCTCGACAATGTCCAGGGGATGCTCAAGCCAGGTACGAAGTTCGTCATCGCTGAGTTTTCTGCGTTCTCGCAGGGCCACTATCTGAACGTCCTCCATACGGGCGTTATCGAACGTCCGATTCCTGCGAGCGAGGAAGGCAACGTCGTCATGAGCCGCCTGCGGGACTTCCACACCTGCATGCAGCAGCAACTGGTATATGGACAGAGGTTGGCGCTCGCAACGACCGCCCAGGTTTTGAAGTCGGGGACATCGACCCTAGACCAGTCGGACATCCTGATGGCACTGAAGAGCGTTTCATCCGCTGTTGCACAAGAGAAGGCCACACATAAGCTGGTCTTCGTTGTGACAGACGGACTGGAAAACTCCAGCGTCACGAGCTTCTATGCGCGTAACGCGGTGCGCCACATCAACCCCGCCGTCGAACTGAAGAAGGCGCAGGACAACAATCTCTTCGGCGACTTCGGTTCGGCACGCATTTACCTTCTCGGTGCGGGCGTCATGCAGCCGGCCGCCAATGGATCGACTGCCGAGCGTAACGGCTACCGGGATCCGAAGACGCTGATGGATCTGAAGCAGTTCTGGAGCGGGTATTTTTCGCGCTCGAACGCACAACTGGTCGAGTTTGGCGCACCAGCGCTCCTTGAGCCACTGTCCTGGTGAGCCACACGCGAATAGAACCAATTGGGGTAAGCGTCCGAATCGTGCAAAATCTGGCGCTTTCTCCGGAAAAGCGCCGACTGTTCAACGAATTGCTAGTTCGTCAGCAGCGCAAGATCCGCGAGCTCGCGCTGCCTTGCTACAAGCGGCTTTGCAGGCTATCACCGCCAGATTTTGCACGATTCGGACGATTACCCCAACACGAGAAGATCGGCAAACTGGCGGAGCTGCTGGCGGAAAACCGCGACCGCTTCTCGTACATGAACTGGGGAGAACAGCGGCACTTCTGGGGCGCGTTCAAGATGGATGCGCCCGGCGACGCGAAAAATACGCGGCGGCTTTTCGGCTTCCTCGTGAACAAGTAAAGTAACGACGCCATTGTGTTCGGCGAGATGTATTCGGCCGAAGGCGGGTTCGCGAGCGGGGCCATCGCCTCGGCCACGAATGGCATGCAGAAACTGATCGTGCGGCACGACGGAACGCTGCCGCAAAACTCACCGTTCCACCAGGACCTGCTGTAGACCGGCGTGGCGCGTAAAAGCGGTGCGCGAAGAGGCGTTGCGGCGCGCCTTCGCGCATTGCGTGCGACGCAGTGGCAACGAGCCGGCGTATGGACCTTTATCGTCGCTCATGCCCAAGGGCTGGCAATGAACTTCAACGCCCCTTTGAACTTGATTCCGGCACCGCCTACGATCGCAATGCGTGCAACGAGCGGAGTGGGTGATCCCGCATTCAGCGGTTGCAGCGTGAGCGGCGTCTTCGTGGACGGCGCGCCCGTGGACGTCTGTTCGCTCTCCCACCAGTAAGACGCGGTCCAGGGCACGTGACTCGTGTCGAGTTCGACGATCACCGCATCCGCGTAAATGCTGCTGCCTTCGAAATGATCCACAGTGGCGTCTCGACCATCGATCTGATAGTCAGGTGTACGTACGGACAGTTGCACGCGGTACGCCACGGTAGGGTTCTGCGGGTCGAGCTTGCCCCAGTCCGCCATGAAGATTGTGGAAAGCGCCTTCTCCAGCGCAGGCGTCTTGCCCCGTTGCGCGCGCACGTCGCTGTGCTCGAGCACGGCTGACGAGTCTTCTTCCGCAACACGGCGCGTGAGGAACCAGCGCTTGTTGCGCAGCGAAATGAGCACGTCGACCGGATACTTCGCTTCGAGCGTGCCAGCGGCATCCGCATCGGCGAGATCACCGGCCGGCATGACGATGTCGTCCACTTCGAGCCATACGTCGACACGATAGTCGCCAAACAGGAAACGCTGGAGGTTCTGATAACCCTCCTCGCTGTTGACAATGCCAAAGTAGCCCGAGTGGCTGCGATACACAAAAGCCTTGGCGCACGGCCTTTCCACCTGAGTGCCATCCGCGGCAACGGTGAACCCTTTCAGATCGGCATTCTGAATGCGAACGAGCCCGTCGCTGCCCTTTCCGACGAACGTGCGCGACAGGCCCATGCCGACCTCGTAGTCGAGGCGGTTCGTGCCGATCAACGTGAAGATATTCGCGGGGTCGAGCGGCGTAGCGGGACAGCGGGCAACGTCGTCGGTCTGGGTTTGCCAGGTCGGAACGAGCCCAAGATACTTGCCCATCACAGGACGGCTGAACGTGTCGATTTGATGGCTCGTGAAGAAGCTCGGCACATTGAATCCGCCGAATTCGATGCCGTTGTGCGGAGTCGCATACGTGAAGAGTTTTTTCACGGTCGTACGAACGTTATTCGGATCGCACTGCGGATTTTGCAGGAAGGTCCGCGCGACGAGCCCGCCCATGGAATGCGCAACGAGAAAGCAGCGGAACTGCTCGGGCGTTGCGTAAGCACCTTCCGTCTTGAGCACCAATGTACGCAAACGGGCGATGAGATCGCTAAGCTTTCTCGCGAAGTCCTGGATCGGTGGTACGACACCGTTGCCGAGAAGCGTCGACGCTGGATCGTAGTAATGGAAGATCACAATCGAGCGGCGCGGCATCGGCTCATCGAACGTCGGGCTTGAAAGATCCATCCCTTCGCTGATCACGTTCACATAGTCATGATTCGCCACGAGCCGCACGACGGGCGACTCGAACACGAAACGCGCTGCGTCCGTGGCGCCGGGACGCGCTCGATAGACAGTCGATCCCGAATTGAAGCCGCAAAATGGGTCTGCCGTGGTTTCGTCGATGTCCGACTTGTTCATCGCGAATCCACGAATGTAGATGATCGGGTGATACGACTCGGCATTGGCTGATGGCATGGGAGGCTCCGTCGGAGTTGGTCTTGCCTTCGATCGTTTGCAGACCAGCATCGGGAAAGAAAGCGACGATTCAAATCGCGCTGGCATCGGCATGCCGGCGGGCTCGATGCGAACAGGCGTTGCAGGTCATGCGCACAAGGGAAGACAGTTCGCGCGTTTCTGCTCTACGCGCTGAGGCAGGCCGTCATGCGACTGCGTATTTACATTTGCCATTCAGTTTTCATTCACTTTATCAATAGGCAAGCAAATTTAAAGGTCGATTTTTTCACCCTTGCGTTCGGTTCCGAACAGATGGATTACGCAAGACGGTAGTGCTGCCTGAGGGCAGACATGGGAACGCCCTGCTCGCGTGGCTTCGCAAACATCCAACATCCCGCTGCACGAATGATTGGGATCTTCCGGGCACGTGACGGTGGCAGCGTGTGGAACAAGACTTGAAATAAGATTGAAATGTTTCTATTGTGGAAATGAAACTATTCTGACGTGAAACCGATGCGTTCCGGGAATTCAATGATATCCAATTAATCAGGATAACGAACGTATTTAAAACGACTGAGAGGCTGAATTGAACCGTCGTGACTTCATACTCGGCAGCGCGGGTTGGTGCGGCTGCTGTGCAGCAGCGTCCGCGCAAGGCGTAACGGGCGCGGGTCGCCAATTTAACACGGCCAGTGGCGTGAGGGAAATTGCTCCAGCGCGGCAGCCGCACATTCAGCGGGATTTATCGGTCCGTAGCGTTGCGCCTCCTTCCGGCCGAGTGCTCTGCGGCTCGACCGATCCGCGCCCGGGTCCTGGTGGCCTCGTCCCCAAAGCATATGGATTGAAGGGCGGCGACTGGGCGAGGAAGTCGGCGTTCAGCTGGTCGTTTTCAGGCAACGTGCCTGGTGTTGGCGGCAGCAACGTGGTGGTCCCGATTCTCAGAAGAGCCTTAGGCACGTGGTCAACGGCCACGCCGCTCTTGAGCTTTGCGCAGGTCACAAACGGGGCCGACATTCGCATCAATGTGGGTCTGCTCGGCCCCAACATCGCGGGCCTTACCACACCCGACGGCAGACAGATCACCATTACCAACGGCTTCGCGTTTGCGCCTACGGCGGCCTCGGGCTCGCCTAGCTTGCTGAATGTCGTCACACATGAGATTGGCCACGCGCTCGGTCTGCTGCACGCCAATACGGGCAATTCCATCATGTTCCCGACGACCTCCGCGCAAGAAACGCTCAGTCGCGACGACTTCGACGGTATTCGGGCGCTGTATGGATGGCTGGGCCAAACGCCGCTCAACTTCACGACCGAACAGGCGCCCGCGCTCTGCGTATGCGGCGACACGCTCGCGATGGTGTGGCGCGGAGGCGGCGACAATCGCAATATCTGGATTGCGACTTCGGACGACGGTTTGCATTGGACTCAGCAGCGTGCATTCACCGATGTCGGCACGATAGGCGGCCCCGCTCTCGCGTGGGATGGCTCGCGCCTCTGGATGGTGTGGCGCGGCACCGGCAATGATCAAGGGCTCTATTTCAAAACGAGCCGCGACTTCTTCGTTCACGACAATCCCGCCCAGGCGCCGCTGTCTTTCGCGGGTTCGTCGCATGGTCCTCGAATCGCGATCGTCCGGGGTGTTCCCACGATGGTGTGGAAAGGCATCAACAACGATCACCAGATTTACTTCTCCGAATTCCGCTCGGGACGCTGGCAGGGTCAGCAGATTATTCCCGGAGTAGGTACGGCGGCCGCGCCCGCTATCTGCCAGGACATCAATGGCGGAATCCGCCTCCTGTGGCGAGGCGTGCCGAATGATCAGGCGCTTTACACGACTGCGGCGCCTCCAGGCAGTTACGCGTGGGCGCCGCAAAGCACGTTGACGTGGTATTTGCTCGGAAATGGCACAACGGTGCCCGTTAGCAGCGGCACTGCGGGTTCGTGGGGCGGTCCGAGTCTCACCGTCGAGACGTCACAGCCGAATTTCACCACTTCCGGCGAGTCCGTTATTCATGCCGCGTGGCGCGGGATAGATGGCGACCAGGGCCTCTATTTTTCCCAACTGGCGCGCGATCAAACAGGCGCCGCCGGCGAGTCGCTCAATTGGTCCAGTCAGGCGAAGATTCCGAACGTGGGCAGCTCGCAACCGCCTTCCATCGTCAGCTTCAAGCGCCAGTTGGTCCTAGCGTGGAAAGGCGTCGAGAACGATACGCGGGTCTACGCAATCTCTACGTGATGTAACGGCCGATATCCCCTCTTCGGCGCGCGCTCAGCCCTGCTTTCGCGGCGCGGACGTGAGCGCGAGCGCCGAGCGCTCGACGGCGTCGGCTATGGTGTGCCTTTGATTTTCGTGCAGGTTTCCGGTTAGACGTACCTAAGCCGGGCGGGGCTCTCCCTTGCGGCCCGTTATAAATTCCTTTTCGAATCAGGCATCTTCTGACTACCCTTTGCGGGGTAGCATGACGATAGGAGCCCGATTGTTCAATCGGTGATGTGCGCCGAAATTGCAGACGCCGCCTGCAATTTCGACTCAATGCTCGGGACTTCAGCTCAGGCCCGAGGACTGGCGGTCGAAACGTGCGGATCACTGTCGAGACTTGGAAGGATTCGGCGCGCGTACCGAGCCACCGGGAAATTGAACGTCCCGCGCAAATTGATTCCTTCCAGGTGGGTCGGCGCGATTCGCCTTAACTGTTCCGATTCCAGTGGCTTGCCCGTGGCAGCCTTAATTTCTTCAAGAACGCGTTGCATGTGCGCCAGATTCCGCGCGAGCGCGTACGTGCCATGACTGGGCTGTCGAAGCCCTTGAATTCGAGCTGAAGCAGCAGGCGGTTCCGTAGACGAAAATGAAAGCGGCCCGGTTGTCGATGACAGGCGGGCCGTGTTGGCTCTGCTCACGTTTCCGTGACCAACTTACAGCTTCTCCGTCGCGAGCTTCGCACCTAACCCGATGAATAAAGCGCCCATTGCCTTCGTCAGCCAGGACGAGATGGTCTTGTTTCGCCGAAGCGCATGTGTCATTCGGGACGCAAGAAATACATAGGCGATACTCGTGCTGATCCCAACGGTGTTGCCGATCACGCCCAGCTCGAAGAGGTGTGTGACCGGTCGAGGATCATGCACGCTCATGAATTGAGGCAGTAGTGCAGTGTAGAACAGAGCGACCTTCGGGTTTAGCACGTCGCTGAGAAATCCCTGCCAGAAGACATGCCGTAGCGTACTCTTCCCACTGCTCTCCTGGAGCGCGAATCCGCCATTGGCGCGCAATGCGCCCCAACCGAGATATACGAGATAAGCCGCGCCGGCGAACTTCACGACAGTAAATGCCGTCGCCGACGCGAGAACCAGGGCAGACAATCCCGTCACCGCTGCCAGCAAATGAATGTAGGCACCAAGGTTGATGCCAAAAGCTGCACATAACCCTGCAGCCCGCCCCTGCGCAATCGTGCGGCCCAACAGAAATATCATATCGGGGCCGGGCACGAGGCAGAGCACAAGACTCGCACCGATAAAAAGCATGTACGTATGCCAACTCATTCTGTAGTCCGCCATTTGAACAAGCTATGAAGATCCGGTCTCTGACAGACAGCGCTATCGCTGTCTTCACGTGCCTCGAAAACTACCATGAAATTCGGCACCGTCGCCGCGCCGTCAAAACTGTAGCTTCGCGAACGGGTACCTCGGAACGTTACTGTTTCCGACCGCCGCGTCATCCAAGGCGCAGCCGCAAGGTATCCGAACGTCTGTCCGGGGGCGCAGGTTGTCGGCCATGCATGTGGTGCACTATGCTTTTTCTATGTGGAACTGTCCGGTCTGTCCACCAACGAGGGTAGCAAACGAGGCGCGCCGTCAGAAGTGACGAAATCGCTGCTCGAAAGCAGACCTCATGCGCGCCCACTTCTCAGTCACAGCGATTCAACTGGCGAATCCGATTCGCCACAAGCGATACACTCGAACAGGGTTTTAGATCGTACTTGCCACAAGCGTTATCCTCGAACAGGTGTCGAGACGGAGACACACGATGAGCCGATTTCTGTGGACGCAGAAACTAGACGTCGCTCCCATGGGCACCCGTGAGGGAGTTGCGATGTCCTTCGATAGCGAACGTTGTCGCACGGTCCTGTTTGGGGGCGTCACATTGGGAACCGGCGCGCTCTGGAAAGACCTTAACGATACGTGGGAATGGGACGGCTCGAACTGGACGCAGATGGCTGATTCGGGACCGGCAGCTCGCGCGTATTCGGCCATGGCGTACGACGCCGCAAGAAAACAGAGCGTCCTCTTCAGTGGAAATCTTGGAACCGTCGACACGTGGGGATGGGACGGACGGAACTGGACACAGTTGGCGGACTCAGGACCCGGCGCGAGCTCAAGCTCACCGATGGTGTATGAGGCTCAACGAAGGCAGATTTTGCTCTATAACGCCAACAGCGGTTCGCCCGAAACCTGGGGTTGGAATGGCGCCGTTTGGACCCAGTAGGCAGACACAGGGCCATCCGCCCGGGTTGAGCACGCAATGGCCTATGACACCCAGCGAGACCGTACTGTGCTCTTTGGTGGAAAAAGTGTTGATAGCGGCAAATATTTTGGCGACACCTGGGAATGGGATGGCGCGACGTGGACCCAGGTCAGCGAATTTGGTCCGCCGCCGTGTATTGGCGCCGCGCAGGCCTTCAAGGGAGACAACGTAGCTCTGTTTGGCGGTGCATCGTCCACACAGGACCTCGGAGCCACGTGGACGTGGGACGGGAAGCATTGGACGCTTCGACAGGATTTCGGACCGCAGCCGAGGCTCAATCATGGTCTGGTCTACGATACCAAGCGAGAGACGCTGGTCCTGTTCGGCGGGAGCGCTCAATACCACGCCATAGTTTTCGGGGATACCTGGGAGCACGCTGGGATCGAGTAGTTTGAGGCATATCGAGCATAACTATTTCGACATCCTAACGTAATTTGACATAATTTTAAAAACCCTTTCATTTGTTGTCACAGCTTTTTTGTAATGTCGTGTTCTGGCTATTTGCAGATGTCGTGTTTTTGAGCGCTGGCAAGCTGGCAGACTGCCGCAACCGCTGCGGGGCCTGCCATGAAGCCGGACACGACGCTGGTCGCACACTGGTGCGGCCTTCATGTCAGAGGGACTTAGAGCCGGGCACCGCCCGTCGCGTCGATCACCTGCCCCGTCGTCCAGCGTGCCTCATTCGATGCGAGGAACGTGACGACATCAGCGACATCAACAGGTTGACCCACTCGTGAGAACACCGACATGGCCTCCGCGCCGGCACGTGCCTCCGGCACCTTGATCCACGCCGCATTCATGTCGGTCTCCGTGACGCCCGGCATGACCGCATTCACCGTGATGCCACGAGGACCGAACTCAGGGGCAAGCGCCAGCGTCAGCGTTTCAATCGCACCTTTCGAAGCGGCGTAGGCGGGATGCGTTGGAGCCGCGACACGCGTAAAGCCCGTCGAAACATTGATAATTCGCCCATTGTCGCGGATGTGATCTGCAATAGCCTGGATCAGGAAGAACGGTGCCTTGAAGTTGATCGTCAGGACCTCGTCGAATGCGGACTCACTCGTCTCAGACAGGCGGATGGCCGGTGCCACGCCAGCATTGTTGACGAGGATGTCTAGCCTCGGCTCGCCCGTGGCGTCGATGGCAGCGGCCTTGAACTGTTCCCAGATACTGTCCGTTGCTTCCTTTCCGCGACTTAGGTCCGCTTCGATCGCGACGGCTTTCGATCCGAGAGCTTCGATTTCACGGATGGTGGCGTTCGCCGCATCCCGATTGGCGCCGTAGTGCACGCCGATGAGCGCAGCCCCCTCTTTCGCAAATGCCAGGGCTACGGCATGGCCGATGCCACGCGAGCCTCCCGTAATCAGGGCCACCTTGTTTGAAAGCTTTGCAGACATCGACCACTCCTTCCTGACTGAATTAGTAGTGGTCACTATAATATTGACGTCGAAACACGCTTGTCAACGATTTTTATAGGACTCGATATAAAAATGAGTGAACCCGCCCGGAAACGCGGCAGGCCGAGGTTGCTGGACCGCGACGTGGGACTCGATGTCGCCGCTCGGCTGTTCTGGGAGCATGGATACGAGGGCACCTCGATCGCCGATCTGACCGAGGCCATGGGTATCCCGCCGCCGTCCCTCTACGCAACCTACGGCTCGAAGGAGGACCTTTACAGACAGGCGCTCGACCATGTCAGCGAGCGTGAAAACAAAGCCGTGCTGGAAGCGCTAAGCGGAAAGTTGCCGGCGCACGATGCGATAGCGTTCTATCTGCACGACGCTGCGGCACGCTTCACCGACCCGGGAAGGCCGCGCGGCTGCATGATTTCGACTGCTGTTCTCCAACACGCCGAAAAGAGCGAGTCGGTCGCCCAATTGGTCTCCGCGCGACGGGAGCTTGGGCTGCAGACCATCAAGGTACGCTTCGACCGTGCCGTCGCTGAGGGCGAACTTGCCCCGGATACCGACACCGAAGCGCTCGCACGCTTCTATGCCGCAGTGGTGCAAGGCATGTCCGCGCAAGCCTGTGATGGGGCATGCAGGGAAAGACTGAAGCGGCTGGCTGATATTGCGATGTCTGCATGGCCTTCGCCTCCAGTTCGCCGCCGGAAGCCGGTTTCATGAGAGAACCCGCTTTCACCAAACACGATCCAGCGCACTGATCGGTGTGCCATCATTCGTGACTGCCTTTGCCGTCTTCCCACGCTCGACCCTAAGGATTGCCGGCAGCGACACACGATTCTTCGCGGCCGTTACTTCTGCGAGAATCGATATCGCGATTTCGGGCGGCGTGCGGCTGCCGATATAGATCCCGGCCGGACCGCGCAACCGTGCAAGTTCTGCGTCGCTCAGATCGAACTCTTTAAGCCGCTCGCGCCGTGCAGCATTGTTGCGCCGCGAGCCAAGCGCACCGACATAAAACGCGGGTGTCTTCAGCGCTTCCATCAGCGCGAGATCATCGAGTTTAGGGTCATGCGTGAGTGTAATGATTGCACTGCGTTCGTCGGGTCTCATTTCCAGGATCGTATCGTCAGGCATCGTGCGCACGAGTTGCGTGCCGGGTACATTCCATGTCTGCACATACTCCTCGCGTGGATCGCACACCACCACCTGATAGTCGAGTCCTGTCGCGACCTGGCATAAGTAGCGCGATAGCTGTCCCGCGCCAATAACGAGCATACGGTAACGGGGCCCGTGAATCGTCGTCAGATGCATCCCGTTGAAGTGCACACCGTCAGTCGTCCCCGGTGGCCCAAGTGTGACGGCACCCGTTATCATGTCTAGCGTGCGCGCCACCAGTTCGCCACGACTGAGCGCTTCGTGCAGGGCCTGAATACGGCTTTGCCGCGTAATCGGCTCAAGCACGAGTCGCATCGTGCCACCGCAAGGCAACCCGAACCGATGCGCTTCCTCGGCACTAATGCCGTATTCGACCACCTCCGGCACCCCTTGCGCGACGCCGTACCGACGCACCTGGTCGATGAGATCATCTTCGATACAGCCGCCTGAAATGGAGCCCACCACACGACCGTCATCGCGCAGGACAAGCATCGCCCCCTCCGGGCGAGGCGACGAACCCCAAGTCTTCACGACCGTAACAAGCAGCATTCGGTGGCCCGCATCAAGCCAGTGCATCGTAGCTTCCAGCACCTCGAAATCGACACTGTTCATGCTCACATTCTCCTACGGTACGCAGTCGAGCCGCGTCATGCACGTGCGCCTACTGACTGCCGAACGGCGTTTTGACCGTCAGCCGGTTGGTCACGGACCTCACGCCGGGAACGCCCCGCGCGATCTCCGTCATCTCACCAATGTGTGAGGCATCAACCACCGTCCCGTCGAGCGTCACCGCGCCGCGCTTCACCACCACACTGATGGCGCCCGCGTCGATCTCCTCGTGCTGTGCGATTGCCGCGTAGACCTTGCGGCGCAGCGCAAAATTGTCCTTCCGGCTACTCGTCTGCGTGACGCTGCCGGAGGCTTCGGTCGCTGTGCCTTTCGACACGGTGCGCGCTTCGCTCTCGCTGGCCTGCGCCCAGACGTGAATAGATGTTGATCCAACCAGCAACCCGACAGCGATTTTCAGTGCCCTGCTTGTCTTCATTCATTGCTCCAATCAGCCACGGTGGGATCAGAAGGTGTGCCGAATGCCAATCATCGCGGCGGTGCTGGAGGTACCCTCAGGAACCGGCGCGGCGTAGGCGATCGCCTGGCTCATCTTGCCCCGGTTATTGACATGGCCAACCTGTACATAGGCGATGGTGGTCCTGGACAAACTGTATTCGGCGCCCACCGCGTACGCATCCGATTGATTGGATGAAACGTTGCGGTCCTTGAGGTAATAAAAGCCAGAGGTGACCTTGAAAAACGGCGTGAACTTGTAGCCGAGCCCCGCGGAAATCATCTCGAAGTCGGCCTGACCGCTGTTCGCCGGATCCTTGCCGATGCTGTATGACGTCGATACTGACAGGTCGTGGAACGTGTACATCGCGCCGAAATAGTAAAAGCGATTGTTATCGCGCCCGGTGGACGGTGCCGTGATGATCGCGCCGATTGCTGTCGTCGTGAAGGGATTGCTGTCGTGGCCGTTGTAGTAAGCAGCCGAGAGATTGAGACCGTAGTTCGAATACCTGAGCACGGCAGACTCGCGCGTGCCACCCTGGGATTGACCGGCGACGCCACCCGGCGCATATTCGAGTCCCAGCGATAGACCGTGAAATTTCGGCGACTGGTAAACGATCGCGTTAGAGTCGTACAGCGCACCGATCGCTCCGTTTGTACTGGTGCCCTGCCAGCCTGCAGCCTGATTCATGCCAAGCCATGCGGTGAGGATACTGCCGAAGAATTGCGCGCCCCGTACGTCGGTGTCGGCCATCGCAAATATTATCGGCACGAACTGACGGCCCGCGTCGATCGAACCGAAAGGACCGGAGATGCCGATCGTCGCTTGCTGGTTGAAGATTGCGCTGACGCCCGGTGTGTCGGACAGTCCGAACTTCCCGTTGGTACTGGTGAATGCTCCCTGGAGCTTGAAGTTGACCTTGTAACCACCGCCAATGTCTTCAACGCCCTTGAGCCCCCAGAAACTGGTGAAAATTCCCGCGTCCTTGAGTGCGTATAGGTGGCCGAGATTCATTTTCGACTGGAAATTTGGCGCATTCGCGCTTTGATACAGCAATCCCGTATCGACGGCGCCATACAGCGTCACCGACGATTGCGCGTGTGCCGCGACCGTCCACACAAAGACCGTCGAGGCGACGATCACTTTCATTTTCATGCTGTCTCCAATGTCATATTTTTTGGTGGATGCGGCCACGCTTCGAACTTCCACGTCGTCTTTTCAGCCCGTTTCCGGCCCGAAAAATATGGCGGCCAATCCCATTCCGAATACGGTTGCGAGAGTGATTCCCACCACACGGAATCCCAGATTCGCCGACGCAAACGACACGAGCAACGGTCCGAACGCGGTAAAGAGACGGGCCATATTCCAGGCGAAGCCTTGTCCTGTGGCGCGAACATGGAGCGGAAAAAGCTCAGTCAGGTACAGAGCGACGATCCCAAATCCGCCCATTGCGAAGAAACCGAATCCAAGCATTGAGAAATAGAACGTCCCCAGTGTTTTCGCCGCTCCAAAAAGGACAACGACTGCAATCCAGGCGCCAGCACAAAACACTGCGTAGACGATCCGTCGGGAGACACGCGGCATCAGACTGACGAGGAGCAGAATCGAGGCGTATCCAAGCACCGCACCGGCGTTGGTCGCCATGAAAGCGATGCCCGTCTGTCGCGTGAATTCCGCGCTGCCGGCGGATGGGAAGAACTCTCTCAGCAACGTGGGAAAGATGATGGATGCCCCCCAGCCACCGATCATCATTGCCGAGGCAATGAGCGTTCCGACAATGGTTCGACGGCGCAACGGGCTGCCAAATATCTCCGATATCGAACCCATTTTCGGACCTGCGTGACGCATTGCGGCCGCACGTGACTGCTCCCAACTCGCCGATTCCGGTGTGATGAACCGCAGGCCAAGGCTCGCGAGTGCCGGTGCCGCCCCCACGCCAAGCACCCAACGCCATCCAGCGCCTGAAAGCAGGATCGCGAGCGCGGAGGCGGCAACCAGCCCCGCCACATTGGCAACCTGCATCACCTGAACGGCCTTCGCCCTGTGTTTTTCTGGCCAGGTCTCCACGACAAGCGCGGCGCCGGCGGCCCACTCACCACCGATTCCAAAGCCCGCCAGCATCTGAAACAGGAGGAGTTGATACCAGTCTCGCGCGAAGGCACCGGCTGCCGTGAATACCGAATAAATCAGCATCGTGTCGAGCATCACTCGCGCTCGCCCGAACCGGTCTGCCACGATACCGGACAGAATCCCGCCGATGCCCCAGCAAAGCAGTTTCGCGCCGACAATGAGCCCTCCAATCCGCATGACGCTGCCCTGTGAAGCCCCGAGCAGGTCGTGAAGGGCCGGAACCATGATCATGGTGAACAGGTAGAGATCCATTGCATCGAACATCCACCCCACAAACGCGGACGCAAGTACAATCCAGGCGGCCTTGCCCACGACAGGAGCACCAACATTGCTCCCATGGTCTGTCGACTCGAAAGGAGTCGAGTTCGTTTCCATCTTCCCATCTCCTGCTTTGCACTACTTATGATTAGACAAACAGTTCCGGACACTTCGATGGCATCGCGTGCTGGCATGACAGGGTTCAGTAGAAGCGGCTGCCGTTTGCCCGCCTGACCAAACTGATCAGAAACATGAACGAAGGGAACTATGACGAACGCGGTCTGGCAAACCACCGCCTGCACTTCAAAACCAGCATTTTCCACAACAAGCCGAGTACGGAAATCTCGTTCGTTGAGCGTGCTGAGTTGTCGCTGCGTGTTGCCGCCACGGGTTCTCTGTCTCCAGTGGATGTCGAAGCGAACGCGTTTGTGTCGTCCAGGGGCAACGCTGTTTCAGCCTGCCGGTCCGCAAGTTTCTCCAGCAAATTCGCCGCGAATTGACGGACCATCTGTTCCGATACGGCATTGATGATTCCAACTCCGCGGCCATACTGCGCCACCTGCCCCGCCATCTGCACACTGGTGCGAACGTCAACCTGGGTGCCGGCGGCTTCATTGAGGCGTGATAGAGAAAACGTGGTCACCGTATTGGCCGATCCGCGGTTTTTGGTCTCCTGCCATGTGGCCTCAACGGTCGCCGTATGCGCGTCACCCCACGGGGCGCTCAAGGTGACCTTGCCGGAGAACTCCATCGCGATTGGACCCAGCTTGACGCGAATCAGCCCCCTGTACGTGTCCTTGCCGAGTGTGTCCGTGAGCGTCGCACCGGGAAAGCAGGACACCACCAGCGGAACGTCGAGTAGTGCGTTCCAGGCGTTCTCGATAGTCGAGTCGACCGAAAAGCGATTTACGATCTCCATACTTCTCCACCTTCATCCGTGTATTGCTCAAACTGGCTTAATAAAACGTCCGCGTACGCATCGGGCGCGTCGACACATGCAAGGTGCCCGGCAGCGCGCAGCGTCCGTTCCTCCGCCCCATGGATTCCTTGCGTCAACTGCGCCGATACGGTTCTGGGTACACTTCCGTCGAGTTCGGCGTTGAGCACGAGTGTCGGGACCTCGATGTCGCACAGAAGACTGGAGACGTCATCCGTGGCAATGGCGTGCAATATCTCCAGGTAATCCTTTGAAGCGATGGCCGCAATCTGCTGGGCAAGTCGCTCCCGCTTCGGGTACGCCGTGTTTCTGTGGAGGGTCTGCTCCACGTACATGCGCGCAAAGAGATGCATTGGCAGCTTTTTCAACATCCCTTCGGTTGCTGCGAGCCGCTTGGCTACCGTCGGTCCGGAAACGCTTGCGTAAGCACTCGACAAGACCATGACAGCCACGCGTCGACCCAGCTTCGCGGCAACGCGGATTGCAGTGAGTCCCCCCATCGAGATACCCACCAGGCCAAAACGGTCGAGACCGATGGCCCCCGTCACCGCAACAACGTCGCTGGCAACCGCGTCTGCATTCCACGCGCTTCGCTTCGTCGAGTCGCCGTGACCGCGGGCATCTATTGCCACGACTCGATAATTCGCGGTGAGTGCGGGCAGAATATCGTCCCACAGCGCGCTCGATGTGCCGAGACTATGGAGCAAAACGACCGCGGGCCCGTTGCCGATGTCGATATAGGCAATGCGCTCGCCGTCGACGCTCAGAAACCGCTTGTCGTGGGACGGCGCGAACGGCGCTGTCACGTCGAGGCGAGCCGCAATCGATTCCGCCAGAACGTCGGCGGCAAGCTTTGACGAATCCGGGCCGGCCGATTCGCGCAGGAAGGTCTTGATTCCGAGTAATGCCTGCGGAGCCCGGCTGTTCATGAACGCGATGAAATCGTCCTGCGCGTTGTCCAGTTCCCAAGGAGCGACTATTTCGCCGATGAGCCCATACTCCAGAGCGGTCGTCGCGTCGATGGGCCGACCCGTCAAAACCAGACGCGAAATCGCCTTGACATGGACACGCGAGATGAGCACGGACATCAGCAGTGCAGGAGCAAACTGCTTCTCCAGTTCGTTGGCTTCGAACTGGCTGCGCACGTCGGCGACTGCGTAGTCGCTCGCTGCAACGATTGCGCAACCCATACCCGAAGCGAGCCCTTTGACGAAACACGCAACCGGCACCGCACTCGAACGGATTGCCTCATAGAGTGCGAGAATGGGCACCGCGCCCCGTTCCTTGATTGCAGGGCGTGGATCTTCCATTGGGGAAAGTGCCGGCGGTGGCGAAGAGGCCCGGCCTGCGCAGAAGTTCTCGCCTTCGCCGGACAACACGATTGCCACGGTGCTCTCGGGAGGGTCACTGATCACCTCTGTGAGCGCTCGAGTCATTGCGTCATCCAGCTCGTTCCTGCCGTCAGCACTGTTCAGGGCAATGTGCAAAACATGACCCTTCATCGTCAGCAAAAGATTTTCATGCATTCCGATCTCCACGTTCATCGCGATTTCACGCCGGGTGATGGCATGCCGGGTACAAACTGCCGAACAACCCCCTGGTTCTGAAGTGTCCTCAGTTCGTCAGTATCCAGCCCGACGTACTCTCCGAGCACGACGTTCGTATGCTCCCCCAGATGCGGTGGGTAACTCGCATCGACAGGCCCCGAGGTATCGAGCTTGATTGGATTGCCGGGCACGCGCACATGAGATCCGGCTCCGCTGCGAAGCTCGACGAGCATGTCTCTGTGCGCGACCTGGGAGGCGTTCAGTGCTTTATCCACCGTCTTGACCAGAGCGGCCGGAATCGAGGCCGAATTCAGCAGATCGAGCCAACTCTGCGCGGATTCGGACCGAAAGCGCGCCTCCAGTATTTCCCATAGCGCCGCCTTGTTTGCCAGGCGTTCGTCCGGATCCCTGAATCTCGGGTCGTGGACGAGGTGTGGCAAACCGACTACCTTGCACAGGTCCGCCCACATACGTTCGGTGTTGGCGGTCACAACCAGTGAAACGCCGTCGCCACATTCGAACGAGCGGTAAGTCGGTATCGAATCGTGGCCTCGTCCCTGGGGTTCCGGCACTTCACCCGATAGCAGGTAATAGGCGCCTTGATAACAAAGCATCGCGATTTGCGCATCGAGCATCGACACATCGACGAACCGTCCTTCGCCGGTAGTCTGGCGCTCGACCAGCGCAGCGAGTACGCCCATTACGCCGTACATGCCGGCCGCCAGATCGCCGATCGGAATGCCAGCGCGAACGGGCGCTCGCCCAGGCTCCCCGGTCAGACTCATGCCCCCTGACATCGCCTGCACGATCATGTCGTAAGCGGGAAGATCCCTGTCCGGGCCGGTCTGTCCGAAGCCGCTGATACTGCAATAGACGAGCCGCGGACTGCGCGCGCGAAGCGCCGCTTGACCGAGCCCGAGCCGCTCCATCACACCGGGCCGATTGTTTTCGACAAGGACATCTGAATGTGCCGCCAGCTCCCGAACGAGTTCGGCTCCCCGCTCCGTCTTGAGGTCAATGACCACGCTCTTCTTGTTGCGATTGACCGCAAGATAATAGGCGCTGTCGCCCTCTACGAAATGCGGTGGCACGCCGCGTGAAAGTTCGCCCGCCGGCGGCTCGACCTTGATGATCTCAGCGCCGAGGTCACCGAGAATTTGCGTTCCGAAAGGGCCCGACAGGAACTGCGTGAGATCCAGAACCCTCACGCCGCTCAGCGGACCCGTTTTTCCAGATTCCATAGCGTTATCCTGCAAGTTCTTCGTTCGAGGTGTGTTGGGGAGCGGCGTCGCTGTAGGCGCCTGCGGCATGCAGCCGATCAGAGATCATTTCAGGCAGCACGGGGGTTTCGTCAAATCGGATAGACCAACGGCTCAGCGCATCCTCGATGGCACTGACGATCGCCGCGGAGGCAGGAATCGTCCCGCCCTCCCCGGCGCCTTTGACGCCAAGCGGGTTGTTCGGCGAGGGGGAAACGAGATGCGCCATCGAGATGTGGGATGGCATGTCGAGAGCGGTCGGCAGCAGAAACTCCGCGAAATTCGTCGCAAGCGGCTGGGCATTCTCGTCGTAGGCATGCCGCTCGAGCAGCGTATTTCCGATCCCATGGGAAATCGCGCCAATCACCTGCCCTTCGACGAGCATTGGATTGATCACATTCCCGCAATCGTGCGCAACGCCATAACGCAAGGCCTTTACGTAGCCAGTCCCGAGATCCACCTCGACTTCCGCGAACGCCGTTCCGTTGGCGTAGACACTGGCTTTCGGGGAGAAATAATGCGTGACGGTCATGCCTGCATCCAGCCCGTCGGGAAGCGTGAACCCAGGTATCCCATAGGACATCTGAGCGATTTTCCCGAGCGGCAACGCCCTTTCCGGCTGACCTCGCGCGCATACGACGCCACGCGCGATCTCGATCTGATCCAGCGGAACTCGAAGGGCGTTCGCAGCCAGCGCCCTGATTTTTCCCGCGAGCTTGCCGCATGCAATGTGGACTGCATTTCCGGCGTTGACGGTGATCCGGCTCGCGAATGTCCCGACACCCATTGCAAGCTTGCCCGTATCGCCGACGACTACCGTGATGGCATCCATCTCGACACCGATCTGATCGGCTGCGATCTGGGCAAAGATGGTTTTCATGCCTTGCCCCTGCGCGCCGGCGCCACCGACGTCCAGGTGTATGCGTCCGTCGTTTTGCAACGTGACTTCCGCCCCTTCATAAGGACCTAGTCCACAGCCTTCCACATAATTGGCAAAGCCAATGCCGAGATATCGTTGCCGCGTGCGCGCGTCCTCCTGGCGGGCGCGAAACGCGTCCAGACCGGCAAGCTCCTCTGCCTTTTTCTGGGTCTCCGGATAGTTGCCGGAGTCATACACCATCTGCGAACCGTCGCGGAATATCAGGCCAGTTTTGTACGGTAGCTGTTCCGGCTGCACGAAATTGCGACGTCGAATTTCCAGACGAGTGAGGCCGAGCTGGTCGGCTGCGGCATCGAGCATCCGCTCCATCGCGAATACCGCTTTAGGCCGCCCCGCACCACGCACCGGCGTGGTGGGTACCATGTTCGTGCACGCGACTTTCAGCTTCACCTGGAATGCCGGGACGACGTACGGACCCAGCGACGAGGTCACCGCGATGATCGGCACGACTATGCCCCAAGGCACGTACGCACCGTTATCGTGGACCACGGAACCGCGCACGCCGAGGATTTTTCCGTCCTGGTCGAGCGCCATCTCGAGATCCCACAGTTGATCGCGCTCCTGGGTAATACTCAGGAAGTGCTCGCGACGATCTTCGGTCCATTTGACCGGCACACCCAGCCTGAGTGCAGCCGAGGCCACGACGAACTCTTCCGGATAGGCGATACCCTTCGGACCGAACGCCCCCCCAACGTCCGGCATGATGACCCGGATCTTCGCTTCGTCGTAGCCGAGCGCTTGCGCGAGGAGACGTCTTTCGAGATGCGGCGCCTGGCCTGAATTCCAGACGGTCAGATCACCGGTGCCGCCATCGAGCCGCGCGAGGGTTGCGCGGCACTCCATCGGGTGCGCAGTTGCGCGATGATGGAATATCTCGCGCTTGACCACGTGCGCTGCGCTTGCAAAGGCCGAGTCGACTTCGCCGAAAGCAAACGGCATGTCGAGCAGGAGGTTTGTCGGAACGTCGCTGTGAGCCCGTGGCGCATCCGGGTCGAATATCTTCCTGATGTCGCCGGCAACAGGCAGTACCTCGTAGTCGATCTGCACCAGGTTCGCGGCGTCTTCCGCGATGTACCGGCTTTCGGCAAGGACAACGGCAACCGCCTCGCCGACGTAGCACACCTCGTCCGCAGCCAGCGGCGACCACATGCGCGGCTCAGTGAGCATGTGCGTGGGCGCCAGGACAGGCAATGGCCGCCGCAGCGCTTCGTCCAGGTCGGCGAACGTCCAGACATGGTGGACGCCCGGTATGGCCTTTGCCGCTTGCGTATCGACGTGCCTGATGCGGGCGTGCGCGTGCGACGATCGCACGAAACAGCAATGCAATGTTCCGTGAAGGTGGATATCGTCGACGAATTGCCCCTCGCCTTTGAGCAGCGCTGGGTCTTCGGTGCGCTTGACGGGTTTGCCGACATATCGCGCGCCCACGGCCGACTCCGAAGGGGCATCGCTGCTCTTCGAGTGTGCGGTAACCAGACCGAAAACTGGATCGGGCTCGCCGCGCATTCTCGCTGCGGCGAGCAGCGCGGCTTCGACTATGGCCTGGTAGCCCGTGCAGCGGCAGATATTGCCGCTGATCGCATCACGAACTTGCGCCTCGGACGGGTCGGGGTGGGCCCGCAGAAACTCCGTGAGTGTGGTCAACATGCCCGGGGTGCAGTATCCGCACTGCAACGCATGGCGATCCTGAAACGCCTGCTGCAGGATGCCTAGCGAGCCGTCGGCATTCGCCAGCCCCTCTACGGTTGTGACCTTCCGCCCGTCGACCTGGCCACAGAGCTGAAGGCACGAGCGCATGGAACGTCCATCCACCAGCACCGTGCATGCCCCGCAAACACCATGCTCGCAGCCATAATGCGTGCCGGTCTTGCCAAGCTGGTGACGAAGAAAATCGCCGAGCGTCACTCTGGGGTCGATGTCGCAGGTCACAGCCTGTCCGTTCAGTTCGAAGGCAATCCTTGCCTGTTCCACGAATTCGATTCTCTGATCCATGATTCCCTCAGCTTGCGTTCAATGCGCGAGCGAACGCACGCCCAAGCGCACGCTCGGTTACGGTGCTCGCGAGGCGTTGCCGATAGGCGGCACTGGCACTCGTGTCGCCAAGGGCATCGATCGAGCTTGCTCTGCCGGCTGCTGCCTTTGCGAGACCGTCGCTGGGCTGCTGTCCCTGGAGGACGTCGTCGAGCTGCAGACGGCAAGGTTTGCTGCCCATGCCGCACAGGACCACGTCGGCACGGCCGATAGCGCGATTGGCGTCGACGGACACCATGGCCGCGGCCCCGACGATTGCGAAGTCCCCATGCCTGCGCGCGAATTCCTCGAACGCATAGCCGTGCGGCTCGTTCCAGATGCGCAGGCGAATTTGCGTCACCATTTCGTCCGGTTCGATCGAAGTCGTCATGAAGCCGCACGCGAACTCATGAAACGGGATGCGCCGCTCTCCGCGGGGTCCCACGGCGACGATGGTCGCATTGAAGATTTCGGCGAGTGCGGGCTGCTCCGAGGCCGGGTCGAGATTGCAAACGCTTCCGACAAAAGTGCCCCGATTTCGCGTCTGAATATGACCGACCAATCGATACGCCTCGACCATCAGCGGTGCGTATCGATGAATCAAGGGAGATTGTTCGACATCTCGCTGGCGAACCAGTGCGCCGATGCAGACCTCGCCGCCTTCCAACGCTATCCCGTCGAGGCCGGGTATCGCGTTCACGTCGATCAGATGGTCCACATACGCGTAACGCATGGCCAGCAGCGGCATCAGCGTCTGCCCGCCAGCGATGAGGCGTGCGTTGTCCAGCGTGGCAAGCAGCTCGACGGCACGCGCCACGCTTTCCGGGCGGTGCCAGGTAAAGGGTGCTGATTTCACTTCTCACCTTCCAAGAATGTGTATTGCGCAGGCACCGTGATCGAAGCCGTAGGTGCCTCCACCGGTGATGTGCGCCAGCCCGATTCGCGGACCGCGCGGCTTGTCTTTCGCGACCTGCCGTGCGCCGCAGCGGCCCTGCAACTGGCGGGTTATTTCGACGATCTGCGCGATTCCCGACGCGCCAAGCGGATGGCCCCTGCAGAGCAGACCGCCGGACGGGTTGAACGGAATCCGTCCGTTCAGCGACGTTTGACCTTCCCTGATCAAAGCCGCCCCTTCTCCGTGGCGGGCAAAACCCAGTGCTTCGTAGTACAGCAATTCGGCGATGGTGAAGGCGTCGTGACACTCGACGAGATCGATGTCGGAAGGGCCGATGCCGCAGGATTCGTAGGTCTCGTTCGCACAACGCATCGTGACCTCGGGAGTCGTCATATCCCTGCCTCCCTGCATGTAACGGCCCGACGTCAGATGCGACGCAAGAATCTTCACGGCGCCTTGCCGATTCGCAATGGGAAAGTCGGAGGCCGCAAGCACGACCGCCGATGCGCCATCGCCCAGCGGGCAGCACTGATGCAACGTCAGCGGCGAGGCCACCTGCCGACTAGCGAGCACCTCATCCACCGACATGGTGCTGCGGATCTGTGCATACGCGTTGAGCGCGCCATTCGCCCTGGCCTTGACCGCGATCTGCGCGAGATCGCGAGGCGACAAATCGAATTCGTGCATGTACCGCTGTGCGCGCATTGCGTACAGCGCCGGCATCGTCAAACCGTTCGCCGCCTCGACATCCTCATCGCCCAGATCAAGTGGGCCGCTGCCGAGACGGGTCAATTGCTCCGCTCCGACCACCACGGCACAATCCACCGCCCCCGCGGCAATCGCGAGCCAGGCGTGCCGGAATGCGCTCGCCGACGACGAGCAGGCATTTTCGAAATTCGCCGCTTCGATGCCGGTCAGCCCCGTCTCCCGTGCGATACGTTGAGCAGCCAATGGACCACCGGATACCGTTCCGCAATAAATAGCGCCGATGCGCGGTCGATCGATTCCAGCTTCATCAAGTGCCTCGATGACCGCAGGCGCGGCGAGCTGCGCAAGACTCACTTCCGGGAAACGCCCAAAGCGAACCATACCTGTGCCAGCGACGCTCACGCTCCTCAAACCGTTCGTCGCGCTCATGAACTTACCTGCCGGGGAACTTCGCCGGGTGCGGCAAAGAAGTAGATGAACTGGCTCGCTCGTTTGTTTGCTGCTTTCACTCGCAATTCGAGTTGTTGCCCCGTCTGGACAGCGCCAGCCTCCATTTCGATGCGCCCGAAGACCCTCAGACCCTCACTAAAGTCCACGTAGCCGACGGTATAGGGCGTGTCGACGCCCCTTGGTCCCATATGCACCACGCTGTGGCAGTAGAGGGTGCCGATTGTCGGCAGCGGCAACGCAACGAAGTCGCGGCCGCCGCAGTGCGGGCATACGGTGAGGACTGGATAGATGGGCGCTTCACAGCCGGAGCACCTCGCCCCGAGTAATGACCAGCCTTTCCCGCCTCTGATAACCGAGGCTGTGCTTAATCGTCTGAAACCGTTCACGCTGGCTCCCATTTCTGTTCGAGCTTCATGGTGTAGTGTGTATTACACTATAGTACTAAACGGCAGCGAGAAAGGTAGGGAAAACCCGGCATTACCGATGCGTCCGATTTCGAAGGACCGTCCGCAGTCTCGCTTGCTGGCGATTTTTGCCAACGGGGGGCAGAATGCCTTCCAGACCGATAGTTTTGGAGCTTGTGAGTGGAAATAGCGAAGGCAGGAAGGAAGAAGCCCATCTCGCGCGGAGAGACTTCCTCGACGAACGGCGTAGAGGGATATCAGCAGCGTGTTAGCAGGGAAAAGCGCGCGCTGATCCTGGAGGTTGCAATTGCAACGTTCCTGGAAAGCGGATACGACGCGGCCACGATGGATTCCATTGGCGATCGCGCGACAGTGTCATACGCGACCCTGTACAAACATTTTCCCAGCAAGGAAACGCTGTTCGTCGAAGCGGTGGACCATCTGATCCATCAGCTATTCTCGAGCTGGAAAGATCACGTCGTGCCCAACGACGTCGAACCGGGCCTGCGCGAAATTGGACGCGCATTCTGCGAGCTCGTTTCAGACGCGCGGTTGATTTCCGCGATGCGCCTGATTATTGGGCAAGCGCGAAACTTTCCCGCGGTGGGCGCCCGCTTTCAACTTGCGAAGCATTTATTCAGCGATATTACGGATGCCTGGTTGCAAAGGCGCGTTGACGAAGGCGAGCTGCGTGTTGCCGACGTGCAGCTCGCGCGCGCAGAATTCATTGGCATGCTGGGCGAGACCGTTTTTTATCCTCGCCTCATGCAAACAGACTACGCCCTGTCCGACGATCAGGTAGAACGCGTCGTCGAGAGCGCCGTTTGCACTTTCCTGGCGCGATATCGAGTCCAATGAATCGCATCGCGGCGATCCCCGCTGCGTCCCTCCCGGCGCGGGCCCACCGAACAACAATTGCAGCCGCAACCGCGATGAGACCAACATGAGCGATTCAAATGACATTCGCTTCCTGCTGACCATACAGGAAACCGGCAGCCTCGTTGCGGCAGCGAGAAAGCTTGGGCTGTCGCCGCCGGCGGTCACGCAGCGGTTGCAGCAGATCGAAAGAAAACTCGATATCCGCCTCGTCGACCGCAGCGCTCGCCGCTTACGGTTCACGGAAGAAGGAATGTTGCTGTGCCAACGCGGCGCACACCTGGTGACACAGTTCGACACGCTGCTCGAGGATTTGCGCGCACGCCGCGGTGGGCTCGTCGGCACCGTGAGAGTTCGCGCGCCACTGGGTTTCGGGCGGCGCTATCTCGCTTCCGTCGTGTCCCGCTTCCAGCAGGACAACCCCGACGTCGACATCGAGTTGACGCTCACCGATCAACCATTGACCGAGGCCGCCGACCGCTATGACATCGTGGTTCATATCGGCGATCTGCCTGCGTCGAATCTGATCGGCCATGCGATTGCGCCGAATGCACGCTTCGTGTGTGCATCCCCAGCGTTTCTGAAGCGCTTTCCGAACCCGGAAACCCCTGACGATCTGGCCGAACTGCCATGTATCGTGCTGCGAGAGAACAACGAAGACGCATCGCTCTGGCAGTTCCGCAAGGGCCGCGCGGCGCGCAGTATCCGCGTGTCGTCGAAGTTGAGCTGCAACGATGGCGAGGTGATTCGCCAATGGGCGTGTGAGGGCCGTGGCGTCATTCTCCGCTCGGAATGGGACGTTGCCGGCGATATCGCGAAGGGAAACCTCGTGCGGCTGCTCCCCGCATGGAAGGCGCCCGACGCCGATGTGATCGCACTCACCAACAATCGCGCCGGATTGCCCGCACGCACCCGGCAATTCATGCAGTATCTGCAGGCTCATTTTCGCCCACAGCCGCCGTGGCGGAGCTAGCCGACACCTCGAAAGACATTCAATCTTTCTGAATGATTGATTTCGTGCGACTGAATTCCCGGCGCCTGATCGAACTCTATACTTGATGCCATGAACGAACCGCATGGAGGCCTCGCTCATGAGCAGTCCATCTTCAACGACCGGCTATCCGAAGGCGGTCCTCTTCGATCTTCTCACCGCGCTGCTCGACTCGTGGACGCTCTGGAACCGCTCCGCAGGCTCGGAGCAGGCGGGGCGTGCGTGGCGCGCCGAGTACCTACGTCTAACCTACGGTTGCGGGCGCTACGTCGCCTACGAACAGCTGGTAAAGCAGTCCGCGGTGCACGTGGGCTTGCCCGAATCCTCCGCACTCGCGCTTGAGGCAGACTGGCTTCAACTGACACCGTGGAGCGGTGCCGTCGAGGCAGTGCAACAGCTTCAACCGCATTGCAAGATCGCCATCGTAACCAACTGCTCGATACGACTTGGCCGCCAGGCGGCAGGAATCTTTCCCGTCAAATGGGATGCCGTAATCACCGCCGAAGAAGCCGGCGCATACAAACCCGACCCGACGCCCTATCGCCTGGCGCTCGACGTGCTCGGCGTGACGCCTTCGGAGGCCGTCTTCGTCGCCGGCTCGAGCTACGACATGTTCGGCACCGCCTCGGTCGGCTTGCGGACTTATTGGCACAACAGGGTTGCCCTGCCCTTGGTAGAAGGTGCGCCGCCTCCCGAAATCGAGGCGCCGACACTGGAATCACTTGTGCCCTGGTGCAGCCGGTTCGACATTTCGGCGCACAACAAACTGCCCAACTGAAATCATGAAACTTGATCAACTCGATACCCCTGCAGCCCTGGTCGATATCCCGCGGATGAACAGGAATATTGCGCGCATGCAGTCGCGCCTGAACGCGCTCGGCGTGAAGTTTCGCCCGCACGTGAAAACGACCAAATGTAGGGAGGTGGTGCACGCGCAACTGGCGGCCGGCGCGAACGGCATCACGGTTTCGACGCTGAAGGAAGCGGAAGCGTTCTTTGCGGCTGGCGTGACCGATATTCTCTACGCGGTCAGTATCGTGCCGTCGAAGCTGCCAAGAGCGATGGCGCTCCGACAACGGGGCTGCGATCTGAAGCTGGTGGTGGACAACACGCGCGCAGCGGTAGAAGTCGCGAGGTATTGCGCCGGGCAGAAGGAAGCCTTCGAAGTCTGGATCGAGGTGGATACGGATGGGCATCGCTCAGGGATCGCGCCGGAGCAGGATGCGTTGCTGGAGGTCGGGCGTATCCTGCATGACAGCGGCGTCAAGCTCGGCGGCGTGATGACACACGCGGGCTCCAGCTACGAGCTTCACACGCCCGATGCGCTGTCTGCGCTCGCCGAACAGGAACGCGCAGGCTGTGTTCGCGCAGCGCAACGGCTGCGTGACGCGGGCCTCCCCTGTGACGCAGTGAGCGTCGGTTCGACACCCACCGCGTTGTCCGCCGAGAAACTGGATGGCGTATCCGAGGTGCGCGCGGGTGTTTACGTCTTTTTTGATCTCGTGATGCGCAACATCGGCGTATGCTCGACCGATGACATCGCTTTGAGCGTGCTCACGACGGTCATCGGCCATCAGCCGGAAAAAGAATGGGTGATCGTGGACGCAGGCTGGATGGCGATGAGCCGCGACCGCGGAACGTCGCGGCAGACGGAAGATTTCGGATATGGTCTGCCCTGTAGTCTCGATGGCACGCCTTTGACAGACTGGGTCTTAAGCGGTGCAAACCAGGAGCACGGGATTTTGTCGCCCGCTCATGAAACTCAGCAAACAACGAACCTGGCGACCCGCTTTCCGATCGGAACGAAGCTGCGTATCCTGCCCAATCATGCCTGCGCAACAGGCACGCAGTTCCCGGAGTATCACGCGCTATCCGCAGATGGCGAAACAACCGTATGGAGCCGCTTTCATGGCTGGTAACGAATCGGGCACGCGATTGCCGCGCACGGAAAACCCGGTGAACCTACGTCCCCCGGGCGGCCACTATAGTCACGTGGCGATTGCAAACGGACTGGTCTTCGTGTCGGGTCAGTTGCCGATCGACGCGCAGGGCCAAAAGCTGACCGACGCGTCGTTCGAGGCGCAGGCCGAGCAGGTGCTGGCGAATCTCAAGGTTGCGCTAGAAGGCGCAGGCAGCAGCATCGCGCAACTGGTCCAGGTTCGCGTCTATCTCGACGATATCGAGCATTGGCCGAGTTTCAATCAGATCTACGCGGATTGGGCGAGCGAGGCGCGGCCGGCACGCACAATCGTGCCGACGGGACCACTCCACTTCGGCTTCAAGATCGAGATCGAAGCGACAGCAGTGCTATAAGGTTGCTTGTGCTCGCGGCAGAGTCACGACGTACCCGATGCGATCTTGAATTCCGAAACGACATTGTCGAGCAGCGCGGCCTGCTCCTTGAGCGACTGGGCTGCGGCTGCAGCCTGCTCGACGAGTGCCGCATTTTGCTGAGTCGTTGTGTCCATTTGCACGACCGCGCCACTCACCTGCTCGATGTCGTGACTCTGTTCCTGCGTAGCCCGGTGCAACTCAGCCATCAACCCGCTTACCGCTGAGACTGACGACACGACCTCGGTCATGATCGTGCCTGCCCTTTGCGCGAGCAGCGAACCTTGGTCGATCTTCCCGACCGTCGCATCGATCAACTGCTTGATCTCTTTTGCCGCCTGCGCACTTCGTTGAGCGAGACTTCGGACCTCACTCGCAACGACCGCAAAACCGCGCCCGAGTTCTCCAGCCCGTGCCGCCTCGACGGCGGCATTCAGCGCCAGAATGTTGGTCTGGAAGGCGATGCTCTCTATCAGGCCCACGATTTCGGCGACCTTGCTGGAATGCACCGATATGCCTTGCATCGTCCGGACGACTTCGTGAACCACCTCGCCGCCCGCAGATGCCGTTTGTGAAGCCGCCAAGGCCTGTCGACTCACGGTATCGGCAGTCTCCGCGTTCTTCTTGACGGCCCGCGTCAGCTGCGCCATGTTCGCGGCTGCAAGCTCGAGCGACGCTGCCTGTTGCTCGGTTCGCCGCGAAAGATCCGCGCTGCCGGAGGCAATCTCCTGTGCGCCGACGTTGATGGTTTCCGTGCCGCCGCGAACGCTCCGGACAGTTCGCACCAGCGCGTCCTGCATCGTCCTGACGTCCGCCATGAGCATTCCCATCTCGTTCCGATATTCAGCGAGCACATCACCCTGAAGATTGCCTGAGGCAATGCGCGCGAGATGTGTCTTGATTTCAGCGATAGGGCTCACCACAATTCCAACGAGGATCCGCCGAGCGCCTATTCCCACGGCAAGTGCGACCGCCGCCGTTGCCGCAAGCATGGCGACCATCAAATGAAAGCGCGACTGCGCCTGCGCAAAACGTTGCCGTTGCAAGTCGACGACCGCGTTCTCGCGTTCCTTCATCGCGCTCTGATAAGACGCCACCGCATCCTGTGTCGCCTTCCCCTGGAGTTCCTTGAAGTGGCCGAAATCCATTTGGCCGAGCGCGTCAGCCGCGGGCAGGATTGCCTTGTCGAGGACCGACCGGCGGCGCTCTGCCAGCTGCTTCGCCGCATCGGAGTCCGCGCCCGATTGCAGTGAAAGATATTTCGAGAATTCTCGTTCGGAATCCTTTAGATCCTGTCGCGCGCCCGAGAGCAAGTCCGGCTCCGGGTCACCCAGACCATACAACGAAAGGTAGCTGTCGAGTGAAACGCGTGCGCGCTGAAGCAAGGCGTCACTGGTCTTCAGCGCGACCAGCGAACTGGTATCCACTTCATACATCGCTCGCAGCGCGTCGTTGTTCAGCTTCAGCGCCAGAATGCCCGCAGAGCTCGTCACAGCAAGGATGACGACAAACACCGAAATTACGCAGGTCAGCCCGCTTTTGATACTGAGCCCCTTGAGCATGTTTCCCCCCGATTCATGATGTGTCAAATCGACCTCTCCACACGGGCCGTGACGACCTTTTTATTAATATGAAAAGATTCCAACTGCAATAAACCACTACTCCGCCGAGTAGCGCGCGGTCCTCGTCAGAGACGCCAGACGTTCGACTGTGAAGCTGACCCGACGGCTGAGCGTTTGTCCCGCAGCAAGAACCGAAAGCCCGTGCAAGCCATCGCCGTCGAGGATGTAGCGGTGTTCCGATTGATCATTCATCACCTGGAACGAAAACGAATCGTCTTCCGGATATGCACAAAGGCGATAGCAGTCCGTGTTTCCCACGATCGCGAGAGAAAACTGTCGCGCCGGCCATTCGACCAGCGCCCTCCCTCCCCAGCCAGTGAACGCGTGGTCTACCGCCTTCGCCGGTAAAGGGTATGTCACCCCGAATTGCCACGCGAACGGAGCCGGAACGAGCCTGGGAGTCTTTCCGTTCTCTCGTGCAATCCAGATCCAGCCCGCCGGCGCGCTTATGCGGGTATCCGCGTCGCGCACCAGGGCCGGACTGACCTCGATTTCGCACGGTAGCGGCGTGTGTCCCGTATTCTCGAGTTCGACGGCGATTTCCAGTGTCGGCCCGTCAAGCTCATATGTCTGGACTGCCCTATAGCGCTCTGCGACTTCGGCTATCAAGCGGAGACATTTTTCTCCGGTCGAGTCGATTTTCCAGTCGCCCATAAGTGCAACATCGGCCAGCGGAACCCGCCGACTTGCGCCGATTGGCTGTGATCCTGACGACGTCGCCGCAGCCCGGATGTCCTGCGCCACGTTCTGAACCCAGATCGACGGTTGACACGATAGTCGACGGGGAGCAGTTCTATGCCCTCGCCGCTGCGCCTGTCGAAAGACGGGCGTCCACACGCCCCGGTCGTTCCACTCTAGTTGCGCAATCCCGCCGTGGCGCCCCGCCTCTACGTCGAGCCTCAGATAGGCATTCGAAAGCGTCGTCTGCCGATACGCCTTGTCGCCTGTGCCCTGCTCTGGCTCTCCAGGTTGCGCCGCCTTCCCGAAGCCTGGCTCTCGTAAATCCGTTTCCCGCAACTCGAGCATGTTCTCCCCTCTCGTTCGGCCAGACTGGATATCAACCTGAGACGTTCAGGTCGTCGTGACGAGATCACCGCGACCGCGCTTATCCCGCCCCCGCTGCCTACCGTGCGATGGCCCGGCCGAGGTCGACGCGAGATCTGTGCCGCCCTTGCGGCGTCGACCCGCGTGCCGCTCGATGATCCGCTGCAGCAGACAGAACACGCAGAGCAATGCGCCGATGACGATGCGCGTCCACCACGAACTCAACGTGCCGTCGAAGGTGATCAGCGTCTGGATGGTGCCGAGGATGCCGACGCCGAACAGCGAGCCGATTACGTAGCCGACCCCGCCGGTCAACAACGTTCCGCCGATCACCGTTGCAGCGATCGCATCGAGTTCCATCCCCTGTGCCTGCAGTCCGTACCCGGAAAGCACATACAGCGTAAAGATCACCCCGCCCAGCGCCGAGCAGAAGCCGCTCAACGCATACACTGCGATCTTCGTTCTTGCGACTGGCAAGCCCATAAGGAGCGCAGAGCGCTCATTGCCGCCAATTGCATAAACGTTGCGCCCGAAGCGCGTAAAGTGCGCGATGAAAATGGCGATCACGAGCGTCGCAATGCCAACCAGCGATCCGGCATTGAGGGAGCCGCCGCCGACCGGAATATTCAGAGACGCGACAGCATGGAACGTCGGCTCGTCGATCGTGATCGATTCCGTCGTGATCAGGAAGCATGCGCCGCGAGCCAGGAACATGCCCGCGAGCGTGATGATGAACGGCTGCAGGCGGAAGAAGTGAATCAGCGCTCCCATCGCCGCACCGTAGAGCGCGCCGAAAACCAGCACGATCGGCACGACGACCCAGATGGGCCAATGCAGCCACTGCGCGCCCACAGCGCACAGTATCGTGGTCAGGGCAACCACAGCGCCGACCGACAGGTCGATGCCTCCCGACAGGATCACGAACGTCATGCCAATCGCCACGACAAGCAGAAACGCGTTGTCAACGAACAGGCCCGTCAAAACCTGCATCGAAAAGAAGCCGGTGTACATGACAGAACCAAACCCGAACAGCGCGGCGAACAGCACGATCGTTGCGACGATGGGCAGGGTTCTCGGATCGGCCAGACGACCAGTCAGCTTTCTCATGATGGACTCGTTCCGGTGGATGCGCGTTCGCGCGCCGGGGAAAGAAGATGTTTCACCTGCCTGACAACCAGCGCACGCGCAACCTCCGACTGAATGACACTCACCGCGACCACGACAATCGCCTTGACAACGAGCGTTGCTTCCGGCGGCACACCGATCGAATAGGTCGTGTAGGTCAACGTCTGGATGATCAATGCGCCGAGCACCGTGCCGCCAAGACTGAAGCGGCCGCCAAGCAACGACGTCCCGCCGAGCGTCACGGCCAGAATCGCGTCGAGTTCGAGCAACAGACCCGCATTGTTTCCATCGGCACTCCGTACGTTCGAGCTGGCGATGATCCCGGCGAGCGCCGCCATCAACCCACAGATGACATACACGCCGAAGACGATCGCGCCGGAACGCAGCCCGACCAGCCGCGTTGCGACAGGATTGACGCCAATGGAGCGGACAAAGAGTCCGAGCGCGGTGCGGTTCACCAGAAGCGCGAGCGCGAGCGTCACGACGACCGCGATCCAGACCGAGCAGGGAACCATCGCCAGATATCCATCTCCCAGCCTGAGGTAGCCAGGTGCACCGATGGGAATAATCTGGCCGCCGGTCAGCAACTGTGCAACGCCCCGCCCTGCGACCATCAATATGAGTGTGGCGATGATCGGCTGCATCCCGACGAGCGCGACAAGCAGACCGTTCCACATCCCGGCCAACAGTCCGACGGCAATCGCCGCCCCAAGCGCCATGCCAACGCGCGACGGATCCGCCTCGAGGATGATCGCGGCGGCCGCGCCCGCAATGGCTACCGTTGCTCCGACCGAGATGTCGATGCCTCGCGTCGCGATGACGAGCGTCATGCCGAGGGAGACCATCACGAGCGGCGCAGCACGATTGAGGATGTCGATCGGCGCACCGAAAAGATGACCGTCGAGGACTGTCACAGAGAGAAAGCTTGCGCGATGCGCCACGTCCAGAAGAATCAGCAAGACGAGTGTGATGGCGGGCCAGACCAGTTGATGCCGCACCAGCGCGCGAACCGGTTTCATGACTCGCCTCCTGCGATGAGTTGATACACCTGATCCTCCGAGAGGCGATCGCCCGCGATCTCGGCGACCTTGCGACGGTCGCGCAGGACAGCAATCCTGTGACTGACGCGAACCACCTCGCTCATTTCAGAAGAGATAAAGAGAATTGCGAGGCCTTTCGCGCAAAGCGAACGCACACGGTCCATGATCTCGAACTTCGCGGCGACGTCGATACCGCGCGTTGGCTCATCCATAATCAAGAGTTTCGGCTCGGTCGCGAGCCAGCGGGCGAGCAGCACCTTTTGCTGGTTTCCCCCCGAGAGCAGGCCGATGGGCTGCTCTGCGTCGCGTGCCTTGATCCCGAGTTGCGCGATGTATTCATCGGCCATTTTTCTTTGGCGGGCGTAACTCAGCATGCGCCACCATCCACGTCGTGCCTGCAACGCCAGAACGATGTTTTCCCGGATCGACAATGCCGCTACGATTCCTTCTTTTTTTCGATCCTCGGGACAATAGGCAATGCCATGTCGCACAGCGTCACGCGGCGAAGTGAGCTTCGCGCGATGTCCGTCGATCAGCATCGTCCCAGTGTCCGGGCGTTCCGCGCCGAACACCAGCCGCGCTGTTTCGGTGCGGCCAGAACCGAGCAGTCCAGCAAGGCCGACGATCTGGCCTGGACACACGTCGAGATCGACGGGACTCATCAATCCACGCCGACCCACACCCTGCATGGAAAGAAAGGGGGTTGCCGCTGCATCCGGGTGTGGTCCGTCCGATGCGCCAGCCTTCATTGCCTCATTCATGCCTTCGCGGCCAGTCATCTTTGCGACCAGCACGTCGACGGGCAAGTCCTTTGCCAGGTACTCGCCTTCTCGTGCGCCATTACGCATGACGGTGATGCGATCCGACACGGCATAGGTCTGCTCAAGAAAGTGCGTCACGAACAGAATCGCCATTCCCGATTCCTTCAAGCGGCGCAGCACAGCGAAAAGCCGCGCGACTTCGCCGTCATCGAGACTTGACGTCGGCTCGTCGAGAATGAGCACGCTCGCGTCGACGGAGACGGCGCGCGCGATTGCCACCATCTGCTGGACCGCGATCGGGTAGGAATCCAGCGAGCGCGTGACGTCAATGTAAAGATCCAGAGCGGCCAGCGCGTCCCGCGCCTGCAGGTTGATCGCTTTCCAGTCGATTGCTCCGCGCTTCTTGGGGTGCCGGCCGGCGAAGATGTTCTCCGCCACTGAAAGGTTCGGGCAAAGGTTCACTTCCTGATAGAGCGTCTGGATGCCGGCGGCTTCGGCGTCCAGCGGCGCGGTGAAGCGAACCGGCTTCCCAGCGAGGCAGATTTCGCCGCGATCATGTGCGAATACGCCCGTGAGTACGTTGATGAGCGTTGATTTGCCCGCGCCGTTCTGGCCCATCAACGTGTGAATCTCACCGGGAAACAGCCGAAAATCGACCTGCTGCAACGCCTTGACGCCCGGGAACGTCTTGTCGATGCCGGTCATTTCGAGTATGGGTAAAGGCTTCATGATGTTCGCGAGATCCGCGGACGGCCTCGGCAGTGGTGTCGGGGACGAGCCGGCGCGCTCAGGAGTGACGCTCCCGAGCGCGCCCGTCAGCGGCTAGATATGACGTGCAGATCAGTACTTTCGGCTCGGCATGACTTGCGCTGCGACATTCATCGGGAAGATGCCTTCGTCGGTGACGATGCGCCGCGCAACCTGCTTGCCGGCCACGATGTCCTTCACCGCGGCCATCAACTGAGGACCGAGCAACGGGCTGCATTCGACGTCCACGTTGATCTTCCCGTCCACCATGGCCTGGAAGCCACCCTTCGTCGCGTCGAAGGAAACGACCGTGACATCCTTGCCCGGTTTGATGCCTGCTTCTTCCATGGCCTGGATTGCTCCGAGCGCCATATCGTCGTTATGGGCATAGACCACGTTGATCTTTTTGCCGTACGTCTTCGCAAACGCTTCCATCACCTGCTTGCCGCCCGCAAGCGTGAAGTCACCGCTTTGCGACGCGATCACCTTGAACTTCGGATCGCTCTTGATCACTTCCATCAGGCCCGCATGACGATCGTTGGCTGGCGCGGAACCGACCGTCCCTTGCAGTTCTGCGATGTTGATGGGACCCGGCTCGTTCTTGTAACGCTCCTCGAGCCAGTGGCCTGCGCGCCGCCCCTCTTCCATGAAGTCGGAGCCGATCATCGTCACGTACAGCGAGGGATCCTTTACGTCGATCGCGCGATCGGTGAGGACGACCGGAATCTTTGCACGCTTCGCCTCTTCGAGCACCGGCTCCCAGCCGGATTCGACGACAGGCGAAAACGCGATAACGTCGACCTTCTGCGCGATGAACGAGCGGATCGCCCTGATCTGGTTTTCCTGCTTCTGCTGGGCGTCCGAGAACTTCAGGTTGACGCCGGCATCCTTGGCTGCCGCTTTCACCGACACGGTGTTTGCCGTGCGCCATGCACTTTCGGCGCCAACCTGGGAGAACCCAAGCGTAATCGGCTTGCCCTGTGCGAATGCGCTTGTCCCGGCAGCAATCGCGAACGCCGCCCCCACCATCGTACGTAGTGCGATCTTTCTGACCAGCTTCATTATTCTGTCTCCGATGTACGAGTTTCTAATTACTATTTTTCGCCACAGCCTGATGCTGTTCGAATCACCGATCGAATGGATGCTTTAGCCAAAACGCAAGTATTCCGCTCCCCTGTCTCGCTAGATTTGAATTTCCGGGCAATGCCGGGTAAGGCAAGAACGTCGTCGACTCGGCCCCTTGCCTCGAGACAGCGCTCGATCAATGGGTTCGGCACAGTCTATGGAGAAGCCCGATAACCTTCCAATGAAAAATTCGCCTTCTCCGATACACGTTTTGGCATTGGTGTAAATACCTATCTGTGCCTTCGCGAATTGTCTTGCCAACCTGATCTCCAGCGGATCTTGTCCTCGCGACTATAATAATTACATAGGGATACTTATGATCAGAATCGGAGTGATCTGTCGCGTGACAAAGCGAAAGGCTGTGCGCGCGACGATCCCCGAACCACCCATCGAACCGAAATCGCGCCCTGCCAGAGCGCATAACCACGCTCTCGGTCCGACACAAAATTTTGCGCTGCACACAAAAACTGAGCAAAAAGTACAGAACCGCTGCCCAGTTTTGGCGTGGCTGGCGCGCCAGGCCGGTGCTAACTTACGCTCGCTATCTACCGGCACGCAAACTCCACCGGCCGATAACAAACCACTCGAACTAAAACCTTCCAGGAGACGGCAGTGAAAAGGTTCCACTATTCCGCACTGTGTGCGTTGCTGGGCGCGACCCTGCCTGTCGTGTCGGTCGCGCAGTCGTGCAATGTTCCTGTCATCAAGGTGCTCGCGCAGAAAAGTCTCGGCCTTACCGTGATGGAAAAATCCTTGCCGGACTACGAGAAAAAGACCGGAACGAAGATCGAGATCAGCTATTTTGGAGAGAACGACCGCCGTGCAAAATCGCGGCTCGACGCGTCGACCGGCGCCGGATCATACCAGGTCTACTACGTGGATGAGGCGAATGTCTCCGAGTTCGCGACGGCGGGCTGGATCGTGCCCCTGCTGAAGTACTACCCCAAGGAAGCCGACTACAACGACTTCCTGCCCGGACGTCGCGCTGTCGCGAGCTATAAGGGCGTCGCGTATTTCGCGCCGCTCATCGGCGGTTCCGACTTCCTGTTTTATCGCCGGGATATTCTCGAAAAAGCGCATATGCCGGTGCCGCGCACGCTCGACGAACTGGTTGCCGACATCAAGAAACTCAACGCGCCGCCGAACCTGTACGGCTGGGTTGCGCGAGGCCAGCGCGGCTCCGGCATGAACGTCTGGCGCTGGGCGCCGTTCATGCTCGCCGAAGGCGGCACATGGACCGACAAGCAGCAGCAACCCGCATTCAATTCACCCTCTGCCGTCAAGGCCACGCAGCTTTACACAGACCTCTTCAAGTATGCGCCGCCGGGCTCCACCACCTATGACTGGAGCAACGCACTCGAAGCATTCCGCTCTGGCAAGGTGGCGTTCATGATCGAGTCGACGCCGTTCGCCGACTGGATGGAAGACCCCACCAAGTCGAGTATCGCCGACAAGGTCGGCTACGCGAGACCGCCCTCACCGCTGCCGTCCGCCGCTTACGGGCATGGTCTGGCCATTTCTGCAGTCGGCGCAAAGGACGAATGCGCCCGCCAGGCAGCCGGCAAGTTCATTGCGTGGGCAACGAGCAAGGAGCAGGAACAGGCGCGCCTGCGCGACAACGTGTTCAGCGACTACAACCGCACGAGCACAGTCGAAAGCGACTATTTCCAGAAGCATGTCAAACCGCAGATTCTCGCCGGGTTGAAGGATACGACGCCGGTGTCGAAGGTTACGTTCTGGCCGAGCCCCCAATGGCCGGATATCGGTGACAACCTTGGCGTGGCGCTCGAGGAGATCTTTACGGGCACCCAGAAGGACATTCAGGGCGCGCTCAACGATTCGACCCAGTACGCGGAAGATGCCATGGAGCATGCGCGCAAGTGAGGGGCACCGCGGGGACGCGCGCGAGGCGCGCGAATCCCTTCTGTGCAACGGAGCGGCGGCATGCGCTCCCGCGTATTCGAAGCTGGAGAGCTGAATGTTCAATCGCGGTAAGACTAGCCTTCCGTTCGTATTTCTGGTGCCGCCTCTCGTTGCGATGGCGGTCCTGGGATTCGTGCCTACCATCGCGGCGATCAACCTCGCGCTCCGCAATCGCGTGTTGCGCTACCCGGACAGCGAGTTCGTCTGGATGCGCAATTTCGTGCGCCTTGCTGCCGATCGGCGCTTCATCAACTCCATCGAGGTCTCGGCCATCTGGGAGGTCGTGACGGTGCTAGGCGCGGTCGCGCTCGGAATCGTCGTTGCCATTTATCTGTTCGAGCATGTGCACGGCCGGTTGCGCAATGCCATCAGTGTGCTGTTGATCATCCCTGTGCTGTTGCCACGTGTTTCTGCGGCGTTTATCTGGAAGTTCATGTACTCGCCGCTCAATGGCATTCTCAGCTGGTTGATCGGCCTCTTTGGCATCACGAACACGGCCTTTCTCTCGGACCCGGCGCTTGCGCTCTATGCGGTCGCGCTGGTCGATATCTGGCAATGGGGACTGTTCTTTTCCGTGGTGGTGCTGAAGCTGCTCGAGACGCTGCCGCCCGAGCCGCTCGAAGCCGCACGGCTCGACTATGCGAGCACATGGCAGGTTTATGCATACATCGCGCTGCCAATGCTGAAGGCGCCGATCATGAGTCTCGTGTTCATCAAGATGGTGGAATCGCTGCGCTCGTTCGACCTGATCTACGTGATGACCAAAGGCGGCCCGGGCGTATCCACCGAAACGCTGGACATGTATGCGTACTCCCAGGGAATCGGCCTCGCAGGAAAGGTGTCATACGCGTCGAGCATGGCGGTCCTGATGATGGTCGCCACGACCTTGATTTTCACGCTTATCTGGAAGCGGGTGAACAAATGGGAAGACTGATCTCCCGCAGTACGATTCTGCTGCTCGGTGTAGCGCTCGCCGTCGCGGCGGTGTTCCCCGTCCTCTGGGCAGTGCTCAATTCACTGAAGAACCTGCTCGATATCGTCACACCCACGCCGCGTTTCATCTTCACGCCCACTCTGGACAATTACCGGCAGGTGATTTCGAGCCCGGAGGTGCTGATCGCACTGGAGAACAGTTCGGTCATCGTGGGCACCGCGGTCATCCTGGGCACAGTGCTTGGCGTGCCTGCAGCCTACGTGATCGCTCGTTTTCACGTTCCGGCAAAACGCGACATCCAGTTCTTCCTGCTGTCGCTGCGTTTCCTGCCGCCGGTCGCGGTAGCGATTCCGCTCATCGCGATCTGGGTGGACCTCGGGCTGTATGACACGCGGTTCTCGATGATCGTCACCTATCTGCTAACGACCTTGTCCACCATCACATGGCTCTCGATACCCGTGTTCCAGCGCATGCCGCGCGAGATCGAGGAAGCCGCCACGCTCGACGGTTATGGACCTTACGCCGTGTTCTGGCGCATTGCCTTGCCGACCTGTGGCAACACACTGCTGGGCGGCATCATCTTCAGCTTCGTGCTGGTCTGGAACGAACTGATGATGGGACTTGCGCTGACGTCCTCGCGCAGCGCCACCCTGCCGGTCGTCGCATCCGCGTTTACGTCGCTCGGTCAGGAGGTGCCGTGGGGCGTGATCAACGCGTCGACAGTTCTACTCGCACTGCCGCCAATCATCTTCGTGGGCGTGCTGATTCGCCTCCTGAACTCAATGGTCAAAGGAAAATAAGGAGAATGTTGTGAAGGCACTTGTACTGGAAGAAGCTAGACGCCTGAGCCTGCGGGACATCGATTTGCCGCTTGCGATCGGGCCACGGGATGTCAAGGTTCGCATTCATACCGTTGGCGTGTGCGGAAGTGACGTGCACTACTTCACGCACGGCCGCATTGGGCCGTTCAAGGTCGAACAGCCGATGGTGCTCGGTCATGAGGCGTCGGGCACGATCGTCGAGGTGGGGGCCGAAGTCGGTCACCTGAAAGTTGGCGACCGCGTTTGCATGGAACCCGGCGTGCCGCAGTTCGATTCACGTGCCACCATGCGCGGACTGTACAACCTGGACCCCGCCGTGAGGTTCTGGGCCACTCCCCCGGTGCATGGCTGCCTGACTCCCTACGTGGTGCACCCAGCCGCGTTCACTTTCCGACTTCCGGACAACGTCTCGTTCGCGCAAGGCGCCATCGTCGAGCCCTTGTCGATCGGCCTGCAAGCAGCCACGAAGGCCGCGATGAAGCCCGGCGACGTGGCCGTCGTAATTGGTGCAGGCACCATCGGCGCGATGACGGCGCTCGCGGCGCTCGCGGGCGGCGCGTCGCGCGTGATCCTCGCCGACGTCGTGAAAGAGAAATTGCGCCATTTCGCGGGCAATCCGGCGGTGACTACTGTGAATGCCGCAGTGGAATCGCTCCAGGACGTGGTGCGCCAGGTGACCGAAGACTGGGGCGCCGATGTCGTGTTCGAAGCCTCGGGCAATGCGAAGGTCTTCGAGACGCTGCTGGACCTCGTGTGTCCGGGCGGCTGCGCGGTGCTGGTTGGCATGCCGCCAGGCCCGGTCGCGCTCGACGTGGTAGCGATGCAGGCAAAGGAGATCCGGCTCGAATCCGTGTTCCGCTACGCGAACATTTTTCCGCGGGCGCTGGCCCTCATCAGTTCGGGAATGATCGACGTGAACCCGTTCATCTCCCGCAAGTTCGCATTTTCAGACGGCATCAAAGCGTTCGAGGAAGCCGCTGCTGGCCGGCCCGAGGACGTGAAGATCCAGATCGAGATGGATTGAATCATGGCGACTATCGTCTGCGAAGGGCTCATGAAGCAGTACGACGCCGGGCAACCGGTACTGCATCCACTCGACCTGCACATCGACGAAGGCGAGTTCGTCGTTCTGCTGGGGCCGTCGGGATGCGGCAAGTCGACGATGCTGCGCATGATCGCCGGGCTGGAGGAGATATCGGGAGGCAATCTCTCGATCGGCGGCACTGTCGTGAACGACGTACCCGCACGCGAGCGCAATGTCGCGATGGTCTTCCAGAACTACGCGCTCTATCCGCACATGAGCGTGTACGAGAACATCGCATTTGGCCTGCGGCGCCTCAAAACGCCCAAGGCCGAGATCGACCGCCGCGTGCGCGAGGTGGCCGCCATGCTCAATCTCGATGCGCTGCTAGAGCGCAAGCCGCGCGCCATGTCGGGCGGCCAGCAGCAGCGCGCCGCCATCGCCCGGGCGATGATCAAGACGCCCGCGGTCTTCCTGTTCGACGAGCCATTGTCGAACCTCGACGCCAGGTTGCGCGCCCGTTGCGCACCGACATCAAACGCTTGCATCAGCGCCTGAAAACGACCACGGTCTACGTGACGCACGACCAGCTCGAGGCGATGACGCTAGCCGACCGCGTCATTCTGATGCGCGGCGGACGCATCGAGCAGGAAGGCACGCCGACCGAGCTATACCGCTATCCGCGCACGATTTTTGGTGCGGGCTTTATCGGCACGCCTGCGATGAATTTTCTCGATGCCTCGGTGCAACGCACTGGCGAAAGAGTCATCGCGTCGTCTGCCGTCGGTCACTGGGAACTACACGCAAACCGCTTTCAGCGCTTGCAGGACGGACAGGCGATCAAGCTGGCGGTTCGCCCAAATTTCGTATGGATTCCAGATGATGCGAGAGCGGATGATGCACTCATGCTCAGCGGTACGGTGGAGCTGGTTGAAGTGTTGGGCGCAGAAGCGCTCATTACCGTTGACTGCTCAGGCGAGCGTATCACCGCGCTTGTACCGGCGAATGCCGTGCCTCCCACCGGGGATCACGTCAGACTCGCGTTGCGCGAACACGATCTGCATGTTTTCGACGTCGCGACGGGGGCTAACGTGTCGCTTGGGCTGGCAGAAGAGGCAGCTGCGGCGCCCCTACCCGACCCGCGCCTGCACGCGGCGCCCGGCGTGGGAGTACATTAGCGTGCGAGCGCGCGTGTTGGCCGCGAAGCCAGGATTCCCGTGGAGACGAGAGCAATGAATCCGGATCTCGAATTGGTCCATACCCGTCAGGACGAGTCCTTTCGGGCCTGGGTGCACGACTATCCGCATATGGTTGCGAAATGGCACTTCCACCCGGAGTACGAAGTGCATGTCATTCGTGCTTCATCGGGCAAGTTTTTCGTGGGCGACCACATCGGGGACTTCCATCCTGGCAACATCGTGCTGACGGGCCCGAATCTGCCTCATAACTGGGTGACAGACAGCGGCGGCGCGAGCGTGCCCTCCCGCGACCTCGTGCTGCAGTTCTCGCGCGATGCAGTCGAAAAGATGGTCGCGGCATTCGCTGAACTCAGCCCCGCGATCGCGCTAATCGATCAGGCGTCGCGAGGTATCCAGTTTCCGGACGCACTCGGCCTCGCGATTGCCCCTGTGATGCAGGAGGTTTCAGGTGCGCACGGTGCGCGCCGCGTGATGCTGCTGATGTCGATCCTCGACCAGTTGATCGCCTGCACCAGCAGGAAACTGCTCGCCGGTCCGGCATACAACGTCAGTGCGCAGCCCTATATGTCGTCGACCATCAACCAGGTGCTGTCCTACATCCAGCAGAATCTCGTCGGCAATCTGCGTGAAGTCGACGTTGCGGAAATGTCGAGCATGAGCGTCAGCACCTTTACGCGCTTCTTCAAGCGGCATACGGGCTGCACGTTTGTGCAGTATCAGAACCGGCTGCGCCTCAACGAAGCCTGCGAACTGCTCATGTGCTCGGATCTCGGCGTGACCGATATCTGTTACCGCGTCGGATTCAATAACGTATCGAACTTCAACCGGCAGTTTCTCGCGCAAAAAGGGATTCCGCCGTCGAAATTTCGCGCGTTGCACCGGCTCAACGACGCCCCCTCACACGCTCACAAGGCAGCGGCCTGAGACCACGCCAAGGCGGCGCAGCCGCCCGCTCACCGTCGGGAATACACTTTGAGTTATCTGGGAATCGACCTCGGCACGTCCGAGGTAAAGGTTGTGCTCACCGATGCCGAATCGAACGTCATCGCCAGCAGCCGGGCCCGACTGCGCGTCGATAACCCTCACCCCCTGTGGTCGGAGCAAAGCCCCCAGGACTGGTGGAACGCTACGCTCGACGCCGTCGCGGCGCTACGCAGTGAGCAGCCTCGCGCGTTCAGGGCGCTGCGTGGGATCGGCCTTTCCGGCCAGATGCACGGCGCGACGCTACTCGATCGCAGTGGCAACGTCCTGCGTCCGGCGATTCTGTGGAATGACACGCGCGCCTACGCGGAGTGCGTCGAACTCGAGGCGCTCGTGCCCGACTCGCGCAACATCACCGGGAATCAGGCCATGCCGGGCTTCACGGCGCCCAAGCTGCTCTGGCTTTCGAAGTACGAGCCAGCCGTTTTTCGTGCAGTGCAGAAAGTACTGCTTCCGAAGGATTACATTGCGTGGCGTCTGACGGGTGAGCTTACATCCGACATGTCCGACGCCTCGGGGACGCTATGGCTCGACGTTGCAAAACGCGACTGGTCCGACCGCATGCTCAACGCGACCGGGTTGTCGAGGGAGCACATGCCCCGGCTGGTTGAGGGCAGCGAGCCTGCGGCCCCGTTACGGGGAGACCTTCAGCGCGAGTGGGGCCTCGATGGCAGCGTGACGGTTTGTGGCGGCGCCGGTGACAACGCCGCGAGCGCAGTTGGCATCGGCGTTGCCCGGCCGGGCGATGCGTTTCTGTCTCTGGGGACGTCGGGCGTGCTCTTCGCCGCGACCGCGAGCTATGCACCGAACCCGGCGCAGGCAGTCCATGCTTTCTGCCATTGCGTGCCGCGGCATTGGCATCAGATGAGTGTCATCCTCAGCGCAGCGGCAAGCCTGCACTGGCTGTCCGGCTTGCTCAAGAGCAGCGTTGCCGAGCTGATCGAAATCGCCCCCTCGGGACAAAGCGCCATCGCGCCGATTTTCCTTCCCTATTTGAACGGGGAGCGGACGCCGCACAACGATGCCGCAGCAAAAGGTGTCTTCTACGGGATGACTTCGGCGCATGGCCCCCAGCATCTCGCATACAGCGTGATGGAAGGCGTCGCGTTCGCGATGGCGGATGGATATGCGGCGCTGCGGGAAGCGGGAACGACGCTCACCGCGGCCGCATTGATCGGCGGCGGTTCTCGCAGCGCATACTGGGGAAAACTCTGTGCTTCCGCGCTTGGCTTCGAACTCAATCGAAACGAAGGGGGCGAACTCGGAGCGGCACTTGGAGCGAGTCGCCTCGCTCGTCTCGCGTGCACACGGGAAGAACTCGCGGCAGTGGTCAAAGCGCCCGCTGTCCTTGAACGATACGAGCCTGAGACAGCACTTCGGAGCGTGCTGAGAGACCGGTTCGAACGGTATAGCCGGCTCTATCAGGCGTTGAAATCCGAGTTTCGTACCTGAACGGCTCTGGACCGAAGGGCGTTGCAGCAGGAGCCCGAATCGGTCTGGGCGCACGGCATCGCCCCACGCCCACACCCAACTGAACTACGGCAAACCACCGGCTAGCGCACTCAGAATTTGTGCCGCAGTCCCACGTGCACGAGCATCTGACTAGCCGTACTCGACTGCCCCGCACTGCCGAGTATCAACGCCCCGCCCATTCCGCCCATGTCATCAGCCACGCCGCTCACGTGCTGCCACACGCCCTGGACATACACGTCGGTGCGCTTTGATAGCAGGTAGTCGCCCATCACCCCAATCTCGTTCCAGTTCGGGCGGACGGTTCCGTTGCTCGCGGCGTAGTCGCCATGTGTAAAGGTGTACATCGCCATCACGGAGAACTGCGGAGTCACCTGGTATGACCCGTTGATTTCGTAGTTGCTGAATCTCAAGCGCGTGCCGTTCAGTGTCGCGCGAACGAGGTTGTTCCTTACGGGCTGGCCGATGTCCGTATAGGTATAAACGAAGGCGACTGCCGCAGGTCCGAAAGCGTACTTGATTCCCGCGCCAGCTATCTTCTGGGAATCTGCGACGAACGGCGCGGTGTCGGGCGTGACGGCACCGTTCGTGCTGGTGCCGAGGCCGTTGACGTTCGAGTACGCGCCGGCGATTACCAGAGGACCGCGCGTGTACTGAACCCCCACGCTGTATTCACGGTCTTGCGCGAAACCCGTTGCGTTGCTGAACGCGTATGTCGCCCCGACACTTAGGCCCAGATAGTTCGCGCTGGTGTACTTGATCGCGTTGTTGATGCGAAACGAGCCGTCCGTATTGTCGTTATCGAACGGATGCGAGAAGGCATAACCGCCCCACGACGAGTTTGCCGTCATTGGCGCCACATAATCATTGATCATGTCGAGTTGGCGACCCAGCGTCAGCGTCCCGAGCGTGCTCGAAGCCAATCCGAAATACGCTTGACGTCCGAACTCCCGTCCGCCCTGCGATAGCGTGCCGTTATTGATGTTGAAGCCGTTTTCGAGCCTGAATATCGTCGTGAGGCCACCTCCCAGGTCTTCAATTCCCTTTAGCCCCCAACGACTTCCCTGCGCGCTTCCACTGACCATTTGCCAGCCAGCATGGCCACCCGCATTGCTCGTGTAACTGGGGCCATCGTCGACGATCCCATAGAGCGTAACGCTTGACTGTGCATGCGCGATGCCAGTCAATGCAAACATTGCGATTGCAATCGCAGAAAATGGGATAGTGTCTCTCATTATATAACTCGTAGTACTAATCAATTTGAAAACGGAGATCGATACGAATACCGACCACCCGGGCATAAGTTCTGACTATTCCGTGCCGAACGCTTCAGGACTCCCTGTCCTCCGTGCGAGGTCCGCGCGCACCTTGAACTTCTTTTCAGCGAACGCACGGTCCGCCTCGTGAACAGCCTTCACCGTTTGACCGAAGCAATCGGCCGCGAACAGCAGATCCAGCCGGTTCACCTCGTCAAGTTGCCGGCAAATGCGCTCCTCGATCACGGTGCTGCCATGCATTGCCCCCAGCACCGCTCCGATCATCACGCCAATCGAATCGGTGTCGCGTCCCGAATTGATGCCGTCCTCGATCGCCTGATGGAAGTCGCCGTAGTTCGTCATGATGAAGCCGAGCGCCAGCGGCAATTCTTCGATCGAAAGACGCCGCGAGGGCCGATAGGCGTCGGACGCAATACCGGCTTTTCTCGCGGTATGCTCGACATCGTCACCAATCGGCGAGAAGCGTCCGATGATCCGGTGAAATTCCGTGACCACCGTCTCGTAGTCTTTGCCGCGCAGTCGCACTGCGGCATCGGCGATCGCGTCAATCGCTGCACGCGTGCCGTCCTTTGCGACGCCGAGCGCTGCCTCGACAACCGCTTCGATCGCGACGCCAGGCACGAACGCCGCGGCTACCGCACTGGCGAGCACACCGGCTGCTTCGAGCCCATAGCTCTCCTGATGCCCGCTGGCAAATGCGATCGCTTCGTCATAGGCGCCCTTGGGATCGCCGGCGTTGATCGCGCCGATCGGCGCGATGTACATGGCCGCACCGCAGTTGACCATGTTCCCGATTCCTCCTTGACGCGGATCGCAGGAAGCAAGCTGATGCCGCAAATAGATCCATTTCTCCGGATAAAACAACCGTTCGATCAGCACCGTCTCGCGCTGCAGTTCGGGTATCCATCGCGGAACCCAGGCGATCTGGCGCACCATTGCATCGGCCATATCCCACGCGTCGAGGTGCCGACCGACCTCGTTGTACACACTCATCAGCGATAGCGCCATGAAGGTGTCGTCGGTGACAATGCCGCCTCCACGTATGCGTCCCTTACGGCCGGCTTCGTCATCTTTCGCGCGGTGCCATTCGGTATTGATCGAAGTGACTCGCCCGAAGCGCTCACGGATTTGCGACGCCGAAAGCTTCTCGACCGTGGCGCCGAGCGCGTCGCCGTACGCGATCCCGTACAGAAGTCCACGGATACGGTCCTGCAGTGACCGGTGGGCAATGCTCATACGTTTTCCTTGTCCTTGTTTTCGCCGCTGCCGTGTCGGGTCCGTTGCGTTTGGGACCTGCTCGTTACGCTCGATTCCCGCCTGCCCACCATATGGCCATGGAAGCCGTAGTACATGATGTACAGGTAGCACGACACGGTTAGCAGCATGTACACAAACTGAAAGTCATACACTCGCTTCAGGTGTGCAAAGAGTTGGGGCATCACGGCTCCCCCCACAATTCCCATAATCAGTAATGCCGATCCGGTTTCGGTAAACCGGCCCAGTCCTTTGATCGCGAGCGGAAAAATCGCCGGCCACATCATCGCGTGCGCGAAACCCAGTGCAGCGATGAACGCAATCGACGTATAGCCGTCAGAGAGATATGCGCAAACGCTGAGCAGCACGCCAATGAGTGCGGAGACGACGAGATAGCGCTGCTGCGAGATAAAGCGCGGCACGAGAACGAGCCCGACCAGGTAGCCAACGAGCATCGCGGACATCGTGTAAGAGGTGAAGTGTTTGGTTGCGTCGAGCGGCAGATTCAGGCTCTGCCCGTATAGGCCGATGGCGTCACCGGCCAGCACTTCAGCGCCTATGTACGTGAAGATGCAAAGCACTCCCAACCAAAGATGAGGAAATGAAAAGATGCTGCGCGCGGAATGACTACTGCGCTCAGCGACATTGACTTCCGATGGCTTGATGTCGGGGAGAGACGAAAATGCGATGAAAATGGCGAGCGCCGCGAGAATGGCCGCGAGCGTGAGATACGGTCCGTGCAGTCTGGCGGCAAATGCGTTGAGCAGAGCGTCGGCATGTGCTGCTGTCGGCGCCGCTTTGACCCGGCTGACGAATTCGCCCACGCTACCCATAACCAATGCGCCGAATACGTAGGGGGCAAGGATACCCGCGGTCTTGTTGCAGATTCCCATGGTAGCCACACGCCGCGCCGCGCTGTCGATCGGCCCCAGAATGCTGACGTACGGGTTGTAGGCGGTCTGCATCAAGGACAGGCCGGTTCCGATCACCAAAAGGCTTGCAAGTACGCCGGGGTAGCTGTGCGCACCAACGAACCAGCTGAAGGACAGCGCACCGATCGACATGACGCCCAGGCCTGCCGCCATCCCTCTTTTCATCCCGATTCGCTTCAGCGCAGCGGCATACGGCAATGCGAACAGGAAGTATGGAACATAGAAGACGACGGTAATCAGGAGCGCCTGAACGTCATCAAGCCTGAAGGCCAATTTGACGAAGACGGTTAACGGCCCGTTTAGCCAACTGAAGGCCCCGGTCACGAAGTACAGCATGCCGATGGTCAGCATCGGCCGGAGATATGTTCTGCCGGGCGGTTGGACGATTGGTTGAACGGTCAACATGGTTCCTGTCTCCTCCAATAAGTTTTGGCTTTGTCATGAGTATGGGAACGTTCCCATTCTGCAGAAAAAATATATCGATGTCGTCGCGACTTAGCGCCTCTCCCCTGATGCCACGGAGTCGCGCATCAATTTGCGACGCAGATCGGCGATCGATCCACGTTCAGTTAACGTGCATGGCAGATAAATCCGCGAGCCTTGGGCTGCCTCGACATCGCGTTTGAGGAGTTGCGCGACGGCCTCGGCGCCGATCTGACGAGCGGGCTTTTCTATCGTTGTGAGTCCTGGCCACGCGAATGCGCCCGCTTGAATGCCGTCGAAGCCAAGAATCGACACATCTTGTGGACAATGCAAACCCGTCTCTCGAACGGCGCCCATCGCCCCGAGCGCCATGAGGTCGTTTGCGGCGAACACACATAGATGTCCGCCCTCATGCCGCTCCAGCAAACGTCGCATAGCGAGTGCGCCGCCTTCCGTCGTGTAGTCGGCGTCTTCCACGGGCAGGGTGACGGGATCGATGTCATGCTTGATGCAATGTTCGTGTACCGCGCGCAAAAACCGCGCACGGGCAGGGCGGGTGCGCTGTCCGACGATGAGGGCGGGCCGAAGATGGCCTTGGGAGCGCAGGTAATCCATGCCCAGAGCCACGCCTTGTGCAATGTCCGAGCCAATCGAAGCACTGTCGGGAAACCGCTCCGCGCTCGATCCAATCATGATGCAAGGCAATCCAAAGCGCTCGAGATCGCCGAGTTCGTCGGCGACTGGATTAATGATCGCGCCATCGACACGCGCCTGCATCATGGTGCTCAAATGCATCCTTTCCTTTTCCGCGCTCCAGTTGGACGAAAAAATCAGGATGGAAACCCCTGCATCCGCGGCCCGATCCTGTGCACCCCGCGCAACCTCGCCCCAAAACGGATTCGCGATGTCCGGCAAGACAAGCCCCAGCATGCCGCTGCGGCCCGAACGCATGCTGACCGCCAGTTCATTACGTGTGTAGCCCAGCGCTTTCGCAGCCAGCAGCACCTGCTCTCTCGCCGAAGCGGAAATGTTAGGCGCGTCCGACAGCACCCGTGCCGCAGTACTTTTGGAGACCCCTGCACGCTTCGCTACGTCGATGACGGTCGGCCTGCGTCCGTTGAGGGACTCCATGGCTGGTCTCCTGTTCGCTTATCGATTTTGATTTGGGAACGATACCACAGATTTTCCGATGGTCAAGATGAACGCGGAAAACGTGCATCGATCTGTTGATCTCGCGCGCCGCGGTGCTTATCGACGCAGGCACCGCATGCCGATGCAATCCATCGGAAGGCGGGCTCGACCGCCGTCGAGCGCGCGGGCAGCTTCGATTTCATGAGCCACAGAGGCGGCATTGCAACCCCTGGCACCTGTGGCAGTCGGCATACGCGCTGTTGCGCCAGCGCTTCGCTCGCGAACAGCTGCGAGACCATGGCAATGCCGGCCTCCCGCTGCGCAGCCGCCACGAGCAAATGCGGATCGGCACTCGTCATGACGCGCCGGGTTTGCAGACCGCTGCGCCGCAGGTCGGGCAACCAGGGTGCCCATTCCTGTGATTGTTCGTGCACGAGCAGCGGTGCACGCGCCAGCACCTCGGGAAACGGCGCGTGATACAGCCGGCTCGCAGTCTCGGGTCCGCAGATCGCCACTTTTTCTTGCTCCATCAGCAGCAGGCATTCGACATCCGGCGACTTGATCGGCTTGGCCGATATCACGAGATCGATGTCGACGCGGTCGATCTCGGTGACCTCCATATCGGTCACCAGCCAGATCTCGACGTTCGGCATCGCGGCCGTCAGTTCGTCCATGCGCGGAATCAGCCAGCCCGAGGCAAATTCCGGCGGGCAATAGAGCAGCACCGAATCGGGGTTGCCATACGGCTCGATCCTCTCGCGGCCGTCGCTCAGCAGCGCGAGCGCGCCGGCCACTGTCTGCGCAAACAGCTTGCCGGCCGCGGTCAACACGACGCCCCGGCCCACACGCAAAAAGAGAGATTGCCCGGTCCATTCCTCGAGTTGGAGGATCTGATGGCTAATCGCGGACTGGGTCAGCGACAGCTCCTGAGCCGCACGTGTGAACGAGCCCAGTCGGGCCGCCGAATCGAAGGCCAGCAATGCCTGGAGAGGTGGAAGTCTTCGCATCGAGGTATGAACGAAATCGATCGTTCCAGAAAAATCCTTCGCTTTTATATCAATTGTGTCCGGCGAATCATAGCGTTTATGGAATTCCGTCTGAAAAGACGACAAGTCGTATGAATCGATTTACTGGCACCTTACATACCGAGATCATGACCTCCGCCTTGCAAAAAGACCCATTCGCCACCGACTCCGCGCAAGCAACCAATCGTTCCCCGCAGCAGCAAGACCCCGCTTCGCCGACCTACGCCGGACCGCTGTCATTCTTGCGTCGCCCCTATAGCCGTGATCTCATCGGCGTCGACGTTGCCATTTCCGGTGTGCCGCTCGACCTTGCAACCACCTACCGCCCCGGCGCGCGCCTCGGCCCCGCTGCCGTGCGTGCGGCCTCGGTACAACTGGCGGAGTTGGGCATTTATCCATGGGGCCTTGCGCCGCTCGACGCACTGAACGTGATCGACTATGGCGACTGCTGGTTCGATGCGCATCGGCCGTGGACGATCCGCGATGCCATTGCGGCCCACGCCCGCACTATCCTCGCCTCAGGGGCCAAGATGCTGACGCTGGGCGGCGACCACTACATCACATACCCTCTGTTGATCGCACACGTCGAACGTTTCGGCCGCCCCCTCGGGCTGATTCATTTCGACGCGCATTGCGATACATGGCCCGACGAGCACGCGGATTCGCTCAATCACGGCACGATGTTCTACAAGGCGATCCGCGAAGGCCTGATCGATCCGGCGCGGTCGGTTCAGGTCGGCATCCGGACCTGGAACAGCGACTTCATGGGTGTACGCGTACTCGATGCCCCCTGGGTGCATCGTCACGGCACAGCAGCTGTGGTCGACCGGATTTTCGAGGTGGTAGGCGATGCCCCCGTGTATCTGACCTTCGATATCGACTGTCTCGATCCTGCCTTCGCCCCGGGCACCGGCACGCCCGTCGCGGGCGGACTCTCCTCGGCGCAGGCACTGGAGATCGTGCGCGAGCTGGACGGGATTCAGCTTGTCGGCGCCGACGTCGTGGAAGTGGCGCCGTCCTACGATCAGAGCGATGTCACCGCGCTCGCGGCCGCGCATCTCGCGGCCGACATTCTGTTCCTCATGCGCAAGCAACCCCACCCCTGAACGCGCCAACTCACTATAACGACCATAGACCCTATCGGAGACATCATGCCAGCACCGAATTTACGGATAGCGCTCGCCTTGCTCACCTGTTGTGCATTCGCGACGACAGCGCTCGCAGACGAGAACATGCTCAACGTCTATAACTGGGACGATTTTATCGCTAAGGATACCGTACCAAACTTCGAGAAGGAGACCGGCATCCACGTCCGCTACGACGTGTTCGATAGCGACGATACGTTGCAGGCGAAGCTGCTTACCGGTTCGTCTGGCTACGACATCGTCGTGCCTTCGTCGAGCTACCTCGGCGCGCAAGCGGCCGCGGGGATCTACCTGAAGCTGGACAAGTCCAGGCTGCCGAACCTTGCCAACCTGGATCCGCAACTGTTGAAGCTGACCGACGCGGCCGACCCGGGTCATCAATACGGCGTGCCCTGGGCATGGGGCACGACCGGTCTCGCGTACAACGTCAGCCAGGCGCGCAAGGCACTCGGGCCCTCCGTCGCGCTCGACAACTGGGACGTCCTGTTCAAGCCGGAATACCTGAGCAAGTTGAAGAGCTGCGGCGTCTCGCTGCTCGACTCGCCGACCGACATGTTTTCCATCGCCCTGCACTATCTCGGCAAGGATCCGAACAGTCACAATCCGGCTGATTATCAGGCCGCCTATGAATTGCTGAAGAGCATTCGCCCTTATGTGACGCAATTCGCCCTTTATTCATGGATCAATGACCTCGCCGGCGGGGACATCTGCTTCGGGGTGAGTTGGTCGGGCGACGTCAAGATGGCTGCGAGCCGCGTGCGCGAGGCACACAAAGATATCGTGCTGGCGTACGTCATACCGAAGAGCGGTGCGCCGGTCTCGTTCCAGATGATGGCGATCCCGAAGGACGCGCCTCATCCGGAAGCGGCGCTCAAGTGGATCAACTACATCGAGCGGCCTGAAGTTCACGCAGCGATAACCAACACGATTTACTACCCCAACGCCGACAGCGCCGCTTCGAAGTTCGTCAAACCCGAGCTGCTCGACGACCCAATGGTTTATCCAAAGCCCGAGGTCCTTGCAACGCTGTTCATGCAACAGCCGCTGCCCGCGGCAATCAAGCGTCTGGAAACGCGTCTTTGGTCGCAGCTGAAGGACGGCCGCTAAGGTCGCGCCTGTCACACGGCGGCAGCACGGCGCCATAACAGCACTTCAGCCCCCCGACGACACCGTCGCGAACTGACTGATGGCTTGCCGCTTCGCCGGCAAGCCTTGGCGGGCGGCTGCACCACTCCCCCCGACGCCAACCGATTTGGGCCCGGATAGGGACTCGCTTTGCCCTTTAAAAGGCCACACAGTAAGGAGACTTCCTATGCGATGGAAACTGATCTGCCTGTTCGTGAGCGGCACCGTCCCGTGTCTCGCGACAGCCGATCCGATCTCCGCGCGGATCGAAGGACTGCAGCAAGAACTCAAGGCGCTGCAGAAGGAAGTGGAGTCGCTGAAGGCCGAACTCGCCGCAAAACCGCCCGCTGCAAACGCGCCACAAATCGTCGATGCGTCGGCATCCGGCTACGGAAACGCGCCTGCAAGGCTGACCAACGACGACGTCGCCGACATGAAGCAGCAGCTCGCGAGCCAGCAGCTGAAAGTCGACTCGCTCTCCGATGCCGCCACCTCGGGACCGCTCGCCGGACTTTCGGTGACCGGATATATCGATCCCGCGTACGTCTATAACCGGGCCGCCAGGACCTCGTCGTTTCTCTTCGCGAATCACGAGTCATCCTATACGTACTTCAACGGCACGATCGGCGACGTCTACCTCAACATCAAGAAGACGTTCGGTGTCGGCCCCATGGCGCCATCGGCCGAATTCTCGCTGATGCCCAATCGGGGCAATGGCATTTCGCTGCTGGCAAACGAGCATGGCAACATTGGCAACAACATTCTCAACACGGCATTCGTCACCGTGCCGGTGTCGGGCACGACGACCTTCCTTGCCGGACTGATGAGCGCGTTCGGCGGATATGAATATCAGCTGTCCACGCAAACGCTGACTCTGACCCATAACCTGCTCTATGACTTCTCGGACCCGGCAGCCTACGTCGGCGTCGGCCTCAATTACACGCCCCAAGCCAGCAACTGGTCCTGGAAGTTCATGCTCGGCAATGAACAGGCCCGGACCTACGGCGCCGTCACGCAGACAGGACAGAATGCGCTTGGCGACCCTGTCACGACAAGCAACCGCGTGCCGAGCTTCGCCGCGCGAGCGGACTATACGTGGTCCACGGCGCTCGACACCGGTGGCTCGTTCACCATCGGCCGGCAGACGTTGCCGAGCGCCCACGATCCGGTGACAGGCCGCACCGTTTATGGAGCGGGCGGCCAGGCATCGAGTTCGGGCGGATACTTCATATTCGGCGAGCTCGACGCCACTTACACGCTTGCCGATGCGCAGTTCAATGCCGAGGCCGACTATGGCACGCAGCAACGCGCCGCGTTCAATGGCGGCAATGCACAGTGGTATGGCTTGTCATTGCTGGCACACCGCAAGTTCTCGATGCCGGTCGTTGGTCGCATGGGCGCCACCGCGCGCTACGACTTCCTCGTCAATAGCCAGAACGGTGGTGGGGGTGGGGGCATATTCCTGAACGGCAACGGCATGGACCCTTACAACGGCTTTGGCATTGGCGCGGACTGCCTGGCAAACTCGAAGGCAAACGGCGGCCTCGGATTCGAATGCAAGGGGGCGGTTCGTCAGGACGTTGCGCTGAATCTGCTCTTCTATCCGACGCAGCAGATTACGGTGAAGGTCGAGTATCGGCACGATTGGGCAAACAACCGGGTCTTCCTCCGCAATGATGGATCGTATGCCAAGGCGAATGACTTGTTCGCCATGCAGTTCATTTACGCCTTCTGAGCGGCATCGAAGCGAGCGCCGGCATGCGGCGCCCCCCGCTCACGCACCGATGCGCTTGAGATACGTACCAACGAGTTCGAGGAGCCGCTCCCTGCTGAAGCTCGCGTCATGGCCGCCGTGGACGACCTTGACTGGCAAACGCGCGAGACGCTGCATGGTCTTCACGTAATCCGGCACCGACGAGTGATGAAGGTCGTCGATCAACGGGCCATCATAGATCGCATCCCCCGAAAATAGCGTTTGTGTACGCGCTTCCCAAAGGCCGATGCTGCCCGGTGAATGCCCCGGCAGATGCAGCACCTCGAAATGCCGGTCGCCGGTATCGATGATGTCGCCGTCGACGAGTTCGCGTGTCACATGAGCTGGCTTGATGTGCCAGCTCGCGAGTTCATATCCCGCGTGCGGCAACGCATCCACCACGGAGCCCTCGTAAGGGAAATCGGCAAATGCACTCTTGAAGTACTCGGGATTGAAGCGGTCGTCCGCGAGCGTATATGACCATTGCGGATTACGCAGCCCCGGCGCCTCGAGCCGATGGACCATGCATTCGTCGAACTCGTGAAGATTGCCCACGTGATCGAGATGCGCGTGCGTCGCGATCACTGCCGTGCGTTTGCCAAACAGGTGCTTGCCGGCCTCCTTGAGGCTCGAAAAGCCCATTCCAGAATCGATAATCAGATCGCGATCACGGCCACGCACGTACCAGATGTTGCACCGGAACAAGGGAATCACATGTGGCTCCCAGAACAGATAGACGTCGTCGTCTAACTGCTTGCACTCGAACCATTTCGCAGCGATTTTTAGCATCACGGTCGATCGAAATTAATCTGGATTACATAATTCTCGCACGAGGCAACGGGTGACACAATATCGATTCCGCCATGATTTAACTGGCTGAAGAAGGAATACGTATCGTATTTGAACTGACCGACTCTTGCGCTTACCGCGACAGAAGCAGACTGGGTATTCAGCGGCGCGCCGCGCGCCGCCGGTAGCTCTACATAAAAAGCTGGACCGAGGGCAATGCGGCGTCGCAGTTCAGCAGGTTGACCCGTTTCTGCCGCACCTTCAGCATGCCGTCGCGCAGCACAAGGGTGTGCTCGGCCGTACAGGCATAAACCTGCTGTTCCTCGCCGCGAGTCTCCACGTAGATGTAGCGGGTGCGCGTGAGGTACGTACCGCTCTCGTGGTCCTGCGCCACCACTTCCGGACACTGCAGCACGTGCAGGCAACGGCTTTCCGGCTGCAGGGAGAAAGCACGCGGGCTGCGCATGCGCTCGATGCGCAGTTGAAGCAGCAGGCGGTCTTCGTACATCAGCGACGCGTGGTTAATGCCATCCTGCTGGCCCGGCACGAGCGGAATCCAGTAGCGGCCGTCGTCCGCGAAGAGCGCGAGCCAATCGTCGAAGCGTTTGTCGTCGATCAGCCGTGCTTCTTCATAGACGAAGGCGATCAGGTCATCCCGCGCGGGCGGCGTCGTGAGTTGGGGCTGGCTCATTTTGTTTTATCTCCTGACTGGATTTCCGGTGACATGTATCGGGCCCATGCGCGGAACTGATTGCGCATGGAGATTTCGCTGGTGCCGTTGGCGGTGGTGTCCTCCTGCCCGACTTCGGAGGCATCGAAGTTGCGGTGCAGGCTCACCCACTCATTGCCGCCCGCACGCAACCCTTCCTGCATCGCGCGGTAGGCGTGCAGGTCGTCGTGGCCGACTACGGACATCGGCGAGTTGATCAGTCGCGTGTACATCAGCGTACGGCGCAACAGGTCCTCCGGCGCACCCTTGGGGCGGAAAGTCCACGATTCCACGATCGTCTTGCCGGGCGCCACCGGCCGCACTACGCGGATCGCCTGAATGGCGCCCTTGATGGTCAGGCTCGGATAGAAGACGGTGTTGTGCCGCACCGTTGCGAGGATCTCCGCGGCACGTGTCACACCATAGACCTCGGCCATGCGCTCCTCGTATTCGGGCATGCGGACATAATTGGCATGCAATGACACCGTGCCGACTCCCGTGTAACTGTGCCCGTTGGCGAACACCCTCACGCCCATCTCGTCGGAGAACGCATAGCCCGATGTGAAGGGCACCAGCTGTTCGATCGCCATCGGCAGGGGCTCGTCTTGCGGCTTGCCGGCCCACAGCTGTCTTGCCGTGCCCGCAGACGACTCGTGCGCCACCATGGGGTGCATGGTGTCGTTCAGGTTCTCGATGAACATCTTCCAGTTGCAGTCGTGGGTGTAGCGCAGTACGCCCCCCGCGACTTCAAGCTCGCCCTCCGGCGCGCGATCGGCCATGTTGTCGATGGACGTCAGCGCCTCGCCAAAGTACGCGTGAAACTCCGGACCGTCGTCAGCCAGGCGGGCAAACACAAAACCGCGATAGCTCGCCACGTGCCGCAACGCCCCCATGCCCTGGCTCGCGGGGCAGGCATCCAGGCTGGTGCCCTCGTAGCCTCGCCGCAGCGGTATCGACAGCAGCGCGCCATCCGTCTTGTACGTCCACGCGTGATACGGGCAACGGAAGAAGCGACCGACATTCCCGCTGGCCTGCGAAACTAGCCGGGCGCCCTTGTGTGCGCACCGGTTGCGCAGGACTTTCACCGTGCCATCGGGCTGCCGCACCATGATGACGGGCTGCCCCGCGATGTCCGCCGTGATGAAGTCGCCGGCTTGCGGCACCTGGCTGTCGTGACCGACGTACACCCACGCCCGTGACCAGAGCCGCTCCATTTCCAGCGCGAAGACCTCCTCATCGAGATAGACGTCCCGATGGACCTGCTCGTCCTGCACCAGTCGGCGCAGGGCTTCCGGATTGTCCCGGTATTGACCCATGATGTTCTCGCTCCCCTTCATGCATCGAGCACCAGCCGCCCGCAGCCGGCGCGCGACACGCAGATTTGCATCACATTGCCTGCCTGCCGTTCCGACTCACTGAGGCAATAGTCGCGGTGATCGAGTGCCCCTTCCAGCACCGTCGTCCGGCACAGCCCGCATTCACCGCGCTTGCAGTCGTAAAGCGGGTCGAGGCCCGCCTCCAGCATGGCGTCAAGAATCGATTCCCCGGCCGCCACCTTGAGCGTGCGACCCGACTGGCGCAGCTCGACTTCAAAGCCGGTGTCGGACGCCGCGGCAGGCGGCGCGGCAAACCGCTCGAAATGAATGTCCTCACGAGCCCACCCGCGCGCGTACGCCTGGGCCAGCACCGCGTCGATCATCCCCGCCGGGCCACAGACGTAGAGGGGCTGGCCGGGACGCAAGCCTTGCAACAGTGCCGCGATATCCAGCACCGGCAGTACGCCCTCGTCGGCGTAAAGCGATAGGTGCGCGCCGGCGATGCCGCGCAGTTCCTGCGCAAATGCTAGCTGGCGGGTGTCGCGGGCGCTGTAGTGCACGCGGTAGCGCCGCCCGGCGCCCGCCAACGCGGCCGCCATCGACACAATGGGCGTGACCCCGATGCCACCGGCAATCAGCACGGCGTCTTCGGCATCCACGTCGAGCACAAAGGCGTTGCGCGGCTGGCTGGTCAGCAACCGGCTGCCAGGCTTCAGCATGGTGTGCATCCAGCGAGAGCCGCCCAGACCATTGTCTTCGCGCCGCACGGCGATGCGGTAGACCTCAGGCGCCAGCGTGGCGCCCACCGTGCCGTTGATCAACGAGTAATGCCGCCAGTCCGCGGTGCCGCCAGGCGCGACCCGCACGCGCAGATGGGCGCCCGCGGTGTACCCCGGCAGCGCCCTGCCCGCCGGATCCCGCAGACGGAACTCGGTGATGGTGCCGGTCAGCGGAATCACTTCGTCGACCACCAGTTCGATCGTTGCGTCGGAGCCAGTCATGCCGATGCTCCTTTCGCATCCGCCGTCATCAGCGTCGCCCACGCGCGGAACTGGTTGCGCATCAGCAGTTCGTTAGTGCCGCTCACCTCCGGCTCCAGCTGTTCGCCGTCGCGGTACTCACGATGCAGGCTGATCCATGGATTGCCCTGGGCGGCTAGCGATCTCTGGACGCCCTCGAAAATATGGATGTCGTCATGTGCCACCACCGACATCGGCGAGAACGTCAGCCGGTTGTAGGTCAGCGTGCGCTCCAGTAGCACCTGCGGCGCTCCTTTGGGTGCCAGCGCCCAGACCTCGACCAGCGTACGGTCCACGCCCAGCGGCTTGATCACACGCAGCGTCTGCGGCGATCCCTTGAGCGCGAGTGACGGAAAACTCCGGGCCGTCCGGCGCGCCGTCATGCCGGAGATGAAGACCAGCTTGCCGCTGGCCTCGATGGTGGTGGCCTGCGAGAAGTGGCCGTTGGGTTTCGCAATGGCTCGAGGGCGTGGGAATGCCGGACATGGCGGCACCCTTGTGGTCAGTGGGCATCGCGCTCATCCGTGTACCAGCTCGGCTGCTGCGGATAGTGCGGATCGACCACCACTGTTTCGGGCTGATCGCCAGTACGCACCGCGGCTTCCAGCATGCCAGCTTCCAGATGGGCGGGATCGACGACATCGGTTTCGGCGCCTGGCGCATGCGCGAGGCGGGTTACCGGGACAGCTTCGGCCCGGGACGACATGCGCTGGCGTCGAACCTGTTCCAGTATGTGCGGGATTCGCACACTGGCGGCGCTCGCTCAGGCAGAGCAGGCCGACATCCTCGTCAACAACGCCGGCGCGGTGCGCAACACCCTGCTCGAAGACGTAGACGATGCCGAGTTCGACCTGATGATGACGCTGCACGTGCGCTGCGCAATGAAGCTGGCGCAGGCCTGCCTGCCGCACATGAAGGCACAGCGCTTCGGCCGCATCGTCAATGTGGCGTCGCGCGCGATCGTGGGCCTGGCCGGACGCACCGCCTATGGCGCGAGCAAGGCCGCGCTGGCCGCGATGACCCGCACCTGGGCGCTGGAATCCGGGCCGTCCGGCATCACGGTCAATACGGTGTCGCCCGGGCCCATCGTCACCGGCATGCTGATTCGCGATATCCCGGAGCATGGCGAACGCGCGCGCGCCCTGGCCGCTTCACTGCCGCTCCAGCGCCTCGGCCGCCCGGACGACGTAGCACGCGCGGTGCTCTTCTTTGCCGATCCCGCAAATGGCTGGATCACGGGGCAGAACCTCTTCGTCTGTGGCGGGGGGAGCCTGGCCGCTTCTCTGGCGCTCTGAGGCCTCTTAACCTCACTTCATCCAAACCACCAGAAACAAACCGGAGACAACATCGTGAACCCGTCGAGTTTCACCTCGTCCATTCCCCCGATAGAAGAAGTACTCCTAAATAGCGAAGACATGCCGTGGCGCCCCAAATCCCTGCCGGGCCTCTACGAGAAAATGCTGTGGCGCGACGACGCCACCGGCGCTTCCATCGCGCTGATCCGGTTCGAGAAGGGCGTGTCGATTCCCGTGCCGCACTCGCATGCATCGAACCAGTTCATGTTCTGCCTGCAGGGTCGCTACGAATACACGGCCACGAATGTGGTGCTGATGCCGGGTAGCTTCTACTGGAATCCGTGCGAACGGCCGCCACATGTAAAGGCAGCAAACTGACGAAGGCTGGCTCCAGTGTGTGGTGCAGGCGCGTCACCGATAGCACGACGGCCGCGCCGTTGTCGGCCACGTAGTCGATGTGCCCGTGCAGGCAACGCGGGCAATAGCGTTGCGGCGGATAGAACTGGTGGCCGCACTGCGCGCAGCACGGCAGTGCGAGGCCGCCCGGCGGCGTGGACTCCGCCATGCTGTGCCAGGCAAGCGAGCGGCACTGCGCAAAGGAAGCGTCGTGGCTCATGGCGTGACCCCTTCGATGATCGCGGCGCCGGTGGCGAGGCAGCGGTCGTACACGGCCATGCCGTAGCCGCTGGCGAGCCCGATGCGGGCAGCGCGTACCTGATTGGCGCCGGCCTGCGCAGTGACCTGCCGCAAGACTTCCACCAGCCCCAGATAGCCGCCGGCCGCACCGGCCTGTCCGCAGCCGAGCTGGCCGCCGCTTGTGTTGTGCGGAAAGTCGCCGCGGAAACTCAGATCGTGTGACTGAATGAGAGCGGCAGCGGCGCCGGGCGGGCAAAAGCCGAGCCCTTCCAGTTGCAGAAACACTACCGCGGGGTAGTCGTCGTAAGTCGCCAGCACATCGATGTCCCCGCAGCCGACGCCGGCCTCGCGATAGAGGCGGCTGCACTCCTGGGCCCAGCCGCCTCGCAAGATGGCTTCATCGTCGGCGTAGGCGTTGTGGCGCTCGACCATCGACCGGATACGGGCGTACGGCAGGCCGAGATGGAGGGCCCGCCGCCGCTGCATCACCAGAAAGCCCTCCGCACCCGCACACGGCATCACGACATCCAGCTTGTGGAGCGGCTCGGCGATTGGCCGGGCGTCGAGGTACGCCTCGAGCGAAATGGGATCGCGCAACAGCGCGTGCGCGACGGCACTGGCATTGGCGCGCTGCGAGACGCAAAGGCGGCCGAAGTCGGCTCGCGTGGCGCCGGTGGCATCCATATAGCGCCGGGTCAGGTGCGCGAACGGCATGTTCGGACCCGCCGCTCCGTAGGGATACACCGCGTCGATGGCCGCCCAGGAGAAGCGACTGGCCAGCCCGGCAAAACCATCGCGCGGGTTGGCATCGGCGCCTATGCAGGCCACGACTTCCGCATCGCCAGCCTCCACCGCCCGTGCCGCGCGGCGCAGCGCGATCACACCGCTGGCGCCGCCGAAAGGTACGGATTCCAGCCAACGCAACGACAGCCCGAGCGACCGCGACAGGCTGGCCACAGGGTCGGGTGCCAGCGTGAAGCTGGAGACGGCGAGGCCGTCAATACTGTCTTTCGACAAGCCGGCGCCAGCCAACAGTTCACGCAGGCATTGCGCGACATACCAGTCCGCTGGCTCGGTGCTGTAGCGTGCGTAGCCTGTCGTGACGGGTACCGCCAGCACGGCTTGCGCGTCTTCGGGTTGGATTGCCATGGGAGACTCCGGCGGCCGCTCAGGCGTTGCCCGCCGGATGCGCGGCGGAGCGTTTCTTCAGGGCGCGCAGGTCGAATGCGGCGCCCTCGCTAGCCAGGCGGCGCATGATTTCGCGCAGCACCCCACGCTGCAGCTTCTGGGAAGCAGTCAGCGGAAGCGCGGACACGAACGCGATGTAGCCCGGGAGCTTGTAGTAAGCGAGCCGCTGCGCCGCAGCCTCGAATATTTGCAGCGCCACCTCGTGCGAAGGCGCGTGGCCGGCGGCAAGCTCGACGCACGCCATGACCTCCTCACCCCGCGTCTCGTCTTCGACGGGTCCAACGCCGACGTTGCGCACAACGGGCAACTGATTGAGCACGGCCTCGACTTCGAGCGAGGCGATGTTCTCGCCGCTGCGCCGGATGATGCTCTTCTTGCGGTCGACGAAGTGCAGGGCGCCGTCGCTACCCGCGCGCACGATGTCCCCGGTATGGAAGTAATCGCCAGCCCATGCGGCTTCGGTCAACTCTGGCTGGTTGGCGTAGCCCGAGAAGAAACCCGCCCGGGGGTCCGGACCGGCGGCGCGCACCCACAGTTCGCCCGAGCTACCGGGCGGCACGTCAACACCTGCGTCGTCGACGATCCGGTATTCCATGTGCCCCGACGGTCGGCCGAAGCAACGGCTGCCGGCATGGCGCGGCTCGACGTTGGCCGCCACCGCCGCTCCCGCGCCGACTTCGGTCATCGACCACGACTCCACCAGCGGAAAGCCGAAGCGCGCCTCGAACGCCGCCTGGTGTTTCGGATGCACGCCAGCGCCGAAGCCGAACTTCACTGCGTGCGCGCGGTCGCCGGGCTGGGGCGGGAACTGCAGCAGGATGGCCGGCATCACGCCGAGGTAATGCACGATGGTGGCGCCGCTCTGAGCGACGGTCTGCGCCCAGGTGCCGGGGTGGAAACGGTCAAGCTGAATGATGCAACCACCGCTCAGGATCATCGCCATCGACGAGCAGGCCAGCGCGTTCATATGCACCAGCGGCAACGGGGTGATCAGGCGTTCGGCACCGGGCTCGATCGTGCACAGGCCGCCGAGCGACAGGTACCAGCGGCCGAACGCCAGCATGTAGGCATTCGAGAGCATGCAGCCCTTCGGCAAACCCGTGCTGCCCGAGGTATAGACCAACGCACACTCGTCCGTGCTGGCTGCGAACGTGCCGGGCAGCACCGGCACCCGGGGCGCGTCGTCGCCGAGGCAGCAAACCGGCGGCAATGCCCTGTCGGTGCCGGCCAGTGCGACGTGCAGTGCGGGTTCCAGTGCCGCCCTTCGTCCTTCCAGCGTGACCACCATCACGGCCGCGCTGTCGCGCAGCACATGCGCCATCTCCGCAGCGCTGTGCTCTGCGTTGAGCGGCACGATCGACACGCCGATGCCGTTGAGCGCCAGCCAGCACAGGAAGAACTCGGCGCGGTTGTCGAGCATCACGGCGACGCGATGGCCGCGCGTCAGGCCAGCTTCGCGGAAATCGGCCTCCAGCGCCTGCACGCGAAGGGCTGCTTCGCCGTATTCCCAGTCCACCGCTTGCCTCCCGTACCCCGCCGTTGCTTGCGCGGGAATGTGGAGAAAAGGATGCGCCGGATAGCGGTCCGATGTTGCGTCAAAGGCCGCTCGAACCGAGCCGCCAGAGATTGCGGCGCTATCGCCCGGTTGCCCAGGAAACCCGCACGAGGAATCAAAAGCCATGTCGTGTCTCGCCCATTTCATTGTCTTTCTGATGTCGGCCGGTTGTTGTCCCCGGTCAGACCATGAGCGAATACTAGTCATCGAGTATCTTGATGTCAAGCAATCAATTGCGAAGTTATTTGGAGCCAAGTAAAATTCGCGTATGACTACCCTTGACTATGTGGACCAATTTCTCGCCGAATGGCGTACGGCGCGCCCCGACCTGGATCTGCAACACGCCGACATGCTGATCAGAGTGATCCGTCTGGGCGGCGTGCTGGAGCGAGAGCTGATCAAGCTTTCCCAGGCGCACGGCATCACCTCGGGCCAGTTCCAGGTGCTGGCGGCGCTGCGTCGGCGCTACCCCAAAACGGCATCCCCGTCGGACCTGAGCCGCATCGCCATCCTTACGACCGGCACGATGACCGTGCTGCTGGACCGGCTGGAAGACAAGGGCCTGGTGCGCCGTCTGCCCGATCCGAATGACCGCCGGCGGCTCGAAGTGGAACTGACGGAAGAAGGCCTGGCGTGCATCGATCGTGCACTGGACGAGCGGGTCGGCCGGCTGAACGCGCTGACGGCGATGCTCGATCCGGAAGAGTCCGTCGCTGCAGGCCATGCACTGCGTCATTTGTTGAACGCGATCGACGCTTCAGGCGACGGCGGCGACTGATCGGCAAAGGGGATGCCAGCTCAGGCGCCGCGCGGGAAATTTCAGCGCGAATCGATCCGGTCAGCCTTTGGCGTCGCGCCTTGGCTCGGTGGGTCGATGTGACGGAGCCAAGTAAACGCCATGAAGGTATGTCAAGTAAAAAGGCGAATCCATCGCTTCCAATATTAATTTGCACTACGACCTATATCTTTGATCCGCGATTACCGATCATCAGACAGGAAGGGTACACCGGCGAGCCTGCCAGAGACCGCTGCGTCCTCGATGCGAAGGCAGATTCCCTCGCCGTGGCATACTCACCCCGAGCGGCAACGGCAATAAGCTCAGCATAACGATCAGAGCGAGCCACGACGCACCGCGATCCTTGCTGCGTTGCATCCTGGAGGCGTACATAACGATGCCCCGACACAATCCGGCACTGCATCGCAGCCAGACAGCACCCATGACCAGGGCGAGGCGGCGCTTCCTGATCGTCGGCGTAATCATTTTGTTGGCTGCGTTTGGCTGGGTGGTGGCGATCGTGGCCGCACCCGCGTTCCAACGCACCATCGTCATGACCAGCGGCGCTGACAACGGCATCTATCGTGGCTTTGCGGATCGCTATGCGCCCATCCTGAAGCGTGCGGGCATCAAGCTCGATATCCGCAGTTCTTCCGGCGCGGTGGAGAATTATGAGCGGTTGAGAGACCCGAACAGCGCCTATGAAGTCGGTTTCATCCAGTCGGGTACCACCAACCCGAAGGAGACCGACGGTCTGCAGACGATCGCTGCCGTGTCGTACGAACCGATCTGGGTGTTCTATCGCGGCGACACGACGGTCGACCGGCTGTCGCAGCTTCGTGGCAAGAAGATTTCGACGGGCGTGCCCGGCAGTGGCCTGCTCAATGTCGCGCAGGTATTGCTCGGCTACAGCGGCATCACGAGCCAGAACTCCACCCTGCTGCAAATGGATGCGCCGGCAGCGTATCAAGGGCTCGAAAGCGGTCAGATCGACGCGGCTTTCTTCATCGGCCGGCCCGACGCCGAGATGCAGAAGATCCTGCTGAACAGCGATCTCAAACTGATGAGTTTCGCCCAGGCAGACGCGCTGGTTCAGAAGTTCCCATCTCTTTCGAAGATCGTCTTGCCACGCGCGTCGACGAGTGTCGCCGATGATCTGCCGCGCACCGACGTCACGCTGCTCGCGGCAACGGCGCTGCTGGTCTCGAAAGACACGCTGCATCCGGCGCTCGTCTATCTGCTGCTCGACGCGGCTCACTCCGTTCACGGTGGCGAAGATTACTTCACGCCGCTCGGCACCTTCCCTAACCTGAAGACGGAAGAATTCCCGCTCTCCGACGAAAGCGTCCGCTACTTCAAATCCGGCCAGCCGTTCCTGTACCGCTATCTGCCGTTCTGGCTCGCGAGCGTGATCGAACGACGGCTGTTGATCCTCGTGCCGTTCGCGGCGCTCCTGATTGGCTTGCTTCAGGCATTGCCGCGGTTGCTCGAAGCACGGATGAAAAAACGGCTCGTCGTCTGGTACCGCGAAATCAAGGCACTCGAAGACGAAGTGTGGAGCAACAGCGAGCCGAGCCCCTCTCAGATCGCGCAATGGAGTGAAGAAATCGAAAACATCGACGCAAACGCGAGCCGGATACGCATTCCGTACCGCTATTTTCAGGACGTCTACGCGCTCAAGCAGGCGATCGGTGTTGTGCGGGACCGGATAGCCCACGTTGCGCAGCGAGCGAACGAATAGCGACGCTCGCCCCATTTATCTTTATTCTGATCGCGGTCCGACCCGCTTGGCAAAGCACGCCAAACAGGGGGCACATCGCCGTTCGCGCCCCTAAGAAACCACGCAGCCAGGCTAAACCACCGGATTAAAAGGTATTTATCCGTCAATCCCCTTTTTCGCGGGCCGCCTAACGCAGGCATAATCCTATTGGAGCAGCGCGATTAAAAGGGTCGTTTTCGTATTCCTGACTATCCATGGACTACGCAAGGCGAGACGTTCGAGCGCCTCCAGTCCCACGATAGATTATCTGGCGTCGTCACGGCGGCGCCAGGCAGGAAAGGATTCATGAAACCGGCAAGGAATTCGCGGTGGTCACGCTTTGGCCGATACGCGGCGTTGGGTGTATGCGCGGCGGCGCTCGCGGCGGCGTCTGGCTTTTTCTACTGGCGCCATCAAGCGAATCTTGCGCAGTCCCAGCCGGCTGCGCTTACGGGTGTCGCCAGCGAGATGCGGCATGACGCATCGCCATGGACGAAGCGCGAGAAGGATGCCTCGGAATTGCTGCGCGATATTCGCGACCGCGATGTCGCCGCAATTGGCGTGAGCCGCGAAGCAATTCTCGTCTCGACGATCAAGGGCGAAAAGTATTATGTGGCCGATCACAATGGCGCGTTCGCGAACGCCCTGCTGCTCGGCGATCTGAAACCGGGCGCGGCGCCGCCCTGGCAACTCGTCTGGCTGCCGCACGCCGATGTGCGCATCGGCGCCGAGCGCTGGACAGAAGCCCTCGACCGTGTGCGCGACGCGTTCAGTCTGCTACTCCCCGTGCTGATGCTAGGCGGCCTGCTGTGGTTCATGCGCCGCGAAATGGGCGGCGGCGCGCAATTGCTCGGCGAATCGCCGACTTTGCGCTTCGACGACGTGATCGGCGCAGGCGAAGCGAAAGCCGCGCTCGCCGACGTGCGCGCGTGGCTCACCGAGCCCGCGCAGTTCACGGGCATGGGCGTGCGCGCGCCATGCGGCGTGCTCATGACAGGCGGCCCGGGCGTCGGCAAGACGCGTCTCGCGCAGGCGCTTGCAGGCGAATGCGGCGCGAATTTCATCGCCATCACGGGCAGCTATTTCAGCGCGAAGTATTACGGTGTGGGCATTCAGAAGGTCAAGCGCCTGTTCGAGCTCGCGCGCAAGAACGCGCCGACGGTCATCTTCATCGACGAGGCGGACGGCCTGGGCAAGCGCACCGATACGGGCGGCGGCCCGGTCGAAGCGGAAAGCAACCGCATCATCAACCAGCTGCTCGCGGAGATGGACGGGTTCGCGTCGAACGAAGGCGTGATCATCGTCGCGGCGACCAATCACCCGGACAATCTCGACGAAGCGCTGCGCCGCCCTGGCCGCTTCGACCGCACGGTGCAGGTGCGTTTGCCCGACCTCGAGGATCGCGCAGAAATTCTGCGCTTCTACGCCGGCAATCTGAAGTCGAAAGCCAACGATCTCGATTTCAACCAGCTCGCGCGGCTGACCACGGGCCTTTCCCCGGCCACGCTCTCGATGATCGTGAATCAAGCGGGTCTCGTCGCGCGCAAGGCCGGCAAGCGGCAAGTGGCCGCGGTGCATTTTCTCGAGGCCATCAAGATTGCACGCATTGGCGACGTCAACGGCGCGGAGCGCGCGCTTTCGGACGACGAACGCACACGCATTGCGATCCATGAAGCAGGACATGGACTCGTCGCCGCCCTCCTCGGCACCGGCGTGCTCGAAGAAGTGACGATTTTGCCGCGTGGCGGCGCGTTGGGCGTGGCGCTGATCACGAAAATGCAGGACAAGTACCTGTATCGCGAAACGGAAATGCGTAACGAAATCCAGGTGCTGCTGGGCGGGCGCAACGCGGAACTGCTCATGTTCGGCGAAGCGTCGAGCGGCGCGGCGCAGGATTTGCAGGAGGCCTCGCGCATCAGCCTCGACATGGTGTCGAAGCACGGCTTCAATGCGGATGGCAATCTGTTCAGCCTCGCGGCGCTGCCGCAGCAGGTCGCGGGCTTGCAGTTGAAGAGCGCGATCGAGCACGCGAACGCACTGCTGCACGAACTCAACGACGCGTGCTTCGCGTTGCTGCGTGCGAACGAGCCGGTGCTGCGCGCGATCGCCGATCAGTTGCTCGAGGCGGAGACGGTGCCCGGCGAGACGGTCTATCGTCTGATTCGCGAGCATGCGGCGGCCGTGGCGAGCACGCAGGCGGTGACCGAAGCGGCCGCCGCGTAAGCCGCTTGCACCGCCGTCATCGTTCGAGTCTTCAAGTCCTTTCGAGCGCCGCCATCGCCCTCACGATCACGAGCAGCACAGAAAGACTCACGCCGCTCGAAGCACGCAGTTCCGTAAGCAACTGCCCATAACGCTCGAGCGCCGCCTCGTGCTGAGCGCACCATGCGTCGACGAGCGTTTGTGCGTCCGCGGTTTCGGAGCCTTGTGCAAGCACGCTCGTGGTGAGCGCGCGCTTGAGGTGCGCCACCTCGGCGAGCGCAGCCGCGCGCGCCATGGTGTCCCAATGCGTCGGCGTAGGCAGCGTCGCCGCACGCTCGCCAATCCAGCTGTAATTGAGCCGCGTACCCAAAGCGAAGTACGCCGCCGCAACGCGCTCAAGAGGACGGTCGCACGCCGCCGCTACATCCGCGATGTCCAGCAATGCTACCGAAATATCTCCACTCGCCACGCGCAGCGCGAGCGCATTTTCGACGCCCGCCTTCACGAGTTCTCCCTGGCGTGCCGAAAGCGCTTCGAGATCCGGGTCGGGCAGCAGCGTCGGCAATTGCGGCGCGAGGCGCTGAGCGGCGTCGCGGCAGCGTGCCAGCAGCGTGCTCACACCATCGTTGTCCACCGAGCCTGCCTGCAGATGCCGCAGGAACCATAGCGCCGCGCGTTCGAGCAGCCGTGCGATGTCGACGAACATGCGCGCCTGCACGTCGTCGGGCACGCGGTTGTCGAGCGCGTCGATGGCGCGCCAGATATCGTTCAGACCAAATACGTCGCGCGCCATGATGCACGCGCGCACGATTTCGCCGGGCTGCGCGTCGGTTTCCTCCATCAAACGGTGCACGAATGCGCAGCCCACGCGGTTCACGAGCGCGTTCGTCAAATGCGTCGCCAGAATTTCACGCCGCAGCGGATGCCGATGCATGGGTTCGCTAAAGCGCTGCTGCAGTGGCTGCGGGAAGTAGTCGATCAGCAAGTCCGCGACGAGCGGGTCTTCCGGCACCGATGAATCGAGCAGCGCGTCGTAGAGCCACATCTTGCTGTAGGCGAGCAGCACGGCGCGCTCCGGCGACGTGAGCCCGAGTTTCGCGGCCTGGCGTTCGGCGATTTCATCGTCGGTCGGCAGGAATTCGATATGGCGATTCAGACGTCCTGCGCGTTCGAGCCAGCGCATGAGGCGCGATTCGGCATCGAGCAGCTCCACGGCGTAGCGGCCCGCGATCGAAAGCGCCTGAGTCTGGTAGTAGTTGTCGCTCAGCACCAGCAGTCCGACTTCGTCGGTCATCTCCGCGAGCAACGCGTTGCGCTGTTTCGTCGTCATCTCGCCGTCGGCCACCACGAGTCCGAGCAGGATCTTGATGTTGACTTCGTGGTCCGAACAATCTACACCTGCCGAGTTATCGATCGCATCCGTGTTGATGTGGCCGCCATGCTGCGCGAATTCGATGCGCCCGAGCTGCGTGACGCCGAGATTGCCGCCCTCGCCCACGACCTTGCAGCGCAGTTCCGAGCCGTTCACGCGCACCGCGTCGTTGGCTTTGTCGCCGACTTGTGCGTTGGTCTCGCGCGCGGATTTCACATAAGTGCCAATGCCGCCGTTATAGAGCAGGTCGACCTTCGCCAGCAGGATCGCGCGAATCAACTCGGTTGGCGAAAGCGCCGCCGCCTCGATGCCGAGTGCCGTGCGCACCGCCGCCGAAAGCGGGATCGTCTTCATGGTGCGTGCGAACACGCCGCCGCCCGCCGATATCGTAGCCGGGTCGTAGTCGGCCCAGCTCGAGCGTTCGAGCGCGAAGAGCCGCGCGCGCTCGGCAAGGCTCACGGCCGGATCGGGATTCGGGTCGAGGAAAATATGGCGGTGATCGAAAGCTGCGACGAGCTTGATATGCGGCGAGAGCAGCATCCCGTTGCCGAATACGTCGCCCGACATGTCGCCAACGCCGACCACGGTGAAATCGGTGGCCTGCGTATCCACGCCCATTTCGCGGAAATGCCGCTTGACCGACTCCCACGCGCCGCGTGCCGTGATCGCCATCTTTTTGTGGTCGTAGCCCACGGACCCGCCCGAGGCAAATGCATCGTCGAGCCAGAATCCGTATTCGGCGGATATCGCGTTCGCGTAGTCGGAGAACGTGGCGGTGCCCTTGTCGGCGGCCACGACGAGGTAGGGGTCGTCGGGATCGTGGCGCACGACATCGGGCGGCGACACGATCGCGTTGTTCACGAGATTGTCGGTGAGATCGAGCAGGCCGCGCAGGAAGGTCTGATAGCACGCCACGCCCTCGCGCATCCATGCTTCGCGGTCGCTCGCCGGCGGCGGGTTCTTCACGACAAAGCCGCCCTTCGATCCCACCGGCACGATCACGACGTTCTTCACCATCTGGGCTTTCATGAGGCCCAGCACTTCGGTGCGGAAGTCTTCGCGGCGATCCGACCAGCGCAGGCCGCCACGAGCGACACGCCCGCCGCGCAAGTGCACACCCTCCACGCGCGGCGAATAAACCCAGATCTCGAACATGGGCTTGGGTTCCGGCAGGCCAGGCACTTTCGAAGGGTCGAATTTGAACGAGAGCGAGGGCCGCTCTGCGCCATTGGCTTCGCGGCGGAAATAGTTGGTGCGCACCGTCGCATTGATCACGCCGAGGAACTGCCGCAGGATGCGGTCTTCGTCGAGATTGGGCACCTGGTCGAGCGCGCTATCAATGGCCTTGAGCATGAGTGCCGTGCGCTCTTCCCGTGCCTGTGAATCGCGCGGATCGAACCGGAGTACGAACAGTTCGACGAACTGCCGGGCGATCGCCGGATTGCCGGTTAGCGCACGCTCGATATAGGCGTCGCTGAATGTCGAACCCACCTGGCGAAGGTACTTCGCATAGGCACGCAGGATCGTCACTTCGCGCGCGCTCAGATAGGCGCGCAGCACGAGCCGGTTGAAATCGTCATTTTCGATGCGTGCGTTCCAGACGCTTTCGAATGCGTCTTCGAACAGGCCCTTAACGCGCTCGATGTCAAATTCGGCGTCGTCCGCGAGTTCGAGGCCGAAATCGTGGACCCAAGCAGGCGCGCAAGAAGGCGCCTCGATCACATAGGGCCGCTCTTCATCCACACGCACGCCGAGGTGTTCCAGCATCGGCAGGCTGCGCGAGAGCGCGATCGCTTCGCCCGTGCAATAAACCTTGAAGCGGAACGTACGTGGGCCCGCCTCGATAGGCCGGTACAGATTCATCGCGATGCGCTGCGTTCCCTGCACGCGCTCGATCAGCTCGATATCGCGTACCGCCGTGCGCGCCGGATAATCGTCGCGATAGCCCGGCGGGAACGAATCGGCGTAGCGATGCAAGAGACTCGTGCCCTGCTCTTCGCCGAATGCGTCGAGCAACGCATCGGCCAGATCGTCCTGCCAGCGGCGCGTGACCTGCACGAGCCGCGCTTCGAGTTCGTGCGTGTCGACTTCGGGCATCGAGCCGGGTTCGGCGTGCACGACGAAATGAATCCGTGCGATTGCCGACTCCGAAAGCAGCGGCGTGAACTCCACGGAAACGCCGTTGAAGGCGTCCACGAGCAGGTTTGCAATCCGCCGCCGCAGATCGGTGTTGTACTTGTCGCGCGAGACGTATACGAGGCAGGAAACGAAGCGGTTGAAGCGGTCGCGCCGCACGAATAGCCGCGTGCGCTGGTGTTCCTGCAAGCGCAGCACACCGAGCGCGATGTCGAAAAGCTCGTCTTCGCTCGCCTGCAGCAGTTCATCCCGCGGATAGGTTTCCAGCACCGTCACCAGCGATTTGCCGAGATGGCCTTTCGGCAGAAAGCCCGCGCGCTGCACGATATTCGCGCATTTGCGCCGCACGATCGGGATTTCGGCGGTGGAGACCATATAGGCGGTCGAGGTGTAGAGGCCGACGAAGCGGCGCTCGCCGCACACCTTGCCATCCGCGCCGACTAGCTTCACCCCAACGTAGTCCAGATAGCCTGGCCGGTGTACGGTGGCACGCGAGTTCGCTTTCGTCAGGAAAATGGGCCATGCGCCGCTGATGATGTCGACGGCCGCGGGCGGCAACGGCGTGATGTCCGGCGTGCCCGGCGCGCGCAGCGATTCGCGCAGAATGCCGAGGCCCGAGCCTTCCACGCCACGCAGGGCGTAGCCGCCGTCATGCGCGACCAGCGCATAATCGCGCTGGCCGAGGAAAGTGAAATGGTCGGCCACCATCCATTCGAGAAACGCGCGCGCTTCGATGTCCTCTGCGCTCGTTTCGCGCGCTTTCATCGTCTTGATGGTGGTGCGCGCGGCCTCGAGCAGGTTCGGCCAATCTTCTACCGACGCCCGCACGTCGCCAAGCACCTTGGCGATGTCGCTGCGCAATTCGTCGAGCTTTGCTGCATCGCCGCAGCGGTCTACTTCGAAATGGATGAACGAGGCGAGTTGTGATTGCCCGTCGCCGGCGCTAGCACCGCCTTCGTCTACACGCTCGATCGTCCCGTCCTTGCCGCGCCAGATCCGGAATACGGGGTGCAGCGCGGAATGCAGCGCGAGCCCCAGACGGTTGACGGCCATGGAAACCGAATCGACGAGAAATGGCATGTCGTCGTTCACGATTTCGATGACCGTATGGTCCGAATGCCAACCGTGCTGTTCGAGGATCGGGTTGTAGACCTGCATGCGCTCGCTGCCCGGTACATAGCGCTGCGCGGTTCGCCAGTGCGCCATGGCGGCGCCGTAGAGGTCGGCGATGCTGCGGCTGCGCAGATCCTCCGCGTCGGCGAAATCGTAGTAGTGCCGCAGGAAAGGCTCGACGGTCTGGAACGTCGGCTCGGGCAAGCGCGCCCGCGCAAATTCCATGACGTCGGAGAGCAGATGGGCGACGAATTCTTCGTTCCTCGCTAGCATGACGAACTCCTTGGCGGATAGTCATCGACTGCATCGGCGGTTCAGTCATTATGCACCGGCAAGGTGATCGAACGATGAATGCGTGCGCACGCGCTGCCTCACGGCGAGGCGCTGCACTGCAATGCGGATGGTGGCGCAGAACTTGCTGACTGCGAATGCCCGGTTCAACGCGCTTATATCGCGCTCGACGAGATGTTCGCTCGTGTGTGCAATGCCCTGCCCCGCAATGGCGGCATCGATGGCGAGCGACGATTGACTGAAGTGCGGCCCTTTCAGCTCGCCCACATCATATGTGCAACCGAGGGCGTTGAAAAATTCCGGCCACAGATCATGAGAGTCGTGGAGCAGCACATAGTTTTGCAGGTCCGAGATCGTGCGCACCGGGCGATCGGGCTTGAGCAGTTGCGGGCTGGCTACGCCGAATACCTGCAGCGGAAATAGCGGGTCGCTGACGAGGCCTTTCGCGAACGGCGGCTTGCCGAGCCGCACCGCGATATCCACGCCATCGGACCTGAAGAATTTTATTGTCAGACTATAAGAAACATCATTCGACAATCCAATCATAACGCCATACAGTTTCTGGACGATTTCCCATACGGCGCAGTTCTGACGCGCTGAATCCAATTCAAGGAGAGAGCACGATGGCAGTAGAAAAAGTCGCACTCGTCACGGCGGCCGGCAAGGGTATGGGCGCGGCGATCGCGCGCGAACTGGCAGCCAGCGGCTACCGTCTGGCCTTGATGTCACCCTCCGGCAGTGCGGCCGAACTGGCGAGAGAGCTTGGCGGATTCGGCTTTACCGGCTCGGTGACCGAGCCGGACTGTATCGACCGGTTCGTCCGCGAAACGCTCGAAAAATATGGCCGCATCGACGCTGTGGTGAACAACACGGGGCATCCGCCGAAGGGGGATCTGCTTTCTGTTACAGACGAACAGTGGCACCTCGGGCTCGATCTCATCCTGCTCAACGTCGCTCGCGTGTTGCGTCGCGTGACCCCTGCGTTTCTCGAGCAACGCGGCGGCGCGGTGGTGAATATCTCGAGCTTCGCCGCCGATGCGCCCGAGCAGGCCATGCCCGTTTCTTCCGCGCTGCGCGCCGCGTTGAGTTCGTTCACGCGCCTTTATGCCGACCGCTACGCGAAGGACAATATTCGAATCAACTCCGTGCTGCCGGGGTTTATCGACAGCTGGCCCGAAACGCCCGAGATTGTTGCCCGCATTCCGGTTGGCCGATTCGGGAAGACACAGGAGATCGCACAAACGGTCGCGTTCCTGTTGTCGGATGCCGCGGGGTACATCACGGGGCAAACCATCCGTGTCGACGGCGGCATCGTGCGTGCTCTGTAGCGCGGCAGATATGGATCAGATCGTCGACGAGGTCTGGGCACGCCTGAACGCGGGCGCAAACGCGGGCAATGAGCGCTCGCCCTTCACGATGCTGCAGGTCGCGACGATTGCGCTGGACGGTGCGCCTGCCGTGCGGACGGTCGTGTTGCGCCGTGTCTCTCGCGAGCGGCGCTCAGTCATGTTTCATACCGACGTGCGGTCTACAAAGGTGTCTGAATTGCGGCGCGACCGGCGCGTATCGCTCGTCGGCTGCGATCTCGACGGCGGCATCCAGATAAGGCTGCACGGCGTTGCGAGAATCGTCGAGACGCCCTCGGATACGAGAGCTGTCTGGGACTCGAGCAGACCTCGGACGTTGATCGTCTATCGCACGCCGCTTGCGCCCGCGACACCGGTTGCGTCTCCCGCCGAAGCGCATGCAACGACGCTCGCCGAGGATCCCAACTCATCGGCGGGATTCGAAAACTTCTGTCTGATTGATGTGACCGTATCGAGCATTGACTACCTCGATCTGAATCCCGCAGGGCATAGGCGCGCCAGTCTGGTGTTTGAAGAAGGGGAATGGCGCGGAACCTGGCTGGCGCCTTGAATTGACGAGCTGCGATTTTAATGCGCCCAAACGCCAGAACCCCGGTTCTCTTTCGGAGACACCGGGGTTCTGGACGTTACAGCATAAGGAGCCTGACGATTACCTACTTTCACACGGGCAATCCGCACTATCATCGGCGTGGAGCTGTTTCACGGTCCTGTTCGGGATGGGAAGGGGTGGGACCAGCTCGCTATGGTCATCAGGCATGACGGGTTGCTGCGTCGCGCTTTGTGTTCGCGCCACAGCCAATCGGGAAGAAGCGTAAAGAGGGTGCTGCTGAATTGGGGTTGCGTTGTTTCAGGCACAACACACATAGTGCGGGTTCTGCGTAAATGCTGAAGCATTAACGTAGACCGACACGTGATCTCAACCGTGCGTCTTT